>JBGSQL010000210.1:0-4156 GCA_041738105.1 Rhodobacter sp. | reverse complement strand
ACCCCGCCCGAGGCGCAGGGCGAGGTGCAGGGCGTGATCGCCAGCCTCACCGCGATCGCCAGCATCGTGGCGCCCTTGCTGATGACCCCGGTCTTCAGCGCCTTCACCCGCCCCGGCGCGACCGTCTTCGCGCCGGGCGCGCCCTTCCTGCTGGCCGCCGCCCTCATGGTCGCTTGCGTCCTTCTCCATGTCGCGCCCTTGCGCGCCAGACCTGCGGTCGACCCCCTAGCCTGAACTCCTGGCTTCTTCCGTTCTTAAATATCCCGGGGGTCCGGGGGCGGCGCCCCCGGCCTCACCACCCGCGAAAGGCCCTGCATCATGCGCCTCACCGATCTTGCGATCTTCACCATCGCGCCACCCGCCCCTGGCTGGGGCGGGCGCTACTGGACCATTGTCAAGCTCACCACCGACGATGGCCTTGTCGGCTACGGCGAGTGCTATGCCTCGACCGTCGGCCCGCGCGCGCTGAACGCCGTGATCGAGGACGTGTTCGAGCGTCACATGCAGGGCAGCTCGCCCGAGGACATCGAGCTGATGTACCGCCGGGCCTACTCCGCGGGCTTCACCCAACGCCCCGATCCCACCGTGATCGGCGCCTTCTCGGGGCTCGAGATCGCCTGCTGGGATATTCTCGGCAAGGCCCGCAACCGCCCGGTCTGGGCGCTGCTGGGCGGCGCGATCAACCGCCGCATCCGCTCCTACACCTACCTCTACCCCGAGCCGGACGAGGATGCCTCCGCGTTCTGGATCAGTCCCGACCGCACCGCCGAGGCCGCCGCGCGCTGCGTCGCCCAGGGCTTCACCGCCGTCAAGTTCGACCCGGCCGGCCCCTACACCATTCGCTCCGGGCACCAGCCCGCGATGTCCGACATCACCCGCTCGGTCGCCTTCTGTGCCCGGATCCGCGAGGCGGTGGGCGACCGCGCCGATCTGCTGTTCGGCACCCATGGCCAGTTCAATACGCCCGGCGCGATCCGGCTTGGCCAGGCGCTCGAACCCTACAGCCCGCTGTGGTACGAAGAACCGATCCCGCCCGACAACCTGATGGAGTTTGCCGAAGTGGCCCGCCATGTCCGCGTGCCGCTTGCCACCGGCGAACGGCTGACCACCAAGGCCGAATTCGGCGCGCTCCTGCGCCTGGGCGGGGTCAAGATCCTGCAACCCGCGCTCGGCCGCGTCGGCGGCATCTGGGAGGCAAAGAAGATCGCCGCCATGGCCGAGGTCTTCAACGCCGAACTGGCGCCCCACCTCTACGCCGGCCCGGTCGAATGGGCCGCCAACATCCACCTCGCCGCCTCGATCCCGAACCTTCTGATGGCCGAAACGATCCAGACCGGTGGCGCCTTCCACCTCGCGCTGATCCGCAATTCGATCCACTGGGAGGACGGCTTCATCGAGCTGCCCGAAGCCCCCGGCCTCGGGATCGACTTCGACGAGGATCTGGCGCGCGCCCATCCCTACACCGGCACCCGGCTGCACCTCGAAATGCAGGAAGCCCCCTGCGATTATCGCCACGGCAACCGCTTCGAGGGCGGCGCCCCATCAAAGACCTGACCCCGGCACCCGACCGTGGCAACGCCGTCGGCGCGGGCTCGATGCCCGGGCCGACGGCCCCCTGTCGCGATGCAGTCTGGTGGCCCTGGAAGCAGTTGATTGTCCCCGGTATCCCGCGCGGCGTCACCTGCGCAAAGACCGCCTTCTGACCAGTGCCAGCGACCCGATTGCGGCGACCAGCAGCGGCAGGGCGGCCGGGACGGGCACGGGTGCGACAGGCGCCACTGTCAGTTGCAGGCGCCCCACGAAATCAGGCGTGCCGCTTCCAGTGCTATAAGGCGCATCGTTCGCCCAACTCGACCAAACCTTGTCCACCCCATCGCCCAAGAGCCAATTGAAGGCACTCACTGTCACGGTAACGCCGTCATTCGTGAAAGAAAGCGTATTTGCCTCCTGCTGCGGAGCACTTCCGAACAGGTCGAGACCATTGGGATGGCCTGCCGGGCAAACACCAGCGCACGAGGGGCCCGTCAGCGCCGAGATCGCCGGCGCCGCCTGATTGCCGTTGAAATACAGATTGAGGACGAAATGTTGCAGCGGATCGATCGATGTCGTGACGCTCTCCCCATAGATCAGGAAGTCGTAGACGCCTGGAAGCATGTCGATCGCAATTTCTGTATGGGTGTCATTGAACGAGTTGATGAATGTCGGATCGGTCGGATCGTCGGACGTGGAATAGTACAGGTTCCAACGATCAGGGCCATCGGCGGGTTTGCCTTGTGTGTTCCAGATCCAGCCGTTCCAGTTGTTCCCTTCACTGTTGGCAGAGAAGACGGCAGAATCCGTCAGCACGGTTGCCGCGTCGGCTGATCCGATCTGCAATCCAAATGCTGCAGCAAGCAGCGCCAGTGTTGCGAAATGCTTCGTCATCTCAAATTCCTATGCTGAAGTTTGTCGTCCGCACTGGAATGTTGCACGGCAGAGAACCCGCAGACGAGGCTTTTGTTCTCGCAAGCGCCGTTTTTCATGCTTGGCGAGAAACGCGTCAATGGATTGAGGCCGATTTGTGAGCGGAAGCAGCATTGTTCCAAAACCGCGACAAAAAAGCAAATGGCGGCCTCGGAAGTCGAACCCATAGCTTCCGCACCGTTCCCTTAAATTCCAATCTATTCAACAATAACATAGTTTTAGAGTTCTCTTTATTCCCTAGCGTTCCGCCATATTTCATCCTGTTCCCGTGCAATGTGGGGGAAGGCGTGGGGGATGGACGGGGTTAGACGGCCTACAAAAGCGCTCACGGCGCGGGCGGTCGAAACCGCCAAGTTGCCGGGCAAATACTTCGACGGCCATGGACTCTATCTGCGCGTCGAGAAGAACGGATCGCGCTTCTGGGTGCAACGAATTGTCATCCGGGGCAAGCGTCGTGAACTTGGCCTCGGCAGTCCTGATCTTGTTCCCCTGGCCGAAGCCCGCGCCAAGGCCCTTGCAAACCGCAAGATGGCGCGTGATGGCGGAGATCCTATCCAGTCCAAGCGCGAGACGCTGGCGGTGATGACATTCGAAGAAGCGGCGCGCCGCGTCTGCGATCTGCACCTGCCAACATGGAAAGATTCCAAACACGCCAACCAGTTCATGGCCAGCCTCGCGAACTACGCCTTCCCGGTGATCGGCAAAGCGCGGATGACGGACATCACGAGCGGCGACGTTCTCACCGTGCTGTCGCCTCTCTGGAACACAAAGGCCGAAACCGCCCGGCGCGTGAAACAGCGCATGGCGACGGTGATGACGTAGGCGCAGGCTCAGGGATGGCGCATCGACAACCCGGTTGACGCCGCTGCCGCCGGATTGCCGAAGCAGGTTGACAAGGTCGAGCATCGGAAGGCCCTGCCCTACGACCAGATGCAAGCCTTTCTTGCCAAGCTTCGCGCCTCTGATGCCGGCCTGTCGACGAAGCTGTGCCTTGAGTTCCTGATCCTAACGGCGACCCGGTCGATCGAGGCGCGCGGCGCACTGTGGAGCGAGATTGACGAGGCGGCGAAGGTCTGGACCCTGCCGGCCGAGCGCATGAAGATGATGCGCGCTCACCGTATCCCGCTGTCACCGCGCGCCCTTGAGATCGTGCGACAAGCCAAGGGCATGAGTGCCGATCTCCTGTTCCCCGGCACGAAGTCAGGGCGCCCGCTGTCCGACATGACGCTTTCGAAGCTGGTCAAGGAACTCGGCTTCCCCGTCGATGTCCATGGCTTCCGCACGTCCTTCCGAACATGGACGCAGGAGAAGGCGCACTTCCCGAACGAGATCGCAGAGGCGGCGCTGGCGCACGTCTCAGGCGATGCCGTCGAGCGACCCTATGCCCGATCGGACGTGTTCGAGAAGCGGCGCAAGATGATGAATGCCTGGGCGGCCTATGTCGCCGGGCCAACTGTGAAGTGAGGGAACGGTGATGTTTGCACCCGAGGGATACATAAGCTTGGCTGAAATTCGCGATCGTCTGGGCGATTTAGCCGAGGCGTGGCGACGGTGACGTTGCCCCCTCCGCCTAATCGAGTTTGAGGTAGACTCTGGCCCAACCGAGAGGACCGGAGATGAAGCGCAGCAGGTTCACCGAAGACCAGATCATCGGCATTTTGAAAGAGCACGAGGCCGGGGTTTCCGTTGCCGA
>JBGSQL010000209.1:0-10664 GCA_041738105.1 Rhodobacter sp. | reverse complement strand
CGATCTCCGCCGCACCGGCCGCTGGCAGAAACCGCCGCGCTGCACAGCCGCATCCTTGACCGGCTCGGGCCAAGCCCGATGGCCGAAGACCAGCTGATCCGCGATCTGGAACAACCCGCGGCCCGCGTTGCAGAGGAACTGCTCACGCTGGAACTCGATGGCCGGGTTCTGCGCCAGGCAGGGGGGCTGGTGTCGCGCTGCGGCTGACGCGGCTTGCCCGCGCCATCTGCGACCGCAATCGCACCGGCCTGCCCCAAAAGACGCAAACCCTCGAAGAAACAGGGGCTTGCCCGGTCGCACCCCCGTCGCCCGCCTAGCCCTGCGGCGTTCCGGGCCGGCGCCGTCACGTCCATTGACATTGCCCCCCCTCGCTCTCATCTTGCGCCGCCATGCGCTCCGGGCTTCGTCCCTGCTGATTGAATCGAGGTATTGATGCCCGTCGTCGTCGTCGAATCCCCCGCCAAGGCCAAGACGATCAACAAGTATCTGGGCCCCAACTACACCGTGCTCGCCTCTTACGGCCACGTCCGCGATCTTCCGCCCAAGGATGGGTCGGTCGACACCGAGCATGATTTCGGCATGACCTGGGAAGTGGCGGCCGAGTCGAAAAAACATGTCCGCGCCATTGCCGAGGCCTTGAAGACCGACGACACGCTGATCCTCGCCACCGACCCCGATCGCGAGGGCGAGGCGATCAGCTGGCACCTGCAAGAGGCGCTCGCCTCGTCGCTCAAAAAGGGCAAGACCGTCAGCCGTGTCACCTTCAACGCCATCACCAAGGCGGCCGTGACCGAGGCGATGGCCCACCCCCGCCAGGTCGATCAGCCGCTGGTCGATGCCTATCTGGCGCGGCGCGCGCTTGATTACCTCGTGGGCTTCACCCTCTCGCCCGTCCTGTGGCGCAAACTCCCCGGCGCCAAATCCGCCGGCCGGGTGCAGTCTGTCTGCCTGCGCCTGATCGTGGACCGCGAGATGGAGATCGAGGCGTTCCGTGCCCGCGAATTCTGGACGGTCGCCGCCACGCTGCAAACCCCGCGCGGGCAGGATTTCGAGGCCCGCCTCACCGTTCTGGGCGGCAAGAAACTCGACAAGTTCGACATTCCCACCCAGACCGCGGCCGAACTTGCCGTTCAGGCCGTTCAATCCCGCCCCCTCGCCATCAAGTCGGTCGAGGCCAAGCCTGCCGCACGCAACCCCTATCCCCCCTTCATGACCTCGACCCTGCAACAGGAAGCCAGCCGCAAGTTCGGCATGGGCGCCAAGCAATGCATGAGCACCGCCCAACGCCTGTACGAGGCGGGCCACATCACTTACATGCGGACCGATGGCATCGACATGGCGCCCGAGGCGGTGATGGCCGCGCGCGATGAGATCAAACGGCGCTTTGGGCCGGCCTACGTGCCCGACAGCCCCCGGATGTACAAGAACAAGGCCAAGAACGCGCAGGAAGCGCATGAATGCATCCGCCCCACCGACATGGCCGCATCGCCCGACACGCTGCGCCTCGAGGCGGACCAGAAGAAGCTTTACGATCTGATCTGGAAACGCACGCTGGCCAGCCAGATGGCCGCCGCCCGGCTGGAACGCACCACGGTCGATGTCGCCAGCGCCGACGCGCAGGTCGAACTGCGCGCCACCGGCCAGGTCGTTCTGTTCGACGGCTTCCTCAAGATCTACGATGAAGGTCGCGACGAAGATGGCGATGAGGATGGCGCCCGCCTGCCCCAGATCATGCCGGGCGAGCCCGCCGAGAAACGCGCGGTCACACCGGAACAGCACTTTACCCAGCCGCCGCCGCGCTACACCGAGGCGACGCTGGTCAAGCGCATGGAAGAACTCGGCATCGGTCGCCCGTCGACCTACGCCAGCATCCTGACGACGATCCAGGATCGGGAATACGTCCGCAAGGACAAGAACCGGCTGATCCCCGAAGACAAGGGTCGCCTGGTGACGGCGTTCCTGACCAACTATTTCCGCAAGTATGTCGAGTATGATTTCACCGCCGATCTCGAGAGCCAGCTCGATGACGTTTCCGCCGGCGAGCGGGACTACAAGGAAGTGCTCGCCCGATTCTGGCGCGATTTCTCGGCCGCCATCGCCGAAACCGCCGACCTGCGGATCGGCGAGGTGCTGGACAAGATCGACGAATTCCTGGCCCCGCACCTTTATCCGCCGCGCGCCGACGGATCCGACCCGCGCGTCTGCCAGGTCTGCGGCACGGGCCGGCTGCACCTGAAGACGGCGCGCTCGGGCGGTGCCTTCATCGGCTGCGACAACTATCCCGCCTGCCGCTACACCCGCCCGATCTCGGTCAATGGTGACGAAGGCGCTCCCGGTTTCACCGACGGCCAGGTGCTAGGGCAGGATGAAAACGGCCAGCCGATCACCCTGCGCAACGGCCGCTTCGGACCCTATGTGCAGCGCGGCGAGGCCACCGAAGAGGCGCCAAAGCCGCCCCGCGCCAGCATCCCGAAAGGCTGGGCCACCGACAGCCTGACGCTGGAACGCGCCCTGATGCTGCTGAACCTGCCCCGTCAGATCGGCCCCCATCCAGCGGATGGCGTGATGATCGAGTCGGCGATCGGCCGCTTCGGGCCCTACGTCAAGCATGGCAGCACCTATGCCAACATCGCCGACGTGGACGAGGTCTTTACCATCGGCATGAACCGCGCCGTCGAAGTGCTGGCGCAAAAGGCCACGCGCGGGCGCGGCACCGCAACCGCCGAGCCCCTGCGCGAGCTTGGCACCCATCCCGACGGCGGGCTGGTGCAGGTGATGCCGGGCAAATACGGGCCCTATGTGAAATGGGCCAAGGTCAACGCGACCCTGCCGAAAGAACTCGCGCCCGAAACCGTGAACCTGGACGAAGCGCTTGCGCTGATCGCGGAAAAGGCGGGCAAATCGAAATCCCCGCGCAAGGCGGCCGCCAAACCCGCCGCACCCAAGAAGACCGCACCCAAGAAGACCGCCACCAAGAAGGCTGCGGCCAGGAAAGCCACCACCAAGACGGCGGCCACCAAGACCACCAAGACGGGCACCACGAAAAAGCCGGCGGCGGCAAAGGCCGCCGCGCCCAAGGCCGCCAAGGCCTGACCCGGCGCTGCAGCGCGGCAATTGACTATGCCGGCGCAAGACCTCAGAACAGGCCCAGACGTTTGCGGGAGGGCGGCATGAAAAAGGTACACGGCTCGGCGTCAGAGGCCCTCGACGGGCTCTTGTTCGACGGGATGCTGATCGCAGCGGGGGGCTTTGGCCTGTGCGGCATCCCGGAACTGCTGATCGCGGCGATCCGCGATGCGGGCACGCAGAACCTGACCGTCGCCTCGAACAACGCGGGTGTCGATGGTTTCGGCCTTGGCGTGTTGCTGGAGACCCGGCAGGTCAAGAAGATGATCTCGTCCTATGTGGGCGAGAACGCCGAATTCATGCGCCAGTATCTCTCGGGCGAGCTGGAGCTGGAGTTCAATCCGCAGGGCACGCTGGCCGAACGGATGCGCGCGGGCGGTGCCGGCATTCCCGGCTTCTACACCCGCACCGGCGTCGGCACCGTCATCGCCGACGGCAAGGAGCACAAGGAGTTCGACGGCCAGACTTACATCCTCGAACGCGGCATCGTCGCGGATCTGTCGATCGTGAAGGCGTGGAAGGCCGACCCCTCGGGCAACCTCGTGTTCCGCAAGACCGCCCGCAATTTCAACCCGCCAGCGGCGACCTGCGGCAAGGTCTGCGTGGCCGAGGTCGAGCAGATCGTGCCGATGGGCAGCCTCGACCCCGACATGATCCACTTGCCGGGCATCTATGTGCACCGGCTGATCCAGGGCCAGCATGAAAAGCGGATCGAACAGCGCACCGTGCGCAAGCGGGAGACGGCATAAGATGTGGGACCGCAACCAGATGGCGGCACGCGCCGCACAGGAGCTTCAGGACGGCTGGTATGTCAATCTCGGCATCGGCATCCCGACGCTGGTGTCGAACTACATCCCCGCCGGCATCGAGGTAACGCTGCAATCCGAAAACGGCATGCTGGGCATGGGCCCCTTCCCCTATGAGGGCGAGGAAGACGCGGATCTGATCAACGCCGGCAAGCAGACCATCACCGAACTGCCGCAAACCGCCTTCTTCGATTCGGCGCAATCCTTCGCGATGATCCGAGGCGGCAAGATCGCCATGGCGATCCTTGGCGCGATGGAAGTGTCCGAAACCGGCGATCTGGCGAACTGGATGATCCCCGGCAAGCTGGTCAAGGGCATGGGCGGCGCGATGGATCTGGTCGCGGGCGTGGGCCGCGTGGTGGTGGTGATGGATCACACCTCGAAACATGGCGAGTCCAAGGTGCTGCATGCTTGCACCCTGCCGCTGACCGGCCAGGGCGTCGTGGACCGCATCATCACCAACCTCGGCGTGCTCGATGTGGTGCCGGGCGGGCTGACCATCGTTGAGCTGGCCGAGGGCGTCACCGAGGCGGGCCTGCGCGCGGCAACCGAGGCGACGATCCTTGGCTGAGTTCGTGATCGAGCGCGAGCAGCACGGCTCCAAGGCCCGCTATGTGCTGCGCAAGGACGGGGTCGAGGCCGAACTCACGCTCTCGATCGCTTCGCCGCAGCTTGTCATCGCCGACCACACCGGCGTGCCTGACGCGCTGCGCGGCACCGGTGCCGGCGCGGCCCTTGTCGCCCGACTGGTCGCGGACGCACGCGCGGACGGGTTCCGGGTGATGCCGCTTTGCCCCTTCGTGAATTCCCAGCGCCTGCGCCACCCCGAGTGGGCCGACGCCTTCAGCGTCTGAGGGTCTTCTGTTCCCAAATATCCTCGGGGGGAAAGCCCCGGACCTGTCCGGGGCTTTGGGGGGCAGACAGCCCCCCGCGCCGCCCGGATCAGTTGCTGGCCGAGATGATCTTGAACACGCAAGGGTCGCTCACCAGCTCCGGCGGGCTCAGGCACAGCCCCTGCGCCACCTGCCACGCCGCCAGCACCTTGGGCACATAGTCGCGCGTTTCGGCATAGGGCGGCACGCCGGCATTCGCCTCGACCGCGCCCTCGCCCGCGTTGTAGGCCGCCAGCACCATCAGCGGATCGCGGTCGAACCGCTTCATCAGCCAGTCCAGATAGGCAACCCCGCCCTTGATGTTCTGGATCGCATCCTTGGAATTGGTCACGCCGAATCGCTCGGCCGTGGCCGGGATCAGCTGCATCAGCCCTTCCGCCCCGGCCGAACTGACCGCATCGGTCCGCCCCGCGCTTTCGATCCCGATCACCGCCAGCACCAGCGCCGGTGACACTTCGGTACCCAGCGTCGCCTTCAGGATGTCGGTGCCGTATTTCGAGGCCATCTCCTGCATCGCCTGCAACCGCGGCGCACGCACCGCCGCCCCGCCCGGCCCCTGCGACAGTGCCGCGATTGCCTGTGGAAAGCGGCCATCGCGCGCGGTGATCGCGGTTGGAACCTTGTCCCAGAACCAGCCATAACTGGTGCGTGGCACCGGAACCGGCGCCAGCGCGGCGGCCACGCCATCCGGTTGGGTGACCGGGTCCAGCACCGTCTCGTCGCGGCGCGGCTTGGCGTCGGGATAGGCGGCCAGCCGCCGGGCCTGTTCGGCCGGGTCGATCTGCACGGTAATCCGCTTGGCGCCCGGCTCGGGCGGCTTCATCCGCTTGAAGGTAAAGCTGTCGCGCCCCGACAGGGCTTCGGCGCGCGCCACACCGGGCGCGGCCATCAAGGTCGCGATCATGGCCAGGGTAAGAACCCGCATTTGGTGGGGCCTGCTCTTTTTTCTTGGCGTGACGATCTCAGAAAACCACCCGGCGCGCCATCGTTTTGGGCGATCACGGGCCAATGATTCGTGCCGCTGCGGCAGAAATGCACGAGCCCAAAATGGGAAGAAAGAACACCCAGAAATAAATATCTTTCATTATCAGATAGTTGAAAGATTTTCTGCGATTTTAGGGCCTTGTCAAGAAATTCCCTGATCCCGCCCAAATCGGGCCACGATTCAGAGGCCATATATGCCCATGCCGAACGGAAATCGGACCGGTTCAGAGGCCGGAAAGGAAGAGACCCGACGCGGCGGACGTGACTGCAAACAATCTCCTTGGAAAGGGACACACCATGAAACTGCTGAATATCCTCAAGAACTTCCACAACGACGAATCGGGCGCCGTGACGGTTGACTGGGTCGTGCTGACCGCCGCCATCGTGGGCCTGGGCCTGGTTGTCATGCAGACCGTTTCGGGCGGCCTGACGACCGCTGCGAACGACATCGTGACCGACCTCGGCGCCGCTATGGACACCGCGGCCACCATCGGCGACGCGCCGGCGGCCCCCTGATCACAAGCTTCGCCGCGCCCTGCAACGGGCGCGGCGAGCCTACAATAACGAGTGATTTGCTAGCGTGAACAGACAGTTGAGGGACAAGACATGACCCCGTTTCGCACCCTGACCGCTTTTCTTGCCGACGAGAGTGGCGCCGTGACGGTCGACTGGGTCGTTCTGACGGCCGGCATCGTGGGGCTTGGGCTGGTCGTGATCACCACATTCACGGACGGCATCTTCAGCGCAACCGGCGCCTTCAGCGAGCAACTCGACACGACAATGGCAGCCGCCGTCGCCCTGCACTGACAGCGCTGGAAAAGCGCGCCAATCCGCGCAAGAGACCGCTCCGACACAAGACGATTGACAGCCGCGCCCTGACGGGACGCGGCTTTGTCTTTTCGCCGCCCCCCGCCGACCACGCCCTGACCAACCAAGCCCTGCGTCGACCCCGCGACTTTCGCGCAATTGCCCCGGACGGTCCATGAATCCGCCTCAATTCCCCACCATTGTTTCCGCAGAACGATAGGCGAGGACCCGCCCGATCCAACCGGCGGGACGTGATCATCGATGAGAGGATAAGGCATGCGTATGGTGTTCGGACTGGTCCTGATCCTGGGTGTCGCCCTGGCAGGCTTTGCGGTTTACATGGCACAGGGCTACATCACCCAGACAGAGGCGGAGCTGGCCCGCGAACGCGCCACGCTGGCGAAACTGGGCCCGCTCGTGAACGTCTATATCGTCAGCAAACCGTTTGCCTATGGCGACAAGCTGACCGAGGCCGACGTGCGCCAGATCCCCTGGCCCAAGGCTGCCCTGCCTGATGGCGCCTTCACCGACAAGGAAATGCTGTTCCCGGTCGGCGCCAAGCCGCGCCTCGTGCTGCGCCAGATGGAAAAGTTCGAACCCATCCTCGCCGCCAAGGTGACCGAACCGGGTGAAGACGCCGGCATCACCACCCGCCTTGCCAAGGGGATGCGCGCCTTCGCAATCAGTGTCGATGTTTCGTCAGGCGTGTCGGGCTTCCTGCGCCCCGATGACATCGTCGATGTCTATTGGACCGGTGCTGTCTCGCGTTCCGATGGCGATCTGACCCGCCTGATCGAAACCGGGGTCAAACTGGTCGCGATCGACCAGCAGGCCAACAGCGATACCTCGACCGGCGCGATCATCGCCCGGACCGTGACCGTTGCCGTCACCCCGCAGCAGGTTGCCCGCCTGGCCCAGGCCCAGGCCACCGGCCGGCTGTCGCTGTCCCTCGTCGGCTCTGGCGACGATCAGACCGCCGAAGCGATCGACGTGGACAGCAGCGAGTTGCTGGGCATCGAGGCCGAGGAAGTGACAGTCGTGGAACAGGAACGCGTCTGCACCGTCAAGACCCGCAAGGGCGCCGAAGTGCTGGAAATGCCGATCCCCTGCACCAACTGACGGGGCCGGGGGCCTACCGCATCTTGCGTCAGGCCCCCGCGCACATGGCATAAATTGCGTAGCGTGGCAGGATGGCTACATCAAAACCACCTGCCAAGCTTTTGATTCTTGCTAAAAAGCCACAACTGCGGCATCTTGATTATCAAGAGCGGGCGAAAAGACCCGGTTTGAGGCGTGATGAAGAGGCAGGTCATATGAGCAGTCGCTCTTTCTGGAAGGCCGGGTTCCTGGCCGCCGCGATGGCATCGACGGCGCTCGTCCCGGCAATGCTCGGGCCGGCAAAGGCAGAAACCTTACGCGTGATGCAAGGGGCGCCATCGACCGCGCTGAACGTGCCGATGAACCGCGCAGTCGTCGTGGAAAGCGACGAACCCTTTGCGGAACTGTCGATCGCCAACCCCGGCATCGCCGATATCTCCACCCTGTCGGACAGGTCGATCTACGTTCTGGGCAAGGCGCCCGGCCGCACGACGCTGACCCTCCTTTCCGCCGATGGCAGGCTGATCTCGAACGTCGATGTTCACGTCAGCCCTGACGTGGCCGAGTTCAAGGAACGGCTGCGCCAGATCCTTCCCGACGAACCGATCGAGGTCCGGACCGCAAACGATGGCGTCGTGCTGTCGGGTCAGGTCTCCAGCGCCGCCAAGCTGGACCGCGCCCTTGATCTTGCCGAACGCTATGCGCCCGAACGCGTGTCCAACCTGATGACGGTCGGCGGCACGCAGCAGGTGATGCTGAAAGTGCGGTTTGCCGAAATGCAGCGCTCGGTCAGCAAGAACCTCTCGGCCTCGATGGGCATCCGCGGATCGGACGGCATCTTCGCCAGCGGCGGCCTGACCGCCGGTGGTGCGCTGGATGGCGCGATCGGCAGCAATCTGTTCCCGATCCGTGGTGATTCGGCAGGGGCGGTTGGCATCAACTTCTCCAGCGGCAGCCTTGAATTCGCGGTCCTGCTGGAAGCGCTGGAAACCAAGGGCATGGTCCGCACGCTGGCCGAGCCGAACCTCACCGCCCTGTCCGGGCAAGAGGCCAAGTTCCTGGCGGGTGGCGAATATCCGATCCCCGTGTCCTCGGGCAACAACGAGATCGCGATCGAATACAAACCGTTCGGGGTTGAGCTGAACTTTACCCCGACCGTTGTCGATGGCGACACGATCAACCTTGTGATCAACGCCGCCGTGTCTTCGATCGACACCACGATCACGCTGGAAAGCCAAGGCTTCTCGATCAACGCCTTCCGCCGCCGCGAGACGTCGAGCACGGTCGAGATGCGTGATGGCGAAAGCTTCGCGATCGCGGGCCTGCTGCAAGACGATTTCAACGACCTGAATCGCCAGGTGCCGTGGCTGGGCGACATTCCGGTTCTGGGCACGCTTTTCCGCAGCACCGAGTTTCAGCGCGCGCAAAGCGAGCTGGTCATCATCGTGACGCCGCACCTCGTAACGCCGACCCGTGGACAGGCCCTTGCCCTGCCGACGGATCGCGTCCGCATCCCGACCGAGCGCGAATTGTTCCTGTTCGGCAAGACCAATGGCGCGACCCCGACCGGTGCAGCCGGCGAAGTCGCGCGCCAGGACTTCACCGGGTCCTACGGCTATGTGATGGAGTAGGCCATGCGGATCACCTCCTGCGCAATTCTCTTCGCCGCCCTCGGCCTTGCCGGCTGCGATCAGGAACTTGGAAGCGCCGTCCAGACTGGCGACTTCGGCAACGCGACGATGAACAACACCGGCGTCATGTCGGGTGACATCAGCTATACACTCGCGCTGGGGCAGCGCTTTGCCAGCGAGGTTCCGAATACGGTCAACTTCGCCTTCAACTCGTCCCAGCTCGATCCGAATGCGATGGCGATCCTGCGCCAGCAGGCCGACTGGATCCGCCAGTTCCCCGAGGTGCGGTTCCGCGTCTATGGCCATACCGATCTGGTGGGCAGCGCCGCCTACAACCAGTCCCTGGGCAAGCGCCGGGCCGAGGCCGTGGTGGCCTTCCTTGGCAGCCAGGGCATCAGTCGCTCGCGGCTCGAGGCGCTGGTGTCGTTCGGCAAGACGCAGCCGCTGGTGCAGACAACCGCGCCCGAATTGCGCAACCGCCGCACCGTGACCGAGGTTTCGGGCTTCGTGCAGAACCACCCGACCGTGTTGAACGGCAAATATGCGCAGGTCGTGTTCCGCGAGTATGTGGCCTCTGCCACAAACCGCCACCCGGCAAACCGCATCATCCAGACCCAGACGAACCCGGGCGAAGGCGGCTAAGGGCGCCCCGCCGCCGCAATCTGGCGGCGGGCCCCAGAACAGTCGCCAAATACCAAACAATCACGTTTTTTTAGCCCAATTCTCGCCACCATTCCCCAACAACCTGACGCCAATGGCAGCAGTGCGCACGCGAGACGAGTCGTGCGCGGGCCGGGCGGAAGAAGGCGGACCGTTCCTTGCGGAACAGACCAACCGCACCTCCGTCAGGCCCTTGGTGGAAAGGGACGAGAGGCTATGACAAGCGTGGCGAGCCTGCAACCGGAACCGGCACCCATCCTGGCGTGCACGATTTCCAGGGATGTGCAGAACTTTGATCTTCTGATCGACGACATGGAACTTGAACTCGGCGAAAGCTGGGGCGACCTCTCGTTCGAGGATGCGCTCGTCTTTCTCGATCAGCCCGAGGCCGCGACGCTTGAATTCGTGGCGATCGCGGTCGATGGCGATGACGAAACCGATCTGACCCGGATTTCCGAGATCATCACCACCGCGAAAGAGCGGCAGGTCAAGGTCATCCTGATCGCCGATCAGGTCAGCCCGATCGCCCTGCACCAGCTCTTGCGCCTTGGCGCCGAAGATTTCGTGCCCTACCCGCTGCCCGAAGGCGCGCTGCGCGAGTCCATCGCGCGGATCCGCACACCGGCCCCGGCCCCCGTTCCGGCCCCGGTGGCCGAGGT
>JBGSQL010000199.1:0-3105 GCA_041738105.1 Rhodobacter sp. | reverse complement strand
GCGCGGATCCACGCTGATCACCAGCAATCTGCCCTTCGACGAATGGACCGAGACCTTCGGTTCCGAGCGCCTGACCGGCGCGCTGCTCGACCGACTGACCCACCACGTCAGCATCCTCGAAATGAATGGCGAGAGCTATCGTCTCGCCAACAGCACAGCCCGCAAACGGCGCTGATCACCATCCAGACATTTGCCGGCAATCGGCCCTGACGGGCCAGTGCGCCATGGCACGCGCCAGCTCTGTGGTGAGCGCGCGCGCCATGGCGCACCCCCGCTTCAAATGGCCTGGTTTTACGCCGCCGCACTGGCCGAGTATTGCTCCGCCATTGACAATGTGGCCGGATTTCGCGGTAGGGGATGCAAAGACGTAGGGCGAGCAGAGGGGCCGGGTCAGTTCGCGAACTTCTTCCAACTCTTGCCGCACAAACCGGGGCAGAGGCAGCTTGAACGCCTTGGCCTCGCCACCCTTTGGTGACGGCAGGGTCACCACGCCATTGGCATCGATGTGTTCCCATTTCATTAACCGGGCGTCACCGCTCCGAAGGCCACACAGCAGCATCACGATCCAGCACACCCGCCGAACGCGATCCTCCATTCCGTCCAGCGATTTCCAGAGAACAGGCATGTCGTTCGGCGATACGGCCCAATCTCGGGGCGTTTCCTTGTTCAGCTTCACGGCGCGGGTGACGACATTCGGGGGCAGGTCAAAGGTGCGGGCAGTATCGTTCAGCAGCAGCTTGAGCACCCGCATCGCCCCGTTTGCACCATAGGCCCCGCTATTCTTCGTAAGGCGCTCGTGAAGGGCTCGGGCAGTTTCCCGGTCGATGGCGTCCATACGGGTATTCTTCAGCTTGTTCAGAGACCCGTCTACCTTGTCGCGATACCACTGCTTCGTCCGAGGCGAGAGGTCAGGGC
This sequence comes from Rhodobacter sp., assembly GCA_041738105.1. Lineage (GTDB taxonomy): Bacteria > Pseudomonadota > Alphaproteobacteria > Rhodobacterales > Rhodobacteraceae > Aliitabrizicola. Next base: position 2,190 of record JBGSQL010000199.1, on the reverse strand, counting down.
GACTGTCGAGATACCTTTCCAGCGCTTGCGCCAAGGTCGGAACCTCGGTCTTTACCCTGCGAGGGTCTTCGCCCCTGCTGAGTTTCAAGCGGATTTCCTGAGCTTCGGCGCGTGCTGTCTTTAGCGACACCTGGTCAGTTCGTCCGAGCGTCACCGTCACATAGCACCCACCAGGGTTGTTGATCTTCCCCATGAGTTTGAAGGACGACGCCTTCTTGCCCACGACGACACGAAGGCCGGGGACAGTTGCATCATACAGGATTGCACCCTGTGGGTGATCCTCGTGGAGTTTTGCCACAATGGCTTGGGTTAGGCTGGTGGTCACTGTATCCTCCATATTCAGGCCCTGGTCTGGACCATCTGACAGACCCTACGGTGACGAATACACCGGAAGGCTATGGAAGGGATTATGACGTTTTTTCAAGCACTTCCGAACCATGAAGCAGGGGCCAGAAGGCTGTAGAAAACTCAGACTGGAATACTTAAAATCGCTAGAGCCAAGCTCGTGCGGGTTCGACTCCCGCCGCCCGCACCAGCCGGCCACCCGCGCAAGGCACGGGTGGGGCTGCGTCCCTGTCGCCCTGCACCACCTGTCGCTCATTTTCCCGGCATCGGAAATTCATCGTTTCCACTTGAGCGACATGCTTGGTCCATATTTCGGCCATCGTTTCCAGTGAAACAGGCCGGACGACAGGGCTGACGCAGGGGACAGATCCTTGGACTACACCGCCATTCTTATCCTGGCCTGCATCTTCATCCCGCTGGAGCGGCTGCTGCCGCTGCATCCCGAACAACGCACCCTGCGGCGCAATTGGGCGAACGATCTGTTCTACCTGCTGTTCAACGGCTTTGTCGTGCGCGCCGGCACCACCGCGATCGTCGGCGCGGTGATGGTTGCCTACAGCGCCACCGTCGATCCGGCAGCAACTGCCTGGGTGCGCTCCCTGCCGCTGTGGGTGCAGGTGATCGGGGTGATTGTCGTCGCCGACATCGGCTATTACGCCGCGCATCGCACCTTCCACGCGGTGCCCTTCCTGTGGAAATTCCACGCGGTCCATCACAGCATCGAAGAGATGGACTGGCTGGCCACCCACCGCGTCCATCCGGTCGATCAGATCATCTCGTCCACGGTCTCGCTGCTGCCGGTGTTCTTCCTCGGCTTCTCCGGCCCCGCAGTTGCCCTTTACCTCGTGATCTACCAGGCCCAGGCGCTTTTGGTGCATTCCAACCTGCGGGTCAGGTTCGGCCCGCTGAAATGGCTGGTAGCCTCGCCCGAATACCACCATTGGCACCACGCCAATCAGCGCGAGGCGCATGACCGCAACTTTGCGGCCCAGCTTTCGATCATCGACGCCCTCGCCGGAACTCTGTTCCTGCCCAGACATCGGCCCGAAACCTATGGGCTGAGCGAACCGATGCCGGCCCTCTATCACCAGCAACTTCTCCATCCGTTCCGCGGGCTGTCGACAGCTCTGACGGGCGAGGTGCGCCACAAGGGAAATCCCAATGAACAAGACGCTTGAAGACCGCCTCGGCAAGTTCGCCATGCTGCTCATCTTCGGTTATCTGACCTACAAGCAGTCGCTGGCGCTGGCCGCCCTGATCGCGCAACGCGAGACCAACCCGATGTGGGAACTGGCGATGATCTCGCGCATCGCAGGCACGCTTTTCCTGATCTTCGTGGTCTACTTCACCGCCACCCGCCTGCCACCGCGCAACTCCGCCGAAGGCATCGCACCGCGCCTGACAGCGGTGCTGGGCACCTTCCTCATGATGGGGCTGGTCGTGCTGCCGTCACCACAGATCGGCTTCGAACTGCGCGTGATCTCGACGGTGCTGATCATCCTAGGCACGGGGCTGTCGATCTACAGCATCCGCTGGCTTGGCCGGTCATTCTCGATCATGGCCAGTGCGCGCGATCTGGTCACCGAAGGCCCTTACCGGCTGGTGCGCCACCCGCTTTACGGGGCGGAACTGATCACCATGGTGGGCGTCGTGATCGGCGCCTGGTCGTCTGCGGCGACCATCATGGGGCTGTTCTGGCTGCTGCTGCAGATCCAGCGCGCCCGCAACGAGGAAGCCGTGCTGCGCGCGACCTTCCCCGAGTATGAGGATTACGCGCGCCGTGTGCCGATGCTGCTGCCCGGTTTCGCTGCGCCCGTGCTGGGCCGCGCCTGATCCGGGCGGGGA
>JBGSQL010000159.1:0-2176 GCA_041738105.1 Rhodobacter sp. | reverse complement strand
GCGCCACCGCCAGGCCCAGGTGCGCGGCCGGCACTGGCAGCCAGGCGCGATCCGCCGTGGTGAAACCGCCCATCCGGTTGTCGGCGTCCCACACCATCGGGGTGCGGCAGCCGTCGCGGCCCTTGAACTCGGGCCAGAACTCGATGCCATAGGGATCTTGCAGATCCTCACGCGCCACATTGGCCTCGGGCAGGCCCAATTCCTCGCCTTGATACAGGCAGACGGATCCGCGCAGGCACATCAGCAACACGGTATAAGCCCGTGCCGCAGCATCAGAAAGCTGCCATCTGGTGATGTGGCGCACGGTGTCGTGGTTGGAATAGGCCCAGCACGGCCAGGCATCCGGCGCGGCCGCGTTCAGCCGGGCGAAAACCTGTTGCAGCCCCGCCGCGGTCGCGCGTTTCGGCTGCAACAGCTCGAAAGGATAGCACATCTGCACCTTGTCGCCGCCCGAGGTATATTCCGCCATGATCTCCAGCCCGCGCTGGGCATCGCCGACCTCGCCCACGGCGGCGGCGCCGTAGGGATCGAGCTCGGCACGAAAGCGGCGCAGGAAGGCCAGGTTTTCGGGCTGGTTCTTCGAGAACAGGTGCAACTGGTGGTTATAGGGGTTGACCCCCGGCGCGATCGTGTCGTTGCGCAGTTCCTTCGGCAATGCAGGATTGTCGCGCAGGTATTTGTCAGCAAAGTAGAAATTGATCGTATCGAGGCGAAAGCCATGAACCCCCCGGCGCAGCCAGAACCGCACCACCTCCAGCAGCGCGTCCTGCACCGCCGGGTTGTGCAGGTTCAGATCGGGCTGCGAGGTCAGGAAGTTGTGCAGGTAGTATTGCTCGCGCCGCGCATCCCAGGCCCAGGCAGACCCGCCAAACACCGACAGCCAGTTGTTCGGCGGCGTGCCATCGGGCTTGGGATCGGCCCAGACGTACCAATCCGCCTTGGGGTTGGTGCGGTTTGCCCGGCTTTGCGCAAACCACGGATGCACATCCGACGTGTGGCTCAGCACCAGGTCGATCATCACCTTCAGGCCCAGCTGCCCTGCCCGCGCCATCACCGCATCGAAATCCGCCAGCGTGCCGAACATCGGATCGACATCGCAATAATCGGCGACATCGTAGCCAAAATCCTTCATCGGGCTGGTGAAGAACGGGCTGATCCAGATCGCATCCGCGCCCAGATCCGCGATGTGCGGCAGGCGCTGGACGATCCCGGCCAGATCGCCGATGCCGTCGCCGTTCGAATCCTGAAAGCTGCGCGGATAGATCTGGTAGATCACCGCGCCGCGCCACCACTCGTCATTCTGCGTCCGCGTCACTTGACCGATCCCGCCAGCAGCCCGCGCACCAGGTATTTCTGCATCGCGAAGAACACCACCAGTGGCACCGCAATGCTGATGAAGGCCGCCGTTGCAAGGATCTCCCAATCGCCACCGCGCGATCCCATCAGCCCCGACAGCCGGCCCGTCATCACCAGCTGGTTCTCGGAATTGCCCAGGAACACCAGCGCCACCAGCAGGTCGTTCCAGGTCCACAGGAACTGAAAGATGGCAAAGCTCGCCAGTGCCGGAAACGACAGTGGCAGGATGATCTTCAGGAAGATCTGAAAATCCGTGGCCCCGTCCACCCGCGCGCTTTCGATGATCTCGCGCGGCAGGCCGACCATGTAGTTGCGCAACAGATAGATCGCCAAGGGCAGGCCAAAGCCGGTATGCGCCAGCCAGATCCCGACATAGCTCTTGCCGATGCCGATCTCGTTATGCAGCCGCAACAGCGGGATCAGCGACAGTTGCAGCGGCACCACCAGCAACCCGACGATCACGGCAATCAGCAGCGCCCGGCCCGGAAACTCCATCCACGCCAGCGCATAGGCGGCAAAGGCCGCGACCAGAATCGGGATGATGGTGGCCGGGATCGTCACCGTCAGCGTGTTCAGGAAACTGCGCCCGATGCCTTCGGCCCCCAGCACGCGGCCGTAATTCTCGATGGTCAGGCGGGGCGGCGTCAGCGTGGTGACAAAAAACCGCTCGCCGCGCGTGCCCTCGAATGCGGTGGGCGAGGTCAGCCGGTAGCTGCCGTCCTCCATCACCGTCAGGCTGTATCCCTTGGCCGTCTCGACCGTCTCGCCCGGCGCCAGGGCCGCCGGGTCGCGTGCAGTCGGGCCCCAGGCCGCGACCTTG
>JBGSQL010000085.1:0-6244 GCA_041738105.1 Rhodobacter sp. | reverse complement strand
AACGTCGCCTCGGACCATCCGTCGAAAGGCACATGGCTGAGCGCCGCGTCGAGCACCGCATCCTTCGCTGCCGTCATCGTATCATCGGCTTCCATCTGCGCTTCCTTTCATCGAGTCTCGTCAACAACATAGCACGCAGGGCAGGTGGACAAGCAGGCGCTGGTTTGATATGCGCCGCGGGCCTGCACAATTCGTGCAACTCTAACTTAGGAAGGTGGTGACAACCACATGCAGGTCAGCGTTCGCGACAACAACGTCGATCAGGCCCTCCGGGCTCTGAAGAAAAAGCTCCAGCGCGAGGGCGTGTTTCGGGAAATGAAGCTTAAGCAGCATTTCGAGAAACCCTCCGTCAAGAAAGCGCGCGAGAAGGCCGAGGCCGTCCGCCGGGCACGCAAGCTCGCTCGCAAGAAATTGCAGCGTGAAGGCGGGCTCTGAGCCGTTTGTGAACACTGTCGCCCGCGAGGGCGGAAATACAAGGCATCGCCCGCGAAGAGGCGACTCCGATCAACCCCCGTGCCACGGCCCGGGGGTTTTTCATTGCTGCGCCGCCGCATTTGGCAGAAGGTCGGATTTCTTCGGCGCCTGGCAGCGTGCAACCCCGGCAATTCCCGCCAAGCCATCCGGCAAGGGGTCCGGGTCTTGGTCCGAACGGCGCTGCTGTCGGCGCCCAACCAAAGGAGGCCCGGCGCATGTTGATCCGATTCGGCTATGACATCACGGTTTCGGTGCCGCAAGACACACCGATGATCACCATGATGTCGCTGCGCGATGAGCGTCGGGACGATCTGCGCACGCAAAGTGGTCCTGCAACCACACCGAACGTCCCGACGACGGTTTACCGCGACCTCTTTGGCAACACCTGCCGCCGTTTCGTCGCGCCAGCCGGCATCTTCAGGATCCGAAGCGACAACACGATCCAAAGCAGCGACGACCGCGATCCGATCCGCCCGCTTGCGCGGGAAACGCCGATCGCCGATCTTCCCGACGAGACACTCATGTATCTTCTCGGCAGCCGCTACTGCGAGACAGACCGTCTCAGCCAGACGGCCTGGGACATGTTCGGACAGGTGCTGCCGGGCTGGTCAAGGGTGCAGACAATCTGCGACTTCGTCCATGGCCATATCCGCTTTGACTACATGCAGGCCCGTGCCACCCGGACCGCCCATGACGCGTGGCAGGAACGCGTTGGCGTGTGCCGTGACTTTGCCCATCTTGCCATCACGCTTTGCCGGTGCATGAACATCCCGGCCCGCTACGTCAACGGCTACCTTGGCGACATCGGCATCCCGATCAACGGGCCGATGGACTTCAGCGCATGGATGGAGGTGTTTCTTGATGGCGCGTGGCACACCTTCGATCCGCGAAACAATGTCCCCAGAATCGGACGGATTGTTGTGGCTTATGGCCGTGATGCAGCCGATGTCCCACTGATACATTCGTTCGGTCCGCATGTTCTCGACCGCTTTCAGGTCTGGACGGATCAGGTTCCCGACCCCGACAGCCAGCGGCAATGATCCGCCCCGGTCCAGACGGTTTCTTGCCTTCGCCCGCCACATCGTCATAAGGCATCCCCGCGCAAGGCAATTCCCGAAAGGCCCCGATGTCCGCGAACATGCTCTCGACCTTCGTCAAGCCGATGCATCGAGAAGGCTATCGCTTCGTTGCGATCTTCGCCGGAGCAACCGTGCTTTTGTTCCTTGTGTCCGAGATCCTCGGCTGGATCGGGGTCGGCCTGACGGTGTGGTGCTACTACTTCTTCCGCGATCCGCCGCGCGTGACACCAACGCGCGAGGGCTTGATCGTCAGCCCGGCCGATGGCCTCGTGTCGATGATCGGCCCTGCCACGCCCCCGCCGGAACTTGAGATGGGACCGGCGGCGCTGACCCGGATCTCGATCTTCATGAATGTCTTCAACTGCCATGTGAACCGGCTGCCGATCACCGGAACAATCCGCAAGATCGCCTATCGTCCGGGCAAGTTCCTGAACGCTTCGCTCGACAAGGCGAGCGTCGACAATGAACGCAATGCCCTGGCTGTCACGCTGCCAGACGGGCGCGAGATTGCCGTTGTCCAGATCGCCGGCCTTGTTGCGCGCAGGATCGTTTGCGAGGTGCCGGAAGGCGCCAAGCTGAAAACCGGCGAGCGGTTCGGGATGATCCGCTTCGGCTCGCGGCTTGATGTCTATCTTCCCGATGGCGTGTCGCCGCTTGTCAGCGTCGGTCAATCAACGATCGCGGGCGAAACCGTGCTGGCCGATCTGCTGTCAGACGAGGCGCCACGATCCGGCGTGGTGCGATAAGCCATGGCCGAGCGCAGACAGGACAGCCTGACCCTGCTGATGATCCTGCCCAACGTGGTCACGGTCATCGGATTGTGTGCGGGTCTGACAGCGCTGCGCTACACGCTTCTCGGGCGCTACGATCTGGCGGTCATGCTGATTGTGTTCGGCGCGGTGATCGACGGGCTGGACGGGTTGCTTGCGCGGCGCCTCGGCGCAGCCAGCCCCTATGGGGCCGAGCTCGACAGCCTGTCGGATTTTCTGAACTTCGGCGTGGCGACCGGTATCGTCGTGTTCCAGTTCACCGCGTCCGACGCGCGCAGCACGACCTGGGTCTTTACCCTGGTCTACATCATCGCCACCTGTCTGCGTCTGGCGCGGTTCAACGTGAACCGGGATGCCCCCCAACCGGCGGGCAGACCGCATTTCGTGGGCGTTCCGGCGCCAGGTGGCGCGATGCTGGCACTCTTGCCGCTGTTTCTGACCTTTGCCGGGGTCATTGATGCCACCGACAACCCGCTGGCCTGCGGGCTATACCTGACGCTGGTGGGCATCGCGATGATCAGCAAGGTGCGCACCCCGTCGCCCAAGTCGCTGCGCATCCCAAGGGAAAAGGCGCGCTACGTGCTGATCGGCGCCGCCATCGTGATCGGCCTGATGCTGTCACGGCTGTGGGCGCTGATGTCGATCCTGTCGTTGCTTTACGGCTGCATCATCCTGTGGTCGGTCCTGAAACACCTGCGGCACCGGGCGGCCACCTGATCCGTCACAGCACGCGCAAGGGATGGTCAGACCGGCAGCGCCGTCGATTTGAACACGGTGCGCAGCGCGAAAGACGAATGCATCTGCGCCACGCCGGGCAAGCGCGCAAGATACTGGCGATGGATCCGGGCAAAATCGTCCGTATCCTCGGCCACAACCTTCAGAAGGTAATCGGCCGTGCCCGCCATCAGATGACATTCCAGCACGTCCGGCACCCGTTTCACCTCGCGCTCGAACGCCTCAAGCACCTCATCCGCCTGTCCCGACAGGGTGATCTCGACAAATACGGTCGTCGGGCGCCCCAGCTTGCGGGCGTCCAGCAATGCCACATAGTCGCGGATGATCCCGTCGCGTTCCATTCGCTGGACCCGACGATGGCAGGCCGAAGGCGACAGGTGCGCATGTTCGGCCAGTTCGGCGTTCGTCATGCGGCCCTGCTTCTGCAAGGCGGCCAGGATGCGCCGGTCTATCGCGTCGATTTCCACAGTCATGCAAGATCCTTCGAAGAAATACGCGAACTGTGCAAGATATTACCCGCTGCGCGCTGAACCGTCACCCGTCTTTTCAAAGCAATCCCGCGGGCCTGCGGATAGACTGCTGCACATCAATGCACAGGGAGACGCACCATGAAAATCGGTTGCCCGAAAGAAATCAAGCCGCAGGAATTCCGTGTCGGCATCACCCCGAACGCGGCACGCGAAGCGGTGGCGCACGGCCACACCGTCATGATCGAGGCAAATGCCGGCACGGGTTCAGGCTTTTCCGATGCCGATTATCTGGCCGCTGGCGCCACGATCGTGCCAACGGCGGAAGAGGTGTTTGCCGCATCCGAGATGATCGTCAAGGTCAAGGAACCGCAGGCGGTCGAGCGCAAGCGTCTGCGTGAAGGCCAGGTTCTGTTCACCTATCTGCACCTCGCGCCCGATCCCGAGCAGACCCGGGACCTGCTGGCCAGCGGCGTGACGGCAATCGCTTATGAAACCGTGACGGATGATCGCGGCGGCTTGCCGCTTCTGGCACCGATGTCCGAGGTTGCCGGTCGTCTCGCCCCGCAAGTCGGCGCCTGGACGCTGCAGAAAGCCAATGGCGGGCGCGGCGTGCTGATGGGCGGTGTGCCCGGCGTGGCGCCGGCAAAGGTCGTCGTGATCGGCGGCGGGGTCGTCGGCACGCATGCGGCCAAGATTGCGGCTGGCATGGGCGCGGATGTGACCGTTCTCGATCGCTCGCTGCCCCGCCTGCGCTATCTCGACGATGTATTCGGGCGCGATTTCAAGTCGATCTATTCGACAGTCGGCAACACTGCCGAACTGATCACCGAGGCCGACATGGTGATCGGCGCGGTGTTGATCCCGGGGGCCGCCGCACCAAAACTGATCAGCCGGGCGCAACTGGCAACGATGAAGCCGGGCGCGGCGCTGGTGGACGTGGCCATCGACCAGGGCGGATGCTTTGAGACGTCGCACGCAACGACGCATCAGGACCCGATCTATGACGTCGATGGCATCATGCACTACTGCGTGGCCAACATGCCCGGCGCGGTTGCGCGCACCTCGACGCTGGCGCTTGGCAACGCGACCTTGCCGTTCCTGCTGGCCTTGGCCGACAAGGGCTGGCGCAAGGCCTGCGCGGATGACCGTCATCTGCTGGCCGGGCTCAACACCCACGCCGGTCATCTGACCTATGCCGCAGTTGGCAAGGCACTGGGGCTTGACGTGATGGCCGCAGAACGCGCGCTGGCGGCCTGACCCGTCCATCTGTCACCGCGTTTCTTGCCTATCAACCAAAAGGCCCGCCAGTCTCGGCGGGCCTTTGCATTTTCGCCCCGCCGCTCTCAGCCACGCGCTTTCAGCAGATCGCGGATATCGGCCAGCAGTTCTTCCTGCGTCGGCCCCTTGGGGGCCTCGGGCGCGGCGGCTTCCTGCTTGACCAGCGAATCCTTGGCACGGTTCACAGCCTTGACGATCAGAAAGACCACCCAGGCCACGATCAGGAAGTTCAGCACCGCCATCAGGAAGGCGCCATAGGCAAACACCGCCGCTCCGCTGTCGCGGGCAACCTGAAGGCTCGCGCCCTCGGGTGGGGCGCCACTGAGAACGACATACATATTGGTGAAATCTATGCCCCCGATGATCAAGCCGATGATCGGGTTGATCAGATCGGCCACCATCGAATTGACGATCGCGGTAAAGGCAGCCCCGATGATGATACCCACGGCAAGGTCAAGGACATTGCCCCGCGCGATGAAAGTCTTGAATTCGTTTAACATTCCGATTGATTCCTGCTGTCATTCGGCCGGATGGGCCATGTGTGTTCTGCAACGGCGCACAGGCGCCCTGCATCTATCTCACAGCCGGCCCTGTTTTGTCAGACGCAATTCGCGGTAAAGTCTCCGCTTGTTTCCTTACCGGAGCCATCATGACCAAGTTTTCCGACTTTGCGATCACGCAGCGCTGGGCGCCCCGCGATCCGGATGCGATCCAGCTCTATTCACTGACCACGCCAAATGGCGTCAAAGTGTCGATCGCGCTGGAAGAAATGGAGCTTGCCTATGATGTGCACCGCGTCAGCTTCGCCACCAACGACCAGATGTCGCCAGCGTTCCTGTCGCTGAACCCGAACAACAAGATCCCCGCGATCATCGACCCGCATGGTCCCGGCGACCGGCCGCTGGCGCTGTTCGAAAGCGGCGCAATCCTGATCTATCTGGCCGAAAAGTCGGGCCGCCTCTTGCCGTCCGCGACCCGCTACGACGTTCTGCAATGGCTGATGTTCCAGATGGGCGGCATCGGTCCGATGTTCGGGCAACTGGGTTTCTTTCATACCTTCGCCGGCAAGGACATCGAGGATCCGCGCCCGAAAGAACGCTATCGCGCCGAAGTGGCGCGCCTGCTGCGGGTTCTTGACGAGGCGCTGGTGGGCAAGGAGTGGATCGCTGGCGACTACTCCATCGCCGATATCGCGATCTGCCCCTGGCTGAACACGCTCGCCAATTTCTACAAGGCGGGCGAGATCACTGGCCTGCCGGATCGGCGCAATGTTCTGGCCTATCTCGAACGCTTCCTGGCCCGGCCCGCCGTGCAGCGCGGCATGGCTCAGCCCCCAAGCCCTTGATCCGGCTGCGCGGTCGCACCTTGGGGCGCCTAGCCTTGGCTGCGTGGGGCTGCCGCGCGCCGTAGCCGATCGTTGATCGCCCGGCCAAGACCG
>JBGSQL010000079.1:0-12368 GCA_041738105.1 Rhodobacter sp. | reverse complement strand
GCCAGGCAGGCCGAGTTCACGCGGATCTTCGCGGGCCAGCCCCCGGCCCGGCTGGCCGGCGCGATCCGCACGATCAAGAAACAGGCGATCGAGACCGCGCCCAAGGTCGCGACGCGGCGCGCCAGCGAAATGGTGCTGGAGGCGCTGAACCCGCTGATGACGGAAACGATCGGCGGTTCGGCCGACCTGACCGGATCGAACAACACCAAGACCCCCGATCTGGGCGTGTTCGATGCGGCCAACCGCAAGGGGCGCTACATCTACTTCGGCATCCGCGAGCATGGCATGGCCGCGGCGATGAACGGCATGGCGCTGCATGGCGGGGTGCGGCCCTATGGCGGCACCTTCATGTGCTTTACCGACTATGCGCGCCCTGCAATGCGGTTGTCGGCGCTGATGGGCGTGCCGGTTGTCTATGTGATGACGCATGACTCGATCGGGTTGGGCGAGGATGGGCCGACGCACCAGCCGGTCGAACATCTGGCGATCAGCCGCGCCACGCCGAACACCTGGGTGTTCCGCCCGGCCGATCTGGTGGAGACGGCCGAAGCCTGGGAGCTGGCGCTGAGTTCGACCCGGACGCCATCGGTTCTGGCGCTGTCGCGGCAGAACCTGGCCCCGGTGCGCAAGACCCATACCGGGCAGAACATGGTGGCGCGGGGCGGCTATGTGCTGGCCGAGGCCGAGGGCAAGCGCCGCGCGATCCTGCTGGCGACCGGATCCGAAGTTGAGATCGCGCTGAGGGCGCGCGAGGTGTTGCAGGCGGACGGGATCGGCACGCGCGTGGTGTCGATGCCGTGCTGGGAGTTGTTCGAGGAACAGGACCAGGCCTGGCGCAAGAAGGTTCTGCCTTCGGGGCCGGTGCGGGTTGCGATCGAGGCGGGCATCCGCTTTGGCTGGGATCGCTGGCTGTTCGGCGAGGGCGGCAAGCGCGAGAAGTCCGGCTTCATCGGGATGCACGACTTTGGCGCCTCGGCCCCGGCGGAGCGGCTCTATCAAGAGTTCGGCATCACCGCCGAGGCGACGGTGGCCAAGGTGAAGGCGCTGTTGGGGTAAGCCGGGTCACGCCTGCGGTCTGTCCGACACGGATGGACCTAACAGACGGGCGCTTGTCTTGTTTGAGGTCGGCTGTTTCCCGTCAGAACCGGGGACAGCCCTGTCGGCCAGTGCCTAGTGCGCGGCCTTTCTCTTGCCGGTGATCGCCGCAATCAGCGGGCCGATGATCCGCGTGGCGACGGGAATGAGGAGGAGGCCGAGCGCGAGGCCGAAGACGCCATCCAGCGTTGCCTTGGCGATCCATTCCACCGCAGCCCCGGCCTGTGGAACGGCGTGGGCGATCGCGACAGATGCGTCATGGATGTGATGGCCGAGCCAGCCCAGGCCCAGCACCTCGAGCCCGTGGATGACGATCGAGCCGCCGACCCAGAGCATCGCGGCGGTGCCGACTGTGGACAGAAGGCGCATGAAGGGCGGCATCCCCAGCAACAGCCCGCGCCCGAGTGCGCGGGTGGGCGCCAGGCGCGCGGTGCTGGCCAGATGCAGGCCCACATCATCCATCTTCACGATCAGCGCGACGCCGCCATAGACCAGCACGGTGATACCCGCCCCCACGGCGGCAAGGGTTACTGCCTCGGACAGCCAGGTGCTGGCCGGGATGGCGGCAAGGGCAATGGTCATGATCTCGGCCGACAGGATGAAATCGGTCTTGATCGCGCCCGCCACGCGTTCCTCTTCGAGATGGGTCGGATCGCGGGTGTCGAGATCCGCCTCGATCACGTGATCGACCTGGGGAAAGAGCGTATGAAACACCTTCTCGGCGCCTTCGAAACACAGGTAGGCCCCGCCAATCATCAGAAGCGGTGTGATCGCCTGCGGCAGGAAATTGGCCAGCAGCAGCGCGGCGGGCAGCAAGATCACCAGCTTGTTCCACAGTGACCCCCGCGCGATTCGCCAGATGATCGGCAGTTCCCGGTCCGCGCGAAAGCCGTGGACATACTTCGGGGTCACCGCGGCATCGTCGATGACGACGCCCGCGGCCTTGGTGCCGGCCTTGGCGGCAGCCCCCGCGATGTCGTCGATCGAAGCGGCCGCAACCTTGGCCAGTGCCGCCACATCGTCGAGAAGTGCCAAAAGCCCGCTCATGCGCATCCCCGCCTGCCCAACGCCTGCACCCTACCGCAGCGCTGCCCCGAGGCAACGACATTCCCGGCTTTGCGGGTGGCGCCGGCTGGTCTAGGGTCGGCGGCAAAGTTGCGATCGGGGTAAAGGAGACCTGGGGCCCCTGCCCCGGACCATGTCGAACCGTAGCGTTCTGCTTCTTGGCGCGGCGATGGCTGGCGCCGTTCTGGCCGATGTGCTGGTGATCGAAAGCGGCGCCACGATCCTTGCGATGAAAAAACTGGCCGACCTCGTGGAATATCTTTCCTTCTGGCGCTAAGGTCGCGCCGCACTGGATGCGCGCGCCCCGGCGCGTGCCTTCGCCCCCCGTTTCAACACCCGCCCGATCCGCCGGATGGCACGGGCCACGCAGGAGAGCATCATGACGGTCAAGGTGGCAATCAACGGCTTTGGACGGATCGGGCGCAACGTGCTGCGCGCCATCATCGAATCGGGGCGCACCGATATCGAGGTGGTGGCGATCAACGATCTGGGCCCGGTCGAGACCAATGCGCACCTGCTGCGCTTCGACTCGGTGCATGGCCGCTTTCCCGCAACGGTGACGACGACGGACAGCACGATCGACGTAGGACGTGGCCCGATCCAGGTGACGGCGATGCGCAATCCGGCGGACCTGCCGTGGAAGCATGTCGACATCGTGATGGAATGCACGGGGATCTTCACCGACAAGGAAAAGGCGAAGATCCATCTGGAGAACGGCGCCAGCCGGGTTCTGGTCTCGGCGCCCTCGGCCGGCGCGGACAAGACGATCGTCTATGGCGTGAACCACGAGACGCTGACCAAGGACGATCTGGTCGTTTCGAATGCGTCCTGCACCACCAACTGCCTGTCGCCGGTGGCGTTCGTGCTGAACAATGCGATCGGCATCAAGCGTGGCTTCATGACCACGATCCACAGCTACACGGGCGACCAGCCGACGCTGGACACGATGCACAAGGATCTTTACCGCGCGCGCGCCGCGGCGCTGAGCATGATCCCGACCTCGACGGGGGCGGCAAAGGCGGTGGGGCTGGTGCTGCCGGCGCTGGCGGGCAAGCTGGACGGCGTGGCGATCCGGGTGCCGACGCCGAACGTCTCGGTGGTGGATCTGGTGTTCGAGGCCAGCCGCAAGACCAGCGTCGACGAGGTGAACGCGGCGATCCGGGCCGCCGCCGATGGACCACTGAACGGCATCCTGGGCTATACCGATCAGCCCAACGTCTCGACCGATTTCAACCACGATCCACATTCGTCGGTTTTCCACATGGACCAGACCAAGGTGATGGACGGCACGATGGTGCGCATCCTGTCGTGGTACGACAACGAATGGGGCTTCTCGAACCGCATGGCGGACACCGCCGTGGCGATGGGAAAGCTGATCTGACGTGCGGCGTCCGGCCCTGGCATTTCAGGCCGGTCACAGAATGTGACCGGCCGGTAGCCTAACGCCGGTAGGCAGGCCCGGCGGCGGGCGCTATGGGATTACCATGGATCTGGTAGTCATCCTTGGCGTTCTTGCCGCGCTGTTCATCTTCATCGGCCTCAGCGAACCGCTGGCCGAGCGGTTGCGGCTGCCGGTCAGCGTGATCCTGGCCGCGACCGGGATCGCGATCGGGGCGGGCGCCAGCTTTTTCTGGTTCACCGATCTGACGAATGCGCTGAACCCGGTGGCGCTGGCGATCCTGCGGCTGCCGATCTCGTCTGATCTGTTCCTTTATGTGTTTCTGCCGACGCTGATCTTTCAGGTGTCGCTGACCATCAACCTGCGCCGGATGTTGGATGACTGGGTGCCGATCCTGGTGCTGGCGGTGGTGGCGGTGGCGGTCGCGACGCTGGTCATCGGCTATGCGCTGGTGCCGTTTGCCGGCCTGCCGATCATGGCGTGCCTGCTGATCGGGGCGATCGTCTCGACCACCGATCCGTCGGCGGTCGTCGGGATCTTTCGCGCGACGCCGGCGCCGCAGCGGCTGGCGCGGATTGTCGAGGGTGAAAGCCTGCTGAACGACGCGGCCGCGATCGCGCTGTTCGGGGTGTTCCTGGGGTTCGTGACGATCGGGGTCGAAAACCCGAGCCTGGGCGCAGCGCTGGCCGGATTTCCCTGGCTGGTCGTGGCGGGCGCGGCGGTGGGCTGGTTCATCGCCCGGCTTGCGGTCACGCTGATCGCGCGGATGGGGGAGTATCCGCTGGGACAGCTGTCGATCTCGGTGGCGGTGCCCTATGCGACGTTCATCATCGCGGATTCGTTGCTGGAAGCCTCGGGCGTGATCGCGGTGGTGGCGGCGGGGCTGACGGTGAACATGGCCGCACCCGGACGGATGTCGCCCCCCGCCTTCAGCAAGCTGCGCGATACCTGGGATCTGCTGGCCTACTGGTCGGGGTCGCTGATCTTCATGCTGGCCGCGATTCTGATCCCGCGGCTGCTGGCCGATCTGCAACCGACGGATTTCGGGCTGATCGGGGTGACGGTGGTGGCGGCGCTGGTCGCGCGCGCGGTGATCCTGTTCGGGCTGCTGCCGTTGCTGAGCCTGGCGCACCTGTCGCCGCGCGTCGAGATGCCCTATCGGCTGGCGATCCTGTGGGGGGGGCTGCGCGGGGCGGTGACGCTGGCGCTGGCGCTGGCGGTGACGGAAAGCCCCGGCATCCCGCCCGAGGTGAAGCGGCAGGTCGGCATCGTGGCCACGGGGTTCACGCTGTTCACGCTGCTGGTGCAGGGCACCACGCTGCGCCTTGTGATCGGCTGGCTAGGGCTTGACCGGCTGTCGCCGCTGGACCGGGCGCTGTCAAACCAGGTGGTTGCCGTCGCGCTGCAGTCGGTGCGCGAAACCGTCGCGTCCACCACGCGCGATTTCGGGCTGCAACGCACCATCGCGCGGGACGAGGCGAAACGCTTTGCCCAAAGGCTGGACGAGGCGGTGGCGGAGGCCGACGAGGGCCAGGACATTCCCGACCGGGACCGGGTGACGCTGGGGCTGGTGGCGCTGGCGGGGCGCGAGCGTGACCTGATCCTTGAGGCCTTCCGCGATCAGCTGATCAGCGCGCAACTGGCCGACCGGCTGCTGGCCGAAGCCGACAAGCTGATCGAGGCGACGCGGACGAGCGGGCGAAGCCAGTATCGTCTTGTGGCCCGGCGTGCGCTGCGGCCGGGGCGCGGGCATCGACTGGCCGAGGCGTTGCACAACGGGCTGGGGCTGTCGGGGCCCTTGCGCCGGATGACCGAAGATCGCTTTGAACTGATCGTGGCGCAGACGCTGATCCTGGGACAGTTGCACGAGTTCATCGACAGCCGCATCCTGCGTATCCACGGCCGGCGGGTGGCTGATCTGCTGCACGAACTGGTCAACCGGCGCGAGGAAGAAACGCAAAAGGAAATGGCGGGCCTGCGGCTGCAATATCCGGGTTATGCCGAGGAGATGGAGCGGCGCGTGATCCGGCGCACCACGTTGCAGCTGGAGCAGGCCGAGTATGACCAACTGACGCAGGACGGCTTGATCGGCCCCGAACTGCGGTCCGAGCTGATGGCCGGGATCGCGCGGCGACGGCGCGAGGTCGAGGCGCGCCCGACGCTGGATCTTGCGATGCAGAAGACCGAGCTGGTGCGGCTGTTTCCGATGTTCGAGTCGATGCCTGACGAACAGAGGGCGCGTCTTGCCGGGCAATTGCGCACCGTCTATGCCAAGCCGGGCGATGTACTGATGCGGCGCGACGACCGGCAACGCAAGGTCTGGTTCATCGCCTCGGGTGCTGTCGAGGCGGTTCGGGCCGGGCAAAAGACGCGGCTTGGCAGGGGCGAGATGTTCGGGCAGCTGTCAGTTCTGCTGGGCAAGCCACGCCGGGTTCAGGTGACCGCGATCACCCATTGCACGCTGCTGTCACTGGACGAGGCGGCGTTCCTGTCGCTGATCCGCGGCAATTCGGCGCTGTGCGACGCGGTGCAGGCCAGCGCCGATGCACGTGGGGTGAAGATTGATCTTCGGGCGCTGGTGGCCTCGACGTCCGCCCCGGCCCCGGGTCGGCTCGCGCGCCTGCGCGCGCTGGTGCCTGTCCGGGCGAGGCGCCAGGACGGGTGACGCCATCCATGCGCTCACTGCGTTAGTCATGCGCTGGGCGCATGGCCGCAGGGCTGGAACGGACGTTGTTAGCGCAAACAACCTTCCCATATCATGACAGTGAACCAGCACTTGGGTTCCACATGACGAAAGGAACGACCATGTTTACCGTGATTGACAAGCTGAGAACGGCAGCCCGCAACCAGGCCCGCTATCGCCAGACACGGAACGAGATTGCGCGGATGCCGATGGATGTGGCGCTAGACCTGGGGATCTACCCGGGCGATGCCGACGAGATCGCCCGCAAGGCCGTCTGGGGCAAGTGATGGCGCCCCTGCGGGTGCGAGGCTGCTGAACTGCACGAAGGGCGGTCCATCCGGGGCCGCCCTTCTGGTTTTCGGTCTCAGCCAAGGCCCCAGATCGCGGCCTCGGCAATCTCGACCGAGTTGCCGGCAGGATCGCGCAGATAGAGCGACCTGCCACCGTTTTCCCAGACATGCTCATGCTCGATCTCGACGCCAAGCGCGTTGAATTGGTCGCGCCAGGCGTCCAGATCAGACCGATCGCGGGCCCGAAAGCAGAGGTGCCCTTGCCCTTCGGCTCCATGGCTGGGAATGCCGATTGCGGGATCGTTGTGGCGGGACTGGTCCGGATCAAACACCAGCAGCATCTGCTGAGCGCAGGCCAGAAAGACAAAGCGATCCGGCGCATGGGCTACGACCTTGAGACCGAAGACGTGGGTGTAGAACGCCTTCGCCGCCGCGATGTCGCGGGCATAGATGACCGTCTCGAGGATGCCGTCGGGTGGGTGCATTGCAGCCCCCTTGCTGTGTCCCGCGCGCGCCTTCAGCCGAACTTTGCAGCCAGCGCCGATTGCACCGGGGGCGTCACGAATTGCGATACGTTTCCGCCAAGACGGGCGATTTCCTTGACCAGTTTCGAGGCGATGGCCTGACGGCGGGCATCGGCCATCAGGAAAACCGTTTCGATGCTGGCATCGAGGGCGCGGTTCATGCCGACCATCTGAAATTCATACTCGAAATCCGCGACCGCCCGCAGGCCACGGATGATCACCGTCGCGCCGACATCGCGCGCGCAGTCGATCAGCAGGTTCTCGAACGGATGGACGATGATCTCGCCCCCGGTTCTTGAACTGATCGGCGCACATTCGGCCTCGACCATCGCGACACGCTCTTCCAGCGAGAACAGCGGGCCCTTGTCACGATTGATGGCCACCCCGATCACCAGACGATCCACCAGCGCCATCGCGCGCTGGATGATGTCGGTATGGCCAAGCGTGATCGGATCGAAGGTGCCGGGATACAGACCGATGCGCATGGGAACCTCTTTCTTGCCCCGCGCACGCAACATTATTGCGCGCGCCAATGCAAGGCGCAAAGCGCCCGGATCAGAACCCCTTGATCATGCCTTCGAGCGCATCCTTTTCCATCGCCAGTTCCGACAGCCGCGCCTTGACCACATCGCCGATCGAGATCAGACCGATCATCTCGGTTCCCTCCATCACCGGCATGTGGCGGAAGCGGCCATCTGTCATTTTCTGCATCACTTCGGTCGCGGCGTCCTGCCGCGTGCAGCTGATGATGCGCGTTGTCATCACGTGATCAACCCGGTCGGCAAGGCAGGTGATGCCGCGCTTGCCCAGTTCGCGCACCACATCGCGTTCCGACAAGATGCCGGCAACGGCCTTGCCATCGGCGGAAACCACGATCGCGCCGATCCGGTGGGCCGACAGCATTTCAACGGCCTCGCCCAAGGTGGACGCCGGGGCAATGGTCACAACGCCGGCGGTGGGCTTGGCGGACAGGATCTGTTGAACCAACATCGGAGCCTCCATTTCTTTCGCAAAGCGTCCACCTGACGCAACATTATGTCAAGTCATGGATTCCAAACGCAACACCTCCCGGCGCAGACCCTGCGCAAGGCGGTCGGCAAAGCGCGTCATCCGATCAACGCGGCGGTCGTCGGCATGGCGGATCAGCCAGAAGGCGCGGGTCAGGCTGACCTCGGCCGACAGCACCTTGACCAGTTCGGGGGCCGACGGCATGGCAAAGTCGTGCACAACGCCGATCCCCGCGCCCTGACGCAGCCAGTTCAGCTGCACCGAGACAGAGTTCGAGGCCAGCGGCACCTCGGGCGCCCCGATCTGCGCCAGATAGTCCAGTTCCTTGTCAAAGATCATGTCGGCGATGTAGCCGATGATGCGGTGGCGCGGCAGATCGGCCCGCGTGGCAGGCGTGCCGTGCCGCGCAAGGTAGTCGCGGCTGGCCGCGAGATGCAGGCGATACTCGGTCAGGCGCTGGACGGTCAGCCGACCGGCCGTGGGGGGCGAGACGGCGATGGCCATGTCCGCCTCGCGCCGGGACAGGTTGAACACGCGGGGCAGCGCCACGATCTGCACCTCCAGCCCCGGATTCTCGTCGCAGATGGCGGCCACGACCTGCGGCAACAGGTAGTTCGCGCAGCCGTCCGGCGCCCCGATGCGGATCTGGCCCGACAGCGCGCCAGTGGTGCCGCGCAACTCATCTGTCGCGGCCGCCACGGCCTGCTCGGCGGCCTCGGCATGGGCGATCAGGCGCGCGCCTTCGTCGGTCAGCGCGTAGCCCAGCGGGCTTTTCGCGAAAAGCCGTGCGGCCAGCGCTTCTTCCAGTTTGGCCACGCGCCGGCCGACTGTTGCCGGATCGAGGCGCAGCACCTTGCCCGCCCCCGACAGGCTTTCGGCCCGCGCCACGGCCAGAAAGATGCGCAGGTCATCCCAGTCGGCCATTCGCCCCCCTTTTGCATTCCTGCAAGACCAGTTTGAAATCTTGCCTCTTTCACTGGCATTTCCGCAAGCCTATCGTGACCGCATCAATTTCGGGAGGAACCGATGCAAGAGCTGACCCACTGGATCAACGGCAAGCATGTGAAGGGCACGTCCGGGCGTTTTGCCGATGTGTTCAATCCGGCCACCGGCGAGGTGCAGGCGCGGGTGCCACTGGCCTCGAAGGCCGAGCTGGATCAGGCGGCCGAAGCGGCGGCAAAGGCCCAGGTGGGCTGGGGCGCGACCAACCCGCAGCGCCGGGCGCGGGTGATGATGGAATTCGTCCGCCTGCTGAACCGCGACATGCAGAAGCTGGCCGAGGCGCTGAGCCGCGAGCATGGCAAGACTATCCCCGATGCCAAGGGCGATGTGCAGCGCGGGCTGGAGGTGATCGAGTTCTGCATCGGCGCGCCGCATCTGCTGAAGGGCGAGTTCACCGATAGCGCGGGGCCCGGCATCGACATGTATTCCATGCGCCAACCCGTTGGTGTTGCGGCCGGAATCACGCCGTTCAACTTTCCGGCCATGATCCCCTTGTGGAAGATGGGCCCGGCGCTTGCCTGCGGTAACGCCTTTATCCTGAAGCCCAGCGAGCGTGACCCCTCGGTGCCGCTGATGTTGGCGGAACTGCTGCAGGAGGCGGGCCTGCCCGACGGCGTGTTGCAGGTGGTGAACGGCGACAAGGAGGCGGTCGACGCCATCCTCGACAGCCCGGTGATCGGGGCGATCGGCTTTGTCGGCTCGACCCCGATCGCGGAATACATCTACGGGCGCGGCTGTTCCAACGGCAAGCGCGTGCAGTGTTTCGGCGGCGCCAAGAACCACATGATCATCATGCCCGATGCCGATCTGGATCAGGCGGCGGATGCGCTGGTGGGTGCGGGATACGGGGCTGCGGGCGAGCGTTGCATGGCAATCTCGGTGGCGGTGCCGGTGGGCGATGCGACGGCGGATGCGCTGATCGAGCGGCTGATCCCGCGGATCGAAAAGCTGAAGGTCGGCCCCTATACCGCTGGAAACGATGTGGATTATGGCCCAGTGGTGACGGCGGCGGCAAAGGCCAACATCCTGAAGTTGGTCGAAAGCGGCATCGCGCAGGGCGCGAAGCTGGTCGTCGACGGGCGCGGCTTCAAGCTGCAGGGCTATGAGGACGGCTTTTTCGTGGGGCCGCACCTGTTTGACCATGTGACGACCGACATGGACATCTACCGCAAGGAAATCTTCGGCCCCGTGCTGTCGACCGTGCGCGCCAAGACCTATGAGGAGGCGCTGGCCTATGCGATGGACCATGAATACGGCAACGGCACCGCGATCTATACCCGCGATGGGGATACCGCCCGCGATTTTGCGGCGCGGGTCAACGTGGGGATGATCGGGATCAACGTGCCGATCCCGGTGCCGCTGGCCTATCACACCTTTGGCGGCTGGAAGAAATCGGCGTTCGGCGATCTGAACCAGCACGGGCCGGACAGCTTTCGGTTCTACACGCGGACCAAGACGATCACCGCGCGCTGGCCGTCGGGCATCAAGGAGGGCGCAAGCCTGAACTTCCGGCCGATGGACTGAGGCGGCACTTCCCAAACAACGAAGGGCGGCCGAAAGGCCGCCCTTGTCAATTCACGCTTCGGAAGAATCAGGCCTTGCGACGACGCAGCGCCGCCAGGCCACCGAGCCCTGCCAGCAGCAGCAAACCTGCCGCCGGAAGCGGCACCGCCGCGACCTCGACCGAGCGCAGCTTGAAAGCGGATGACTTCTCGAAGCAGGTCTCACGGCGACCAATGGTGATGCAGCTGTCGTAATTGCCTGCGGCCACCCCGAACGAGAACGCAAGCGACGTGTTCAAGCCATAGCTGATTGTACTTGCGCCGCCGATGAATTCGTCGTCAAGAAACCAGCCGCTTCCATCCGCGTAGAGGTCAAAGGTGTTTCCATCGTTGTCGAGCCCGTTGAAGACAAGCTTGGTCAGTTTGACCTTCTTGTCGAACGTCAGGACCGCCACATCATCTAGCAAGATAAAATTGTCGATTGCGTGCTGATCTAGCGCCGAAGGGCAGCCCAAGTACGATTCATACTCGCTGCATACGCCCAATCCGAAACCATTCCAGGTCGCGACATAGGCAGGTGTATTGCCTTGCTTCGTGGCGCCGGTAACCTTGAGACCGATCCCGCTGTCACTGTAGTCCAACTCGCTCTGCCAGCCAGTCGTCGCGGTGTCGAAGCTGAATGTCGCGGCCGAGGCCGCGCCACCTGCAAACATTCCAAAGCCGATTGCAAATGCGGCGAAGTAACTTTTCAACGACATGTTGTTCCCCTATCCAAAATCGGGAGGAATTTCCCGTAGCTGACGCTCAATCCTCACTTATTCGTGATCCGGTCAGCCTGCCATGTCAACTCTCCGCCACATTTTTGCCATAATTGTTAACGCTGGGGCGTCAAACGCATCAAGTTGCGAGACATGTTTCCAAGGGCGGAACGATCAGTTCGTCGGGAGTCGTTCCGGGATGGAATCATGGTCGGGCGCTTGGCATTGTGCTCTCTCGGGTTGGCAGAGCCGCAACGCAAAGATCTGGAACCAGCCCCTGCCGGGTGCCCGCCGGGTCAACACGCGGACCAAGACGATCACCGCGCGCTGGCCGTCGGGCATCAAGGAGGGCGCAAGCCTGAACTTCCGCCCGATGGACTGAGGCGCGGGATCGGGGCGCGCGCGATTGCGCGGGGGCCGATCTCTGCTAGGCTGACGCACGGCCCCGGGCACACCGCCCGGGGCCGTTTGCAACGCGGCAATCGCATTGGGGGCGAAGGATGGAGTGGACCACGCGGGCGGGTCTGGCGGAACTGGCCCCGCAGGACAGGGCACGGCTGGAGGCGCTGCGCCCGCTGGACGTGCCGCGCGGCGCCGCGCTGTTTCATCCCGGCGAGGCCGCGAAGGGCTTTGTCATCGTGCTGTCAGGCCGGGTCGAGGTGTATCTGACCGGGCCGTCGGGGCGCGAGATCCTGCTGTATGCGGTAGAGCCGGGCGAAAGCTGCATCCAGACCACGCTGGGCCTGCTGGGCGGCGAGGAGTACAGCGGCGAGGCGGTGGCGGCCACCGACTGCCGGCTGGTGATGATCCCGCGGACGCTGTTTCTGGCGCTGATGGACAGTGCCGCGCCGTTTCGCAGCTTTGTCTTCACCGCCTTTGCGCACCGGATGCAGGGGATGATGCAGGTGTTGGAGCGTGTCGCCTTTACCCGGGTGGAAAGCCGGCTGGCGGCGGCGCTGCTGACGCTGGCGGTGGCGGATGAGGTCGAGGCGACGCAGGCCGAACTGGCCGCGCGGATCGGATCGGCGCGCGAGGTGGTGTC
>JBGSQL010000060.1:0-7227 GCA_041738105.1 Rhodobacter sp. | reverse complement strand
GCGGCTGTTCGGCTCGGGCGGCTGGATCGCCCGTCTGCCGCTGGCCGGGGGCTGGACGGCACACCGCGACATGCCACGCCCCACCGGGCGCACTTTCATGGAACTCTATCGCGCCGAGCGGACCAAGACGGAAACCCGCCTATGACGGCTCGCGACCACATCCTTGCCGCGATCCGCAGCGCCCTGCCCGCGCCCCGCGCCACTCCGGACGCCATCGCGGCCGAGGCCGCCGCGCTATTGGCCGATCCTGACACCACGCGCCCGAAACTGGTGGCCGAAAGCCTGACCGACGCCTTCGAGAAAAAGTCGGCGGTGCTGGGAACCACGCTTGATCGGGTGGCCGACATGGCTGTCGTTCCGGGGGCCGTCCGGCGCTATCTGACAGAACACGGTCTGCCCCTGTCGCTTGCGCTGGAACAGACCCCTGCCCTTTCCGCGCTCGACTGGTCGGGGATCCAGACCCACGCCACGTTGGCACCTGATGAACCTGCGGCCCTTGGCCTGGCGCTTTGGGGCATCGCAGAAGGCGGTTCGCTGGTTGTCCATTCCGGCCCTGGCACGCCGATCCTGCTGTCCTTCCTGCCGCTGCATCACCTCGTGGTGCTGCGCGAAAGCACGCTTCTGCCTTTCCTTGAGGACTATGCGGCCCACCTCGCGCAGGTGCCCTCCCCGCGCAACGCGATCCTGATTACCGGCCCCAGTGGCACCACCGACATAGAAGGCGCCTACGTTCGCGGCGCACACGGGCCGGGCTATCTGCATGTGATCCTGGTGCCGTAGCACCGCCGGCCCAAGCCTGCCGAAGCTTGCATGCAGCTCGTTGCCGAGGACAAACCGCGTGGCGCGAGATACATCGGCCCCTTGCCCTGTCGAGGCCGCCTTCGCTCAGGCCACCGAGATATCCTCGATTCCGATCTCGTAGGTTTCCTGTGTTCGCCCGATGTGCTGGCCAAGGATCGCCGTCTGGGCAGGCACATCCCCCACCCGCACGGCCGCGACGATCTGCGCGTGTTCCTGCATCGACAACTGCGTGTGGTGCGGCTTGTTGGCCAGATGCGTGCGCAGGGCTGCAATCTTGCCCGCATACAGCCCATAGGCATTCTGAAGGTAGGCGTTTGCGCAGTTGGCAAAGAAGGCCAGGTGAAACTCGGTACCCAGACCAAGGTAGCCGCGCACGTCGCCTTTGCCAAGCGCCTTGCGCATCCGCGCCACGATTGCCTCCAGATCCCGCAACAGGCCGGTCGAGTTTTTCGCCATTGCAATCTCCAGCGCCGCCGTCTCGAGCGCCTTGCGAAAAGTGCATATCTCGCGCACCTCGCGCGCGCTCAGCGTGAAGACCCGAACCCCCGACTGCGGCACGATCGTCACCAGCCCTTCGTGCTTCAGTTGCGCCAGCGCCTCGCGTACCGGGGTTTTCGACACTTTCAGCTCTGCCGAGATGCTGCGCTCGGAGATCGCCGCCCCAAGGGGAACATCGCCCCGGATGATCATGCCGCGGATGTGATCCGTCACGACCGAGGACAAGGACGGGGGGCGTTCGAATTCAGACATTCACAATACCTCGGCGATCTGGAGGAGTAGCGGATTTGATATACCAGATGTCAAAGATCAACCGCATCAGAGGCGATTGAACAGTCTTAACTGGTATACCAGATGGCAGATAAGGTGGCGAAACTTACAAGGGCCAGGGGAGGGCCCAGGGGAGGGGCGTTGTTGCAGAACTCTGACCGTCGAGGATTCACATTGTGAATCCATGCGGTTAGACAGGCCGCATGAGCAAGCCATCACCCGCCCGCTATCGCACGACGAACTGGTCCAGCACACGGCTTCTCTGCGCAAGCGCGGATCGCTGCTGATTTGGCTGGACAAGGAGATGACCTGGCTCGCGCCGCATGACGGCAGCCCCGGTCGCCCTGCGGTGTTCTCGGATGCGGCGATCCAGTTCTGTCTGACCATCAAGGTCCTTTTCAAGCTGCCGCTTCGGCAAACGACCGGGATGGAGGCCAGCCTGCTCAAGATGGCGGACCTGGATTGGGCGGTGCCCGACCACACCACCCTGTGCCGACGGCAGAAAACGCTAGCGGTCCAGATCCCGTATCGGCGCGCTGACGGCCCCCTGAATCTGCTGGTGGACAGCACCGGCATCAAGTTCCTTGGTGATGGCGAATGGCAGGCCCGCAAACACGGCGTTCAGGGCCGACGCCAATGGCGCAAGGTCCATCTGGCCATGGACACCGCCACGTCTGACATTCGGGCGGTGGAGTTTACCTCCAGCAGCGACGGCGACAGTCCGGTCTTGCCAGATCTGCTGGACCAGATCCCCGAGGGCGAGGACATCGGCACGGTGACCGCCGACGGAGCCTATGACACGCGCCGCTGCCACACCGCCGTCATCGACCGCGAGGCCACGGCGATCATCCCGATCCGCATGAACGGCCGGCCCTGGAAAGAGGACTGCCCGGCCGCGATCGCCCGAAACGAAACTCTGCGCGCCACTCGCTACTACGGCCGGGCGTTCTGGAAACGCTGGACCGGATACCATGTCCGAAGCCGGATCGAGGCAAAGATGCGGTGCCTGAAGGCATTCGGTGAACGCATCGCCGCAAGAGACCCGGACCGCCAGATCGCCGAAATCCAGATCCGCATCGCACTGATGAACCGCTTCTCGGCCCTCGGAACGGCTGAAATCGTTCGCGTCGGCTGATGCCGTAGGGGAAAGAGGCTATCATGCTTCAGGCGTGAGTTACGCAACAACGCCGATCCCCTCCTACACAACGCGGAACGCTGCGCCAGGATGTGGCGTTGGCGGCGCGCAAGAGGGGGCTACAGCCGGGCCTGGATGGTCAGTTGTCGGAATGATCCATCTTGGAATGGTCGACCGAGCCATCTGAAGGGTCGATCATGAACTCGATCTCGACCCGCCCCGCCTTTTCAAAGATCAGCGTCGCGGGCAGCATTGCGCCCACATCCAAAGGCTGCGTCAGCCCCATCAGCATGATGTGGAAACCACCTGGCTCCAGCACGACAGTATCGTCGGCAGGAATTTCGAGTGCATCCACATGCATCATCTTGGCGACACCATCGGCGCTGAACTCGGTCGTGTGCAGCATCGCCTGAGCGGCAAAATCCACCTCGACGCCGATCAGGCGGTCAGCCTGGTCGCCTTCATTCGAGATCGCCATGTAGCCCGCCGCCGACTGTGCCGAGGCCACGGGGGCAGGAATGTTGGCGTGGATGATCTCCAGATCGCCAACCTTCACCTCATGGGCTAGGGCCGTGGTGGCGAGCATCAGGGCGGCGGCGGTCGCAAGAAGTTTCTTCATGGTTTGATCCTTTGAGTTAGAAAGACCCCCTCGGCATGGTCGCCGAAGGGTGGAGTACAGCCCTGGCCTGAGGGAGTGAGGGCCGGGACTGGCAAGGGATGCAGGGGCGGCACGCCTCCTGCCCTGCGTCCAAGGACGGGGCATGACGACACTCGCTTGGCCCAGGCAGATTGATCGGCGGACCTGTTCAGGTAGCCATAGGCGGAATTGGTCAGAAAGCAGGTCTCGGTCGGGCGTTGCAGGCAGGCGGTCGTTTCGGCGATCTCGATCTTGGGCACTGTGATGCCGAGGATCAGGTCATCGCTGAAGATGCGGCCCTGCCCCTGTCGCGACACGCCGGCCACCGTTCCGTCAGCCAACACCCGCGCATCGCAAGACACAGGCCGCCTGAGTGCTGCCTTTTCAGCCGTCCTCGGATTACCCGCCCGGGCGGCAGGTGCGCGCATCCAGGCTGGGACCGGTCGCATGCAGGGATCTGCGGTCGGCGCCCGCGAACTAGCGAGGGCAAGCCCTGCAAATCCTACGTGCCCCTCCCAAAGAGTCAGGCTGCGCATGGCACTAGCGCTTCGTCACGAAGGACTGCATGTCTGCCGGGATGTCGGCACAAGGCAAGCCGAGTTTCGTCATCATCGCAAAGCTGTCGAATACCGCCGCAAGAGCAATGCATTTCATGGTTTCACCCTCGGGGTGTGCCTACGCACTCAAGGCGCGGCAGATTGGATTGATCGATGAACGACGTACGATCAAGCCAGGGGCGGGGCACGAACCGGAGTTGCAGGGTCATAGGCGCGCCCGAACACCCGCGCTTGCGCAGGAACTTGAACTGCGACAGCGGCGCGCAGTTCAACGTCTTTCAGGTTTTCGGCAGCGACTGGCAGCAGCATTCCACCAGCCAGGCGGCAGACCGGGCAATCGCCCATCTCCTTCATGCCGCCGCCATCGCTCGGCACACTGCAAAGATCGGCTGCGGTCAGGCCCAGTTCGGCAAGCGCCTGAAGGGCTTAGACATCCGCCGAGCTTCCTGGCCCACGATGCGCAAATCCCGCCGACAACAGGCTCGTCGCCAGCAGAAGGGTGATCGCAACCCTGACAAACACATTCCGAGCCGTAGCCATCATTTTGCCCTGTTAGCATCTCCCGACGCTGAAACACATGGATTTCTGTCGGCACAATGTATCAGCAGGGCTTTTTGGCGGCATGAACAGGGGCCACAGGCTGATCGTGGCTACAATTGGGTCAGTGTCAGTTGCGCAGGATCAAAGGTTTGCAAGGGACTGAGACACTTGCCCTGACCCGCAATTTGCACGAGTTTCACGATATGAACGAAGAAGTCCAACGCCCCCGCCTGCGCATCCGGATCATCTTTGGTGAAGCCGAAATGATGGGACCGGGCAAGGCCGAGTTGCTGGAGCGGATCGACAGGACGGGGTCTATTGCGGCCGCGGGGCGCGAGATGGACATGAGCTATAAACGCGCGTGGGAGTTGATCGGCACGCTCAACACCATGTTTCAGGCGCCTGTGGTCAGCAGCACGCGCGGCGGCCCAGGCGGGGGAGGCGCGGTACTGACGGACATGGGGCGCGAGGTGCTGCGGCTCTATCGTGGCTTCGAGGCCGAAGCAGCGCGGGCCGGTGAGCGGCATCTGGATGCACTTTGCGCACTGCTTTCGGATATTCCCGACGGAAAATAACGGTTGTGTTCCTTGCAAATTCCCTGCGATATGTTTTGCGAAACATATCTTGGGGAGTAATACAATGACCACGACCAGACCTTCGATCTTCGCCCTTGTCCTTGGCCTGACCTGTGCCGCCCCGGCCTTGGCCGAAGAAGTGGTGGTGTTCGCCGCCGCTTCGATGAAGAACGCGCTGGATGCGGTGGCTGCCGATTTTCAGGCGGCAACCGGGCATACCGTGACGATCAGCTATGCCGGGTCGAACCAGTTGGCCAAGCAGATCATCGAAGGCGCACCCGCCGACATTTTCGTTTCAGCGGCCGTCAACTGGATGGACGAGGTGGAAAAGGCAGGTCTGGTCGTGGAGGGCACCCGCCGCGACATGTTCGGCAACACGCTGGTGCTGGTGGGCGGGCCCGATGCCGCCCCGGTGGATATTGCGGCTGGCTTCGATCTGGCGGGCCTGTTGGGGGATGGCAAGCTGGCGATGGCGCTGGTCGATTCGGTGCCAGCGGGCCAGTATGGCAAGGCGGCGCTGGAAAGCCTTGGCGTCTGGGCGGCGGTGGAACCTTCGGTGGCGCAGGCCGACAACGTGCGCGCGGCATTGGCCTTCGTGTCGCAGGGCGAGGCGCCCTATGGCATCGTCTATGCCACCGACGCCGCCGCTGATGTGAACGTCAAGATCGTCGGCACCTTTCCGGCCGACAGCTATCCGACGGTGATCTATCCCGGCGCGCTGTTGACCGGAGCGGCAGATGCGGCAGACAAGGCGTTCTTCGACGCCATCACCTCGGACGCGGGCGATACCACGTTTGCCGAACAGGGTTTTCAGATCCTGAACTGAAGGCAGGCGCGTGGCTGACTGGCTTTCCCCAGCGGAATGGAGCGCGGTTGCGCTGTCCCTAAAGGTGTCCTTCTGGGCAGTTCTGGTCAGCCTGCCCTTGGGCACCTTCGTGGCCCATGCGCTGGCCCGGTGGGAATTTCCGGGCAAGCAGGTGCTGAACGGGCTGGTGCATCTGCCCTTGATCCTGCCGCCGGTGGTGACGGGCTATCTTCTGCTGCTGACCTTCGGGCGGCGTGGGCTGGTGGGGCACTATCTCGACGAATGGTTCGGTCTGGTCTTTGCCTTTCGCTGGACGGGGGCGGCGCTTGCGGCGGGGGTCATGGCATTCCCGTTGATGGTGCGCGCCATCCGTCTGGCGATCGAAGCGGTGGACCCCAAGCTGGAGCAGGCGGCGGGCACCCTAGGCGCATCGCGCCCTTGGGTGTTTGCCACGGTCACCCTGCCGCTGATCCTACCCGGGATCGTGGCGGGGGTGATCCTGTCCTTTGCCAAGGCGATGGGCGAATTCGGTGCGACAATCACCTTCGTGTCGAACATCCCCGGCCAGACCCAAACGCTGCCCTCGGCCATCTACAGTTTCCTGCAAGTGCCGGGGGGCGAGACAGAGGCTGCGCGGCTTGTTCTGGTGGCCGTCACCATCGCCATGGCGGCGCTTCTCTTGTCGGAATGGGTGGGCCGCGCAGTGGCGCGCCGGATTGCGGGGGCGTGATGCTGCAGGTGGCGTTGACGCATCGGATCGGGGATTTCGCGCTCGATGTGGCGTTCGAGGCCCCGCCCGGCGTGACCGTGCTCTTCGGCCGGTCAGGGTCGGGCAAGACCACCATCGTCAATGCGGTGGCGGGGCTCATGCGCCCCGAACAGGGCCGAGTGGCGGCAGACGATTGGACGCTGTTGGACACCAGCGAAGGGATAAGCCTGCCGCCGCATCGCCGCCGTCTGGGCTATATCTTTCAGGAAGGCCGCCTGTTCCCGCATCTGACCGTGCGGCAGAATCTGGCCTACGGCCGCTGGTTCGCGCCCAAGGGGGCGGCGCTGGCGGATCTGGCGCGTGTGGTCGAGATGCTGGGCATCGGCCCCTTGCTGGATCGCCGTCCCGCCGGGCTGTCGGGCGGGGAACGCCAGCGCGTTGCCATCGGTCGCGCCCTCTTGGCCGCGCCACGCCTGATCCTGGCGGATGAGCCGCTGTCGGCACTGGACGAGGAACGCAAGGCGGAAATCCTACCCTATTTCGAACGGTTGCGCGACGAGGTGCAGGTGCCGATCCTGTATGTCAGCCATTCCCCGGCCGAGGTTGCCCGCATCGCCACCACCGTTGTGGCGCTGGAGGCTGGCCGCGTGACCCGCATCGGCACCGCGGCCGAGGTGCTGGGCGATCCGGGACTGCAGCC
>JBGSQL010000051.1:0-15600 GCA_041738105.1 Rhodobacter sp. | reverse complement strand
CAGCGCGTTCAGCTGCTCATGCGGCATCAGCGGGATCAGGTGGTCGGCGGCGGGCAGGCCAGCGGCCCAGATCAGCATGGAGGCCATGCAGATCAGGTTGGCCGCCAGAAGGCCGGCGGGGGCCGCAGCGATGGGCAGGGTCATGTCCGGGCTTTCACGAGGGCGACGTGCGACAGCATCGCCGGGCGCGCAGGTGCGCGCCTGTCCGGCTGCGACATTCCGGCCCGATCAGGTGGCGGAAAGTGCTGCGACAATTGCCCCGAAATCTAACGCGCGCAGGCTTGCCCCACCGACCAGGGCCCCATCGACGTTCGGCAGGGCAAAGATCTCGGTCGCGTTTGACGGTTTGACCGAACCCCCATACAGCAGGCGGAACCGGCTGCCCGCTGGCCCGAAACGGGACGCAAGACGGGTGCGCAGATCGGAATGGACCTGGGCGATCTCGGGCAGGGTCGGGGTTCGGCCGGTGCCGATCGCCCAGACGGGTTCATAGGCGATCACGACCGTTTCGGGGGTGGCCGCGTCGGGGACGGACGCGGCAAGCTGCGCCCCGATGACGGCCAGGGTTGCGCCCGCGTCACGCTGCGCCTCTGTTTCGCCCACGCAGATGATCGCCACAAGGCCGGCCGCGAGCGCGCGTTCGGACTTGGCGCGGACCAGCGCATCGGTTTCGCCATGATCCGCGCGGCGCTCGGAATGGCCAAGGATCACATGGCTTGCGCCGGCATCGGCCAGCATCCCGGCCGAGATGTCGCCGGTGTGGGCGCCGGACGCCTCGGGGTGGCAATCCTGACCGCCCGCGAAGAATCGACCGGCCATCAGTTCGGCCATTGACGCAAGCAGCGTGGCCGGCGGGCAGATCAGCACCTCGCACGCTGGGTCGGGCAGGGCCGCGAGCAAGGCAGACACCTCGGCCAGATCGGCAGAGGTGCCGTTCATCTTCCAGTTTCCGGCGGCCAGTTTGCGCATGTCGATCCTCCCTCACCGATTTGCAGGAAGGTCTACGTCATTGCGACGGCGGACGGAACGGGCGTTGTGCGAAAGTCAGGGGTTTCGACGCTGCCGGGCAGACGCGGCCCGATCAGGCAGGATCCTTGAACTTGATCGACTCGCCGCACCCGCAGGCTTCGGCCACGTTGGGGTTGTTGAACTTGAAGCCGCTTTCCAGCAACGAGGTTTCGTAGTCGATCTGGGTGCCGAACAGGAACATCTGGGCCATCGGCGCGATCATCACGCGTGCGCCGTCCTGTTCCACCATTTCATCCATGGGATTGATCTCATTGGCGAAATCCATGGTATATTCCATCCCCGCGCAGCCGCCCTTCTTCACGCCGATGCGCAGGCCGGTGGATCCGCGCGTCTGCATGAGCTGCGCGATCTGGCGCGCGGCGGTGGGGGTCAGCGTGATGGCCTGTTTACCGGGGATACCGAACATGGGTCGCTCCTTGTGTCTTAGGCGTAATCTAGGCGCGCTGCGGCCCGATCTCAAGGCGCGAGCGATGCGGCGGGCTTAGCTGACGATCCGAGCGGGATTGCCTGCGACGGTCGCGCCTTCGGGCACAGACTCGGTCACGACGGCGCCGGCGCTGACGATCACGTCATCGCCCAGTCGGACACCGGGGTGGATCACCGCGCCGGGGCCGATCCAGACATTGCGCCCGATCAGGACGGGGCGGGGTGCGGTGCCGATGGGGTCTGCGGTGAGGATGCGGACGCCTCGCGCGATCTGGGTGAAGGCACCGATCCGGATCTCGGCGAAATCCTGGAGGTGACAGTCGTGATCGACGAAACACGCCTCGCCAAAATGCAGGTTGCGGCCCGTTTCGGCCCGGAACGGCGGGCGGATCACGGCGTCACTCCAGGTGCCGACAAGGCGCGCCAAGAGCGCCCGGCGCGAGGCGTCAGTCGCGTCTAACGCATTGAACAAAAGAAGCAAATCTTGGGCGGATGCCCGGTTTGAGGGGCTGGGTCGGGGGTGGTCGCGCACCGGGCCGCTATCCCCTTGGCCGAGGCCATCCATCACATGAAGCCAAGTTCGAGGCGCGCCTCGTCCGACATCATGTCCATGCCCCAGGGCGGATCGAAGGTCATCTGGACATTCACCTGCTTGACGCCGGGCAGCGGTTCGATCGCGTCGGCCACCCAACCTGGCATTTCGCCAGCCACGGGGCAACCGGGTGCGGTCAGCGTCATCAGGATTTCGACTTCGTTTTCCGGTGATATTTCAATCGTATAGACAAGACCCAAGTCATAGATGTTCACCGGGATTTCGGGGTCGAACACGGTGCGGCAGGCCCCCACCACGTCGTCGTAAAGCGGGTGATCCGTGCTGGATGGGCGGATCAGCGGGGCACCTTCGATCCGTTCGGGGCTGTGGCTGGTCATCGCGGCCTCTTGGTTACTTGACCATTTATATAGGGAAAGGGTCGGGGTAGGTCCAGTGCTCGCTGTGGTGGGGGAGCGCTGTCTGGAACATGTATGGCATCCATATGGCAATCGTATGGCAACAGAAAGCATCGGGATCTGCGATCGGGGCCGGGGGACGGGGCTTGGCAAGCGCCGCGAAATCCCTATGAACGCGGCAGGCGCGGGCGAGAGGCGGCGATGACACAGGCGTTTCATTTCAGCGTGGCGGCGACCGACGGGCGCGCCCGCACCGGCGCGATCAAGACGCCGCGCGGCGAGATCCGCACCCCCGCCTTCATGCCGGTTGGCACCGCCGGTACGGTGAAGGCGATGTTGCCCGAAAGCGTGCGCGCGACGGGCGCGGATATCCTGCTGGGCAATACCTATCACCTGATGCTGCGCCCGACAGCCGAGCGGATCGACCGGCTGGGGGGGCTGCATCGGTTCATGAACTGGTCGCGCCCGATCCTGACCGACTCGGGCGGGTTTCAGGTGATGAGTCTGGCCGCGTTGCGCAAGCTGACCGAAGAGGGGGTGCGGTTCAAAAGCCACATCGACGGATCGGAACATTGGCTGACGCCGGAACGGAGCATGGAGATCCAGCGCCTGCTGGGATCCGACATCGTGATGTGTTTCGACGAATGTCCCGCCTTGCCGGCGGATGAGGCGACGGTTGCGGCGTCGATGCGCCTGTCAATGCGCTGGGCCGAGCGGTCGCGCGAGGCCTTTGGCGACAGGCCGGGACATGGGCTGTTCGGGATCATGCAGGGCGGGGTCACGCCCGATCTGCGCGCAGAATCGGCCGAGGCGCTGATGCGGATCGGGTTTGACGGCTATGCGGTGGGTGGTCTGGCCGTGGGCGAGGGCCAGCACGCGATGTTCGGGGTGCTGGATTATGCGCCGGGCCTGCTGCCCGAGGATCGCCCGCGCTACCTGATGGGCGTAGGCAAGCCCGACGACATCGTGGGCGCGGTCGAGCGTGGGATCGACATGATGGATTGCGTGCTGCCCTCACGATCGGGGCGCACCGGGCAGGCGTTTACGCGACGCGGCGTGGTCAACATCAAGAACGCGCGGCATCAGGACGATCCGCGTCCGCTGGACGAGGCTTGCGGGTGTCCGGCGTGTCAGGACTACAGCCGGGCCTATCTGCATCATGTCTTTCGCAATTCCGAGATCATCGCCTCGATGCTGCTGACCTGGCACAATCTGCATTACTATCAGGAATTGATGGCGGGTCTGCGCCGTGCCATCGCGGCGGGGCGGCTGGCAGAGTTCGTGGCCGGGTTTCATGCGTTGCGGGCTGAAGGCGATATCGAGCCGCTGTGATCGGACGGGGCCGGGGGCGGTCGCAGACCGGGCGCAGCCGGTCATAAAGCAGGTGGAAGCCGTAGCCATAGATTGCGTAGACCAGCGTCAGGCCGGCATCGGCCGCCAGGGCTGCGAGGAATCCCAGATCGCCCAGAGCCATCAGCATCGGCAGGGTTACCACGATCGACGACGCCTCGTGCGTGAGCGCGTGAAGAAGGCGCAACCGGTGGGGCCGATCACTGGCGCGACGCCGCGCCAGCCGCCATTCGGCCAGATCGAAGACCGCGTTGTGCAGCGGCGACCAGACCAGCGCAACGAGCGCGAGCGCGCCAACCACGAGGACCGACTCCGTGGCCGCAGCACCGAAGGCGATGCCATAGAGCGGGGTCGCAACCACCAGCCCGCCGGTTTCATAGGCAAGCGTCTGACAAAGGCGTTCCCTGAACGAGCGCAGGGCCATGGCGGTTTTCCCCCAATCGGGCCAGTGTGGCGGCCGGCGCCTTGGCACGCCGGGACGTGGCGCCATGTTGGCCCCAAGCGCCGGAGGGTGCCGTGACTGTGCCGTCAATCCGGCGTCAGACCGGTCTTGGGCACGGCGTCGGGCAGGCGGGAAACGCGCTTGCCCTTCCTTGTGACGCTTGTCATGCTGCAGTCACGCTATGCGGAACACCCCTTTACAGACCGGGGTGCGACACCCACCTATCAGGGCCAGAGAGGGGGAGGCCGATGCTGCCGATAACCGGGGCCGGGTCTTCCTGCCAGACGAAGGAAACAGAATGAACAAGCCCCTTTCCCAAAGCTATCCGGTGCTGCCGTTGCGCGACATCGTGGTGTTTCCGCACATGATCGTGCCGTTGTTCGTGGGGCGCGAGAAATCGGTGCGGGCGCTTGAGGACGTGATGGCCGAGGACAAGCAGATCCTGCTGTCGAGCCAGATCGACCCGACGATCGACGATCCGACCGCCGATGGCATCTACAAGGCCGGCGTGCTGGCCAACGTGTTGCAATTGCTGAAGTTGCCCGATGGCACCGTGAAGGTGCTGGTCGAGGGCAAGACGCGGGTGCGGATCACCGAGTTCCTGGAAAACGATCGCTTCTTTGAGGCGCGCGCCGAAGAACTGACCGAGTTGCCGGGCGACGCGACGTCGGTCGAGGCGCTGCTCCGCAGTGTGTCGGACGAGTTCGAGCGCTATGCCAAGATCAAGAAGAACATTCCCGAAGAGGCGCTGGCGGCCGTGTCCGAGACGCGCGAGCCGCAGAAGCTGGCCGATCTGGTGGCCGGGCATCTGGGGATCGAAGTGGCGCAGAAACAGGATCTGCTGGAGACGCTCGACGTGGCCGAGCGGCTGGAAAAGATCTATGGCCTGATGCAGGGCGAAATGTCGGTGTTGCAGGTTGAAAAGAAGATCAAGACCCGCGTGAAAAGCCAGATGGAGCGCACCCAGCGCGAATATTACCTGAATGAGCAGATGAAGGCCATTCAGAAGGAGCTGGGCGACGGCGAGGAAGGTCAGAACGAGATCGCCGAGCTGGAAGAGCGGATCCGCAAGACCAAGTTCTCGAAAGAGGCGCGCGACAAGGCTGAGGCCGAGTTGAAGAAGCTCAAGGCGATGTCGCCGATGAGCGCCGAGGCAACGGTGGTGCGCAACTACCTCGACTGGTTGCTGGCTGTGCCGTGGGGCGTGAAGAGCCGGGTCAAGAAGGATCTGAACAAGGCGCAGGCCGTGCTCGATGCCGATCACTACGGGCTGGAGAAGGTCAAGGAACGGATCGTCGAATACCTGGCGGTGCAGGCGCGCAGTGCCAAGCTGAAGGGGCCGATCCTGTGCCTCGTCGGTCCGCCCGGCGTGGGCAAGACCTCGCTCGGGCGTAGCGTGGCGCGGGCCACGGGGCGCGAGTTCATCCGGATCAGCCTTGGCGGCGTGCGTGACGAGTCCGAGATCCGGGGCCACCGGCGGACCTACATCGGCTCGATGCCCGGCAAGATCATCCAGGCGCTGAAAAAGGCCAAGACGACCAACCCGCTGATCCTGCTCGATGAGATCGACAAGATGGGGCAGGATTTCCGGGGAGACCCGGCCTCGGCGATGCTTGAGGTGCTGGACCCGGAACAGAACGCGACCTTCACCGACCACTACCTGGAGGTCGAGTATGATCTGTCCAACGTGATGTTCATCACGACGGCGAACTCGTACAACATGCCGGGACCGCTGATGGACCGGATGGAGATCATTCCGCTGGCGGGCTACACCGAGGACGAGAAGCGCGAGATTGCGAAGGGCCACCTGATCGAGAAGCAGATCAAGAACCACGGCCTGCGCAAGGGCGAGTTCGAGATCACCGATGCCGCGCTGACCGAGGTGATCCGGACCTACACGCGCGAAGCGGGGGTGCGGAGCCTGGAGCGCGAGATCGCGAAGCTGGCGCGCAAGGCGGTGACCGAGATCGTCAAGAACAAGGGCCGCAAGGTGGTCGTCACGCCCGGGACGCTGGAAGGCTACCTGGGCGTGCCGCGGTATCGCTATGGCCTGGCCGAAGAGGAAGATCAGGTGGGGGTCGTGACGGGCCTTGCCTGGACATCGGTCGGGGGCGAGTTGCTGTCGATCGAGGCGCTGAAGCTGCCGGGCAAGGGCCGGATGAAGACCACCGGCAAGCTGGGCGACGTGATGAAGGAGTCGATCGACGCGGCGTCAAGCTTTGTCCGCTCGATCAGCCCGCAACTGGGGGTGAAGCCGACGAAGTTCGAGACGGTGGATATCCACGTTCACGTGCCCGAAGGCGCGACGCCCAAGGACGGGCCGAGCGCGGGCATCGCGATGGTGACCTCGATCGTGTCGGTGCTGACCGGCATCCCGGTGCGCAAGGACATCGCGATGACCGGCGAGGTGACGCTGCGCGGCAATGTCCTGCCGATCGGCGGGCTGAAGGAGAAGCTGCTGGCGGCGCTTCGGGGCGGCATCAAGACGGTGTTGATCCCGGCCGAGAACGCCAAGGATCTGGCCGAGATCCCCGAGAACGTGAAAGCGGGGCTTCAGATCATCCCGGTCGGCAACGTGCGCGAGGTGCTGCAACGCGCCCTGGTTCGGGTGCCGGAGCCGATC
The DNA here is from genome assembly GCA_041738105.1 of Rhodobacter sp. Taxonomy (GTDB): domain Bacteria; phylum Pseudomonadota; class Alphaproteobacteria; order Rhodobacterales; family Rhodobacteraceae; genus Aliitabrizicola. The sequence continues at coordinate 8,782 of JBGSQL010000051.1, read as the reverse complement.
GAATGGGACGAGGCGGCGGAAGAGGCCAAGCTTGTGCCGATGAAGGCCGAAACGCCGGCGGCACCGATCGCGCACTGATCGGGGCGGACAGCGAAACAGAGGGGGCGCGGTTTCGGCCGCGCCCTTTTTTTGTAACAGAAACATGACAGTTTCGCGAAGCGATGGAACGCGGTATCCTTGGCGCAAAGACACCGCAACAGGGACAGCCAGGAATGACAACGACGCCGAAACCTACGACGCGTGCTGCGGGCGATCCCAAGGCAAAACCTGCCGCGCGCCCTGCGGCCAAAACGGCCGCTGCAACCCCTGCCACGGCGAAGCCCGCGACGGCAAAGCCTGCCGCCACAAAGCCTGCCGCCACAAAGCCTGCCGCTGCCAAGGCTGCGCCAAAGCCGAAGGCCGCTGCGGCGAAGCCGGCACCAAAGCCCCGTGCTGCGCCCAAGCCCGCGACCCAGGTCGTGGCCGAGGCCGGTATCCTGCCCGCGCTGGGCGTGGTTGCCGAGGCCCTGTCGATCCGCAAGAAGGAACTGGTCGAGCGGGTCGTCGCCGCCTCGGGAGCCAAGAAAAAGCAGGTCAAGGAGATCGTCGAGCATACGCTGAAAGTGCTGGGCGAGGCGTTGGCCAAGGGCGAGGAACTGAACCTTCCGCCGTTCGGCAAGGCCAAGGTCAACCGCAGCCGCGACAATGACGGCGGCACCACGATGATGGTCAAGCTGAAGCAGGGTGGCGATCAGGCGGCGGCACGCAAGGCGGCGCGCAAGAGCGCGAAACAGACCCTTGCAGACGGGCAAGACTGACGCTAAGACCCCCGCCATCGGGTGATTAGCTCAGTGGTAGAGCGCTTCGTTCACATCGAAGATGTCAGCGGTTCAAATCCGTTATCACCCACCATCCCCCTTCGCAGGCTTGCCTGCCCTCTGCCGCAATCCTGCCATCCAGACGCGCCAACCTTGTTCGGTTGCGTGGGCTGGCAGGAAGGGACTACGGCATGGAAATGATCCTGGGCACGGCTTTGATTCTTGGCGGGCCGGTGCTGTATCTGTGGATGCAGATCCGGGCGCTTGCCTTGTGGCGGGGCGTCTGGCTGGGCGTGGCGGCGTTGCCGCTTGTCGTGATGGGCGGGGCGGTGATCGTGACCATCGGGGCGCTGCGCGATGGGTCGAACATCGCGCCGATCCTGTTGGTCTTTGCCGCGCCGGTGTGCATCCTGTGGCTGTTTCTGGCCTCGCTGTTCCGGCCCGGTCGGGCGCGCTGAGGCCGGTGCGGATTGCCGGCATTCGGCGGCGGGCCCGGTTGCATCCCGGCCCTTGGCGCGGCTAGATGGCGCGCGCGCGGCCTGCGCGTCACGGATGCCGGAGACGCCCCATGAAGATTGCCCATCGTGAAATCGGCCCTGCCCATCCGCCGCTGGTGATCGCCGAGATCGGGATCAACCATGGCGGCAGCCTGGACGTGGCCAAGGAGATGGTCCGTCTGGCCCATCTGTCGGGGTGCGAATGTATCAAACACCAGACCCATTTCCTGGACGACGAGATGACCGAGGAGGCGAAGCAGATCTTTCCGCCCAACGCCGACGTCTCGATCTGGGAGGTGATGGCCCGCTGTGCCCTTTCGGCTGACGATGAGGTGGCGCTGAAGCGCTATACGGAAAGTCTGGGGATGATCTATCTCTCGACCCCGTTCAGCCGGAAGGCCGCCGATTTCCTGGCCGAGATCGGCGTGCGCGCCTTCAAGATCGGATCCGGCGAGGCCGACAACCTGCCGCTGATCCGCCATATCGCGCGCTTCGGCAAGCCGGTGATCCTGTCAACCGGGATGCAGACGATCGAGACCATCCGCGAAAGCGTTGCGATCCTCGACGCGGCCGGGGTTGCGTATGCGCTGCTGGAATGCACGAACCTTTACCCCTCGCCGCCCGAGATCGTCAGCCTGCAGGGCGTGCGCGATCTGCAGGATGCCTTTCCTCGCGCGGTCGTGGGGTTTTCCGACCATTCGATCGGGCCCGAAATGGCGCTGGCCTCGGTGGCGCTGGGGGCCTGCATTCTGGAACGGCACTATACCGACACGCGCTATCGCGCCGGACCGGACATCATCAATTCGATGGATCCGGCCGAGTTGCGCTTTCTGATCGACCGCTCGCGCGAGATCCATACCGCGCTGCACAATCCCAAAGAGCGCACCGCGGCGGAAGAGCCGGTCTACCGCTTTGCGCGCGCCAGCGTGGTGGCCGACCGTGACCTTCCGGCCGGCCACGTGATCACCGAGGCCGACATCTGGGCGCGCCGGCCCGGATCGGGGCAGATCGCGGGCTATGATTTCGATCTGGTGGTCGGGTGCGCCCTGACCCGTGCCGTCGCACGCAACACGCAGCTGACCTGGGCGGACATCGGGCTTGCCGGCCGCCCCGAGGCCGCCACACCGCGCAGGTAAGGAGAGGCGACCGGCGCGAAGGCGACGCATCCGCGCGTTTGGCGTTGGAATTGAACCCGCACGAGATGGCCTTTGCGACAGTCAAGTGTCAGCGGACGCGCGAAACCCACGCATGCCGTTCAGCGTCGCGTGACAGCAGGAAATCGGACAAGGCCTTCCTGCGCTCCGGGGTACATCGGGCATGAAGGCTGCGGATTTCCTGATCCACGGAGTCGCGTTTGGCCCCCAGGGCTTCTGCCTTGTCATACCAGTCGTGGCCCGAGGTGAAATCGCCCAGTTGCATGTAGGTCGCGCCTAGCAGGGTGCAGGGGCGGAAGTCCTTTGGTGCCAGACGCTGGGCCTCGTGGCCCAAGTCGCGTGCTTCCTCCAGATGTCCAAGGTCGCGCTTCGCCCCGCCGCGCGTTGTGCAGATCGCAGATCGAAGTTTCGGCGAAAGGTCCGGCAGCACAAGCACTTTGGCCGACAGGGCGAGCGCTTGCTCCGGGCGCTCGCCCTTGCGCCAATCGGCACAGGCGTTGACGGCCTTCCAGGGGTCACCCGTTTGCTCCCATTCCCGCGTCAGCGCTGCTGCCTCCAACAAGTGGTGGGCTGATCGAAGTTCTGGCGTCCAGCAGTCCTTTCCTTCGGTCGAAAACCAGGCCACGTCTTCCGGCGATAGCTGTCGCCCGCCCTCGACCTGCGCCAGAAGCCTCATGACTTGGCGATAGATTTCCCGTTCGACAAAGCCCAGACCGAACCGCTTGCGCAGGTGCTTTTCCTCTCGCCTGCGCCGAAGAACAGGATCATTCTCCATTGCATCGAAACGGGCCTTGAGGGCCGCATCCCATTTAGCGGCCTGCCTTTCAGCATCACGAATTTTGGAGGCTGCCTGCTCGCGCGCCGCAAGAATGCGAGCGTCTCTTTCCATGGCTGCCTGCCCGTGAAACTCGTCTGGGTGCATTGTCCCCGTTGCAAAGGCGTGAAGGGAGTCAAGACCTTTCTCGACAAGGAAATTGAGCGCATGAAGCGTTGGTTGCTTGCCCGCCTCGATGCTCACCAGAATGCCATGAAGGCGAGCACCAGGCGTGGTGGCACCGGTCAGGTCGTCGACGCAGTATTTTTGAGCGAGATCCGCCGGTCTGAGTTGCAATACAGAAGCTTCTGATTGTTAGAGGCAATTTGCGCAACCATGCCACGTGCTACGCAAGTCTGACAACCTCTTTCATCGCCTATGAAATTCTTCGGGACATCGACCATCCGAGCGCGGAAATACGATGCACGCCGTCCTCACCGAGGCAAGCGACAGGGTTCGTCGAGAGCCTGCTGCGCCTGATCGGCCTGGACTGGGCGGCGCTGGACTTCAGCGCGCCGCGCTGCCGTCAGGAGACGCTGAAGGTCAACAGTCCCTGTCTCGGATCAGATGGTGCAGCCGGCTTCGCACTGCGCCACCGCTGCGCCGGCCACCCCCGGCAGTAGCGCCGGGACCGGTCATGCAGTAAGACTGAAATCGGATCGCCGAAGGGGTAGGCTACTCGGGCGACTGACTCGAAGGCGAGACGTGACGCGCAAGTATTTTGGCACTGAACCGGGCATTTGAGATGAGCGCCGAGAATGTCGAACGTCGGCTGGCTGCGATCCTTGCTGCGGATGTCGTGGGCTATTCGCGTCTGATGCAGGCGAGCGAGGAGCGTACACTGGCGGCGCTGCAGAACCTTCGGCGCGAGTTCTTCGACCCTGCGATTGCCAAACATGGCGGACGCATCTTCAAGGTGATGGGCGACGGGTTTCTGGTGGAATTCAACTCGGCGCTGAATGCGGCGCTCTGTGCGGTAGAGATCCAGAAAGGCATGGCCCTGCGCAATCAGGACGTTCCAAAGGACCAGCGCATCGTCTTTCGCATCGGGGTCAATCTGGGCGACGTGATCGTGGAAGGCAGCGACCTGCATGGCGATGGAGTGAACGTGGCAGCCCGGCTCGAGGCGCTGGCCGATCCTGGTGGGATCTGCCTGTCGGCCAATGTGCATGATCAGGTCAAGCGCCGCATGGAGGCCCAATTCGATGATCTCGGGCCACGCAAACTCAAGAACATGGCCGAGCCGTTGCGGGTGTTTCGTGTCCGTACCGAGGGCAGCGAACCGGCAGTGCTGACCCTGCCCGACAAACCCTCGATCGCGATTCTTCCCTTTACCAACATGAGTTCGGACACGGAGTACGACTATTTCGTGGACGGCTTGACCGAGGACCTGATCACCGACGTCTCGCGCAATCCGGGCTTGTTTGTCATCGCTCGAAACTCGGTCTTTGCGTTCAAGGGCAAGGCGATGGACGTGCGGCAGATCGCCAGGGAACTGGGTGTGCGCTACCTTCTGGAAGGCTCTGCGCGTCGTTCGGGGGGGCGGGTGCGGATCAACGTCCAGCTGATCGACAGCCAGGGTGGAGTGCATGTCTGGGCAGAGCGCTTTGACCGGCAGCTTGAAGACATCTTTGACCTGCAGGATGAAGTGACCGCCCATATCCGCGACGCGCTTGTGGGCCAGTTGGTGGCGCCGCCCCCCCGCAACCGGCCGAGGAACATGGAGGCCTACGATCTTTGCACGCGGGGCCGGGCCTTGCTGGATTCGTCGTTCGGCCTTGCGGACGCCTTGCGCGAGGCGATGGTGCTTCTGGAAAAGGCCATAGACCTGGATCCGGTCTACGCCGAAGCGTACCGCTGCCTGGCCATGGCGCGCAATGATGCCTGGACCCACAGCAACATCCCCGTGGATGCCCGACGCGGCACGGTCCTGGATCTGGCCGAACGGGCGGTGGCGCTCGACGCCAACAGTTCTCATTGTCATGCAACTTATGCGCTGCTGCTGGACTATGCCGGGCAGTGGGATGCCTCGCAGCGCGAACACGAGCTTGCGCTCGCGCTCGATCCCAACAATGCCGATGCGATGGTGATGTATGCCGACTTCCTGCTGTTTTCGGGGCAGCATGGCAAGTCGCAGGAGCTTGTTCGGCGCGCCCTGCGGATCAACCCGCTTCCAGCCGCCTGGTACTTCATGGCGCAGGGCAAGGTCCACTATGCGCTTGGCCAGTACGAGGATGCCGTCAGGACTTTGCGCAACCCGGTCACCTATCGCACGGCGTCGCGCCGCTATCTGGCTGCGAGCCTTGCCCAGCTTGGCCGGATCGACGACGCCCGCAATGAGACGGCCCTGTTCCTGGCAAGCAACCCCAAGTTTACCATAGGGCACTGGATTTCCTCGACGCAGTTCAAGGACGAGGCGACAAAGGCACATTTCATCGAAGGTTACCGCCTTGCCGGGCTTCCGGAATAAGCGAGGTCTCGGTTGTCTTTGGATGGGTTTGCCATGCGAGGTGTCCCCGCGCCCTGCGTCGGCCTCCAGACAGATGCGTGCGCCGCAGCATCGAAGAACCCGCGCCAGGGTTCCGGTCGGCCCGGACCGGCCCGGCACCGGCAACGCGCCCGATCATCTCGCCAGTGTGATCAGCGCTTTCGTGCGTTGGGGGGATGGACCTGTTAGTCTGTCGTTCGCGAAGCCAAAAAAGAAAGGCGCTCAAATGCCCCGCCCGCTTCTGAGGACCACCACAGCCCTGACGGTCTGTCTGTCTCTTGCCAACCCCCTGCCGCTTGTGGCGCAAGGCGTTGTGACGCCACAGGCGGAGGTGGCGGATGCAACCAGCGCCGAGAAGCTCCTCCTCGAGCAGATCTGCGCCGAGGATCCAAGTCAGCCGGACTGTGTGGCGGCGCAGGATCAGGCCGATCAGCCGGTCGTGCCGGAGGGTGAGTCACTGCCCCCGCCCGTAGACGGTGTCGAGGCTGTGCCCCCTTCCGAGACGGCTGTTCCAGAGGAACCGCCAGCAGAGCAGCCCGCGGCAGAGGCCCAGCCTGAAATCGCGCCTGCAGACGCTGTCCCCGAGGCCGCCGAAGTCTCTGAACCGGAACCGACCGAACAGCCGAGGCCGCCGGTCGAGCAAGCACCCGCCGCGGAGACCGGGGCGGACGCGACTGCCCCGACCGAAGAGCCTGCCGTTGGTGCGGCGCCCGCCGAGGTGGTGCCCGAGACCGAAGCCGCCGGGGCTGAGCCGTCCGCGCCAGAGACGACGCAAGCCGAGCCCACACTCGGCGAAACCGCGCCAGAGGCCGTGGACGGCGTCGATCCCCAGTCAGCCGACGCGCTGCCCGATATCGCGGACACCGCCGAACCGGTTCCCGAGCCGACCCCCGAACAGCAGCAGGTGATCGAGACACTGATGGCCGATCCGGACGTGGCCGCCGCTGTCGAAACCCTGTCGGAGACGGTTGCACCAGAGGCCGGGCAAGAGGCCGGTGGAGCTGCGATCGCCGCCGCCGCGGCTGCCGCAGGTGCCGCACCGCCGCCCGTCGAGACGACGACGCAGACGCTGGGCATCGCTGAGACCCGATCGAGTGCGCAGGACTTTGCGACGCCTCTCGCCGTCACCGTCCCGACGACTGCGGAGGATGACGAGGGCGGCCTCTCGGATCTCGAGAAAGCGGGGCTGCTGGCGCTTGGCGCGGTCGCGGTGGGCATGCTGATCAACAACAACCGGGTCGTGGCGAAGTCTGGCGACAGGGTGGTGGTTGACCGCGGCGATGGAAACCTTGCGGTCTGGAAGGATGACAACGCGATCCTGCGCACGCCGGGCGTGGTCGAGACGACCCAGCGCTACAACGATGGCTCGACGCTGACCCGGCTGGCCCGGACGGATGGCAGCGAAATCCTGACGGTTCGCGACGCGACCGGCCGGGTCATCCGGCGCGAGCTGCTGCAAGCCGACGGCACACGCGTCCCGCTCATCGACGATACCCGCAGTTATGCGCCTGTTGTCGTATCGGAGCTGCCGCGCCCGCGATGGTCCACGCTGGATCTTGCTGACGAGCGCGACCCGGCGCTTTGGCGGGCGTTGCTGGATGAGGCGGAGCAGACCAACGTCGGGCGAACATTCAGCCTCGCGCAGGTCCGCGACATCCGGCAGGTCAGAGAGCTTGCGCCCGAGCTTTCGGCGGGAACGATCACGTTCGAGACCGGCTCGGCGGCGATCCGGCCGGAACAGGCAAACAAGCTGGCGAGACTTGCGGCGCTGATGCGCGATCTGGTCGAGGAGAACCCGAGCGAGGTGTTTCTGGTGGAGGGTCATACCGACGCCGTGGGATCGGCGGCGTACAATCTGGCGCTGTCGGACCGTCGCGCGGAATCGATCGCGCTCGCGCTGTCGGGGATCTTCGAGGTTCCGGCAGAGAACATGGTGGTTCAGGGATATGGGGAACGCTACCTGAAGGTGCAGACGCAGGCTGCCGAGCCGTTGAACCGAAGGGTCGCCCTGCGTCGGATTACCTGGCTGATGGATGGCGTCTGAGCAGCGGTCGATGAGCGATCGTGGCATCAGCAACGTTGGCCTGTGCTCGCGCGCATTGCGGCTCGGTTCCCCTCGAGCGCGACGGACACAAGCCCCGACGTCGTGGCGGAGTGGAAACTCGGTCGACTGGAAAGGCGAGGCTTTCGGGTGCAACGCGTGCCGCTGACCCGGAGACTATGGCGATCCTGAGCCCCCTCGTTGCTTGGCAAAACCGGCTTTGCGCTGGGAGTCAGCATAGGAGGTGGCAAGGCAACCTAGGAAAATTATAAACAATTACAATGTTTTATGGCGTAGATTGCGACGACAGCGGATCGCTCGCGGGCCGTGTGCCACGGTTCGGATGAATGTTTCAGACGGCCGGGGAGTGTGACGGCACCGGGGTTGCGAATAGGCGGCCCACTGCCGTTTGTTGCACGCAGCCCTCGTCGCGCGTGAGGAACAGGGCGTCAAGGCCAGCGGCCCGCGCCAAGGCTGTCCCGGCGCTTACGCCCATCACCATCAGGGCCGTGGCCCAGCCATCGGCCAGGGCGCAGGTCGGCGCGATCACCGTTACAGATGCGGGGGAGTTGAAAAGCGGCGCGCCGCGCCTTGGGTCCATCGTGTGTGACAGAGTGCGGCCCTGCACCGTGACCCAGTGGCGATAGTCGCCCGAGGTGGCGACCGCGGCATCCTGAAGCGTCAGGATGGAATGGGGCGTGCGGCGGTCGCGGTCCGGGGCCTCGACCGCGATAGTCCAAGGGCTGCCGTCAGGGCGCAGACCCATGGCGCGCATCTCGCCGTCGATGCCGACCAGACCATCGCGAATACCGCGGTCGCGCAAGACTTCGGCCAGCTGGTCCACGCCGAAGCCCTTGGCGATGCCGTTCAGGTCGAGATTGATCGCTGCCGTCTTGCGCACCCTGTTGCCGTCGAGGTCCAGCACCTCGTGGGCCGGGCGGCGGGGGGCCTGCAGGGCGGCGCGGATGGCTTGCGGATCGGCTGCGCCCGG
>JBGSQL010000031.1:0-5210 GCA_041738105.1 Rhodobacter sp. | reverse complement strand
GGCCTCGGACTGATACCCGGCGCGGTGCAACCGCAGCGCGGCGCGCCCGCCCGGCAGCTGCACCTCATACACCGCGTTCTCGCGCGCCTTGATCAGCCGCCGCGCCCCGCCGCCAAAGACGCGCGCCGCTTCTTCTGCCGCTCCCGTCATGCAACCACCGGCGTTTCCGCCAGAACCTGCTCCAGCGCATCGGCCAGACTGTCGGCATTCTCGATCGAGAACGGCATCGGCGGACGGATCTTCAGCGTGTTTCCCGCCCGTCCGCCCAGGTTCATCAGGAATCCCCGCGCCACCATCCGCTCGACCACATCGGCCACGAAAGCACTGGCCGGCGTCATCGCGTCATCCAAAACGAACTCGGCGCCAAAGAACAGCCCGGCCCCCCGCACCTCGGCCAGCAACGGATGACGCAACGCACGCAGCCGGTCCATCATGTGCGCACTGACCCGCGCCGCGTGCGCCTGCAAACCCTCGTCACGGATCACCGCCAGGGTGGCCAGACAGGCCGCGGCCGACACCGGATTGCCGCCGAAAGTGTTGAAATACCCGAACGCCTCACGAAACGCGCCCATCACGTCCGGGCGCGCCAGAACGGCGGCAACGGGATGGCCGTTTGCCATCGGCTTGCCCACCGTCACCACATCCGGCGCAAACCCTAGCCAGTCGTGGCCCCAGAAATGGCTGCCCACGCGGCCGAATCCCGGCTGCACCTCGTCACACAGGATCAGCCCGCCCGCCCGCCGCACCACCTCGACCGTCGGATCGAGAAAGCCCGGCGTCACCGTAGGAATCCCCTCATTGGCAAAGATCGGGCACAGGATCAGGCCGGAAAATCCATGCCCAGCCGCCTCCAGTTCCGCAATCGCCCGCGCCACGTTGGCGGCGAATGCTGCGGCCTGCGCCGCCAGACTGCCCCCCACCGGGCGCAGGCTGTCGGGCGCGGGCACCAGCCGCACATGCCCCGGATAGCCCCCGATCGGCGGGCGCCGCGTCGACAGCACCGAAACGGCCGCGGTATTGCCGTGATAGGTATTGTCGGTCGCGATGATGCCGGTCTTGCCCGTCACCGCCTGCGCCATGCGCAGCGCCAGATCGTTTGCCTCAGATCCGGTGCAGGCCATGATCGCCTGCGAAATGCCATGGCCCAGCGTGCCGGTCAGCTGCTCGATGTAATCCAGAACCAGGTCATGCAGATAGCGCGTGTGGGTATTCAGCACCGCCGCCTGCCGGCAGATCGCCTCGACCACGCGCGGGTGGCAATGCCCGACATGGGGCACGTTGTTGTAGCAATCCAGGTATTTGCGCCCGGCGGCGTCCCACAGCCAGACACCTTCACCGCGCACGATATGAACGGGCGTTCGGTAAAACGTCGGCACGTTCGGCCCCATCAGCCGGGCACGTCGCGCAATCAGATCTTCGGTCATTCTTCCTCCGTGGGCCGCGCACGTCCGGCCTTCACCTCGCCCCGCACCGCCTTCGCCGTCAGCCGTCGCCGCTGGCTGCCAAGGGTGGGTTTCGTGGGGATCCGCCGCTTGGGGGCAACCAGCGCCGCCTTGATCATCTCCACCAGCCGTTCACGCGCCAGCTCGCGGTTCCTGATCTGGCTGCGGGTTTCCTCGGCACGGATCACGATCGCGCCGTCCAATGTCCAGCGCCGCCCCGCCAGCCGCTTGAGCCGGGCCTTCACAGGTGCTGACAGATGGGGCGAGCGCTCCGCCTCGAAACGCAGTTCCACCGCCGTTTCCACCTTGTTCACATTCTGACCACCAGGCCCGGACGAGCGTGAAAAGCTCTCGCTCAGTTCCCAGTCGGCCAGTGCCAGTGTGTCGGTGATCCGCAACATGCGGCGCAGGCTAATCCGGCTGCCACAAAAGAGAAAGGGTCGCCTCAGGCGGCGACCCTTTCCGAGTTCCAAGGAGATGGGCCAGTTAGGTTTCAAGCCCAATCGGTGGTCTGCTGACCAGGGGGCTGCCCCTAGAAAACACCCCCGCCGACTGTCCCGACACCTCTCTCCAATATCACTCTAGACACTGGATCACCTCCTTTCAAAATGGTTGCCGATAAATAGCAGCCTGCCACATATTTTGTGTTTGTCAAAAGTTTTTACGCAACCCGTGCGCCAATCCGCCGGACCAGAAGGCGGAACGGCACAAGTGCCGCCAAAGCGAGCAGCAGCTTGACCAGCCAGTCCGCCACGGCGAGCGAGATCCAAAGTGCCGCCTCGGGACCTACCCCCAGTAGCGGCAAGACCTCATTCGCCCAGGACACATCGTTGCCCGGCTCGATCCACGCAAGGGCCGTCGAAAATGCGATCCCGAAGAACAGCAGCGTATCGAGCGACGCCGACAGCAACGTCGAAACCAGCGGCGGCTGCCACCAGGCCCCATGGCGCAGGCGATCAAAGATCAGAACGTCCAGCATCTGTGCGCAAAGAAAGGCCACGCCGGATCCGATCGCGATGCGCAAGGTGACCAGCGGGCCGAACTCGCCCATGATCTGCGTGCCGATCAGTGAACAGACGACGCCGGTCGCGAAGCCGGCCCAGACTACCTTGCGTGCAGCGGCGGGGCCCTGAAAGCGGTTGGTCAGATCGGTCACCAGAAAGGCGAAGGGATAGGTGAATGCCCCCCAGGTCAGCCATTGGCCGAACAGGTGCTGCACAAGGATATTCGAGGCCACCACAATGGCGGCCATGGCAAGGATGCCAGGCAAAAGCGAGCGGGTCATGATCCTGTTCCGTTTTTTACAAGGTGGCGGAGACTTGGCCCCCGCACCGCAGGGGTCGCGGCCCCTTAGCCCCTGCGCCAGAACAATGTCAATCCGGCAGACACGCCGCGCCCCTCAGCGCGAGGCCAGAACGCCCGCGCATTGCTTCGGCAGATCGGCCATCGTGAACTCGCGCGAGCCCTTCTTTCGTGGCGCTGGTGTCGTCGGCTTCTTGGTGGTCTTCGGCGGGTTCAGATAGTCCGTGACCCACCAGGTCAGCGTCTCGTCACATCCGTTGCCGCCCTTCGACAGCTCTTTCACCGTGGGCGTCTGTGTCTGGCAGGACCGCGCCCCCTTGGGGCATTTCAGGCGCACATGGAAATGCGTGTCATGCCCTGCCACCGGCCGGATCTTCTGCAACCAGTCGCGGTCCTTGCGCTTGGCGGTCTTGCACATCTCGATCTTCACCGCCGCTGCGACAAAGATCCGGTCCACCCGAGGGTCCGACGCCGCCGCGCGCAACAGCGCGTGGTGGCTTGCCGTCCAGTTCCCGGTCACGCTGCGCTGATCCGCCGACCGCACGGGGATCGAGCTGATCTTTTCGCGTTCCGCCCGGCTCAGGTCCAGCCGGCGCGGTGGCAGCATCCACACATCCGCATCCAGGCCGATCTGATGGCTCGCATGGCCCGAGGTCATCGGCCCGCCGCGCGGCTGGCTGATATCGCCGATGTACAGCCCGGCCCATCCCACCTGCTGCGCCGCCACGCTCAGCTGCTGCAAGAAGGTGATCATCTCGGGCTGGCCCCAGTTGCGATTGCGCGACAACCGCATCGCCTGCCAGCTTGGCCCGGTTTCCGGCAATTGCACCATGCCCGCGCCACAGCCGCGCGCATAGCTGCCGATCGGCATCGGTTCCTGCGACGAGGCCGCTTTCTTCGACCCGAACAACTGATTTGCCAGCGCTTCGGCCGAGACCGGCGATGCCGCAAGAAGCAGCAGAAGAAAACCTGCGATCCGGATCATTTTGGTCCCATCCCTCCCTGCGGCCTGACCCAGAATAGCAGACCAAAGCCGATCAGAAAAAGCCCGATCAGCGGAATGATTCCGGCTTGCTGGCTGCCAGACACCGCAGTCGCCAGCCCGATCAGAAGCGGCGCCATGAAGGCGGTCGCCTTGCCCGACAGCGCATAAAGGCCGAACGCCTCGGTCATGCGCGCCGGATCGGCCTGCCGCACCATCATCGTGCGGCTGGCCGATTGCAGCGCCCCGCCCGCTGCCCCGATCAGCGCGCCCAGCCCGTAAAAGGCCAGATCCGGCAGCCGGCTTGCCGGGCCGACCGGCAGCCCGAACACCATCTCGCGCGAGATGAAGACGATCGCCACCGAAACCCCGGTCAGCACCAACAGGCACAGCATGATCACCGGGCGCGGCCCGAACCGGCTGTCGGCCCGCCCGCCCGCCCATGCAAAGATCGCGCCGGTCACGGCCGCCAGGATGCCGAACACCCCCACCTGCGTCACGCTCCACCCCAGCACGCCCGCAGCGAAGATCCCGCCAAAGCTGTAGATCCCGTTCAGCGCATCGCGATAGAACATCGACGATCCCAGATAGGCGAACAGACTGCGCTGACGGGGCAAATCGCGCAGCGTGGCCAGCAGGGTGGGCCAGGCCCCCCGCGCCGCAGCCATCACCCCCACGGCGCCCGGTCGTGCCGGCTCACGCACCCACAGAAAGAACGGGATCATGAAGACCACATACCAGATCGCCGTGAACGGCCCGACCGCGCGCGTGCCCTCGCGCATCTCCGGATCAAGCCCCAGGATCGGGGCAATCCCGATCAGCGTCTTGCCTGTCGCCCCTTCGGCGAAAAGCGTCAGCATCACGATCAGCGCCAGCATCCCGCCCGCATAGCCGAAGGCCCAGCCGCTGCCCGATATGCGCCCGATCTCCTCTGGTGTCCCAAGGTCGGGCAACATCGCATTGGTGAAGGTGGTCGCAAACTCCATCCCGATCAGTCCGATCGCGAAACTCAACATGATCAGCCAGATGCTGAACTCGCCCGGCGCGGCCTGCCACAGCCCCCAGGCGCCACCTGCATACATCAGAGAAAAGAGGGCGATAAAGCGGATCCGCCGGCCGGTCTTGTCGGCGATGGCCCCCAGCAGGGGCGCGCAGATGGCAATCACCACGCCGGCCGCGCTGGTGCCATAGCCCCAGACCACCTGCGCCGCCGTTCCGTCGCCCATAAGGCTGGTCAGGTAGGGCGCAAAGATGAAGGTCAGAAGCAGCGTGTTGTAGGGCTGGCTCGCCCAGTCGAAAAAGAACCAGCCCCAGATGCGCCGTCTTGCGGTGGTCATGTCGGCGCGGCCTCTTGCTGCTACGCGGCGATAGAACAGCCAAAGCGCCGATCACGCAAGCGCGCTTCCGGGTCTATCGCTGCGGCGGCCAGGGCCGCGCGGCATCAGCCGCGATCCAGGCCGCCACCCAGTCGGGCAGCGGCGGGC
>JBGSQL010000016.1:0-2654 GCA_041738105.1 Rhodobacter sp. | reverse complement strand
CTTGCGGCAACCCGCGCCACGGCGCGCGCACAGGCCGCCGAAGGGCTGATGCTGAAACGTCTCGCCGCGCCCTACCATGTCGGGCGCAAGCGCGGCGACTGGTGGAAGTGGAAGCTTGATCCCTTCACCGTCGACGCGGTGATGGTCTATGCCCAGGCCGGCCACGGACGGCGCGCGACGCTCTATACCGATTTCACCTTTGCCCTGCGCGATGGCGACGGCCTCGTGCCCTTCACCAAGGCCTATTCGGGCCTCACCGATGCCGAGTTTCGCCAGATCACCGATTGGGTGCGGCGCAACACCCTCGAACGCTTCGGCCCGGTGCGCCGCGTGACCCCCGAACTGGTGTTCGAGATCGCCTTCGAAGGCATCCAGGCCAGCCCGCGCCACAAAAGCGGCATCGCGCTGCGCTTTCCCCGGATGCTGCGCTGGCGGCGGGACAAGCCGGTGGCCGAGATCGACACGATCGACAGCCTGCGCGCGCTGCTTGGCGCAGGCCCGTCCTGAACCAGCGTCCTGAGCCAGCGCCACCGCGGCCCGCCTGCAACGGCGTCCCTCACCTCTCCGGACGCCCGCAGTGGCGGCCCATGGCGCACAAATCCGGGCGCGACACGTCCTAAAGTATGATTTTTCCGTAAACGATTTTCGTGAAATGTCGCGATATCAAGACCTTGGTTTCCGTTACACCTGTGCGACATTTCATTCTCCCCCGCCCCGCCTTGCACTCCCCACCCTTGCGCGCCTAGATGACCTTCATCCTGATCCCGAGGTTTGCTCATGTCCCTGCCGTCGTCGCTCTGCCTGCCCCTGCCCCGCCCCGTCTTCAATGCCAACGCCGCCTCCGGCAGCCTCGGCAACCTGCCCGAGTGGGATCTGAGCGACCTCTACACCGCCCCCGACGCCCCCGAAGTCGCTCGCGACATGGCCTGGCTCGAAACCGCCTGCACCACCTTCGCCACCACCCACGAAGGCCGCCTCGCCACCCTCGACGCCGCCGCCCTGCTCGCCTGCGTCCAGTCCTACGAACAGATCGACATCACCGCCGGCCGCCTGATGTCCTTCGCCGGCCTGCGCTACTATCAGAACACCCTCGACAGCGACCGTGCCAAGTTCATGGCCGACACCCAGGACCGGATCACCACTTTCACCACGCCGCTTGTCTTCTTCACGCTCGAGTTCAACCGCCTCGACGACGATCACCTTGCCGGCCTGCTGGCCGCAAATGCCGATCTCGCCCGCTACAAGCCGGTATTCGACCGGATGCGCGCCATGCGCCCCTACCAGTTGTCCGACGAGCTTGAAAAGTTCCTCCACGACCAGTCCGTCGTCGGCGCCGCCGCCTGGAACCGACTGTTCGATGAAACGATGGCCGGCCTGATGTTCACGGTCGCCGGCGAGCCCGAGGAAATGAACCTCGAGTCCACGCTCAACCTGCTCACCGATCCCGACCGCCCCCGGCGCGAGGCCGCTGCCCACTCCCTCGCCGAGGTATTCGAGCGCCACATCAAGCTGTTTTCCCGCGTCCACAACAGGCTTGCCAAGGAAAAAGAGATCGAGGATCGCTGGCGCAAGATGCCGACCCCCCAGACCGGCCGGCACCTGTCGAACCACGTCGAACCCGAGGTCGTCGAGGCGCTGCGCAACGCAGTCGTCGCCGCCTATCCCAAGCTCTCGCACCGCTACTATCGCCTGAAGGCGAAGTGGATGGGTCTTGAAAAGCTGCAGATCTGGGATCGCAATGCGCCCCTGCCGATCGAGGCCCCCCGCACCGTCGGCTGGGACGAGGCCAGGAAAACCGTGCTCGATGCCTACTCCGCCTTCTCGCCGCAGATGGCCGATCTGGCCCAGCCGTTCTTCCACAAAGGCTGGATCGACGCCGGCGTGAAACCCGGCAAGGCCCCCGGCGCCTTCGCCCATCCGACTGTCACGACGGTGCACCCCTTTGTGATGCTGAACTACCTGGGCAAACCGCGCGACGTGATGACGCTGGCCCATGAACTCGGCCACGGTGTCCACCAGGTGCTGGCCGCCGGACAGGGCGAACTTCTGTCGTCAACTCCGCTTACGCTTGCCGAAACGGCCAGCGTCTTTGGCGAGATGCTGACCTTCCGCAAGCTGCTCGACGGCGCCAGGACCCCAGCCGAGCGCAAGACCCTGCTGGCTGGCAAGGTCGAGGACATGATCAACACCGTGGTCCGCCAGATCGCCTTTTACGATTTCGAATGTAAATTGCACGCCGCCCGCGCGCAAGGCGAACTGACCCCCGACGACATCAACGCCCTGTGGATGAGCGTGCAGGCGGAAAGCCTTGGCCCGGTGTTCGATTTCATGCCGGGATATGAGACGTTCTGGGCCTATATCCCGCATTTCGTGCATTCGCCGTTCTACGTCTATGCCTATGCCTTCGGCGACGGCCTGGTGAACGCGCTTTATGCGGCTTACGAGGGCGGCTTGCCGGGCTTCCAGGAGAAGTATTTCGACATGCTGAAGGCCGGCGGGTCCAAGCACCACAAGGAACTGCTGGCCCCCTTCGGCCTTGACGCCAGCGACCCGAAATTCTGGGACAAGGGTCTGAGCATGATCGCAGGCTTCATCGACGAGCTGGAGGCGATGGAGGCCTGAAAACCTGCGGCGGGGTCAGCCCCGCCGCTGCG
>JBGSQL010000003.1:0-3495 GCA_041738105.1 Rhodobacter sp. | reverse complement strand
CTGGTACCGCACCACGGTGATTCCTCGCCGCCAGCCGGCGAAGATCGTGACGAACGGCGTATTCGCGATCAGCCGGAACCCGATCTACCTGGGCGATGCGCTGGTGCTGGCGGGGGCGATCCTGTGGTGGGATGTGCCGCTGGCGCTGCCGCTTCTGCCGGCCTTCGTCTGGACCATCCAGCACCGTTTCATCCTGGGCGAAGAGGCCCGGCTGCGCGCCGCCTTCGGCCCGGCGTACGAGGCGTACTGCGCCCGGACCCGGCGCTGGATCTGATGCGGACCCGCGCGGGGTCTTGACACTTGCCGCAAGGCAGCGACGTTCTTGCGAAATATTGTTGCGCGGGGTAAACGGTCGCCGATACATCTGATCGGTTCGCAGACACCGGGCAGGGTGATTGAACCGCAAGACGGGGGAGACATAGTGAAGATCGGCGCACCGAAAGAGATTTTCGAGGGCGAGGCGCGCGTTGCCATGACGCCCGACTCTGCCCTTCAGTTGCAAAAGCTGGGCCATTCCTGCCTGATCGAGACCGGGGCCGGGGCAAAGGCCGGGTTCTCGGACGCGGCCTATGCGGCTGCCGGCGTGACGGTGGTGCCGGATGCGAAATCGGTCTTCACCCTTGCCGACGTGGTGGTCAAGGTGCGCGGTCCCGAGCCGTCCGAGGCGCAGATGCTGCGTCAGGGGCAGACGCTGATCTCGTTCTTCTGGCCGGCGCAGAACGCGGAACTGCTTGAACTGTGCAAGGAAAAGGGCGCCACCGCGATCGCGATGGATATGGTGCCCCGGATCAGCCGCGCGCAAAAGATGGATGCGCTGTCGTCGATGGCGAACATCGCGGGCTATCGCGCGGTGATCGAGGCCGGCAACAACTTTGGCCGCTTCTTCACCGGGCAGGTGACCGCCGCCGGCAAGGTGCCCCCCGCCAAGGTGCTGATCGTCGGCGCGGGCGTCGCGGGTCTTGCCGCGATCGGCACGGCGACCTCGCTGGGGGCCATCACCTACGCCTTCGACGTGCGTCCCGAGGTGGCCGAACAGATCGAATCGATGGGGGCAAACTTTGTCTTCCTCGAATTCGAGGCGACCCAGGACGGCGCCGCCACGGGTGGCTATGCCGCGCCCTCCAGCCCCGAGTTCCGCGAAAAGCAGCTTGCCAAGTTCCGAGAACTTGCCCCCGAGATGGACATCGTCATCACCACCGCCCTGATCCCCGGCCGCCCGGCGCCCAAGCTGTGGACCGAGGACATGGTGAAGATCATGAAGCCGGGTTCGGTGATCATCGATCTTGCGGCGGAACGCGGCGGCAACTGCGATCTGACCGTCCCCGACCAGAAGATCGTGACGGACAATGGCGTCACCATTGTCGGCTATACCGATTTCCCTAGCCGGATGGCGGCACAGGCCAGCACGCTTTATTCCAACAACATCCGCCACATGCTGACCGACCTGACACCGGCAAAGGATGGCGTGATCGTCCAGAACATGGAAGATGACGTGATCCGCGGCGCGACCGTCACGCATGACGGCGCGATCACCTTCCCGCCACCGCCGCCCAGGATCGCGGCCATCGCAGCGGCCAAGCCCAAGGAAAAGCCGAAAGAACTGACCCCCGAAGAACGCCGCGCCAAGGAAACGGCCGCGTTCCGGGCGCAGACCCGCAGCCAGGTCGGACTGCTGGTCGTGGGCGGTCTGGTGCTTGCGCTGGTGGGTTATTCGGCCCCGGCCGCGTTCATGGCGCACTTCATCGTCTTCGTTCTGGCCTGCTTTGTCGGCTTCCAGGTGATCTGGAACGTCAGCCACAGCCTGCACACGCCGCTGATGGCGATCACGAACGCAATCTCGGGTATCGTGATCCTGGGCGCGCTGCTGCAGATCGGGACAGACCACTGGCTGGTCGTGATCCTTGCAGCCGTGTCGGTGCTGATCGCCACCATCAACATCGTCGGGGGCTTCCTGGTCACGCGCCGGATGCTCGCCATGTTCCAGAAGTCGTGAGGATCACCAGATGAGCATCGGTATCGTCGGAGCCGCCTATGTCGCGGCAGCCGTTCTCTTCATCCTCGCGCTGGGCGGGCTTTCGGGGCAGGAAAGCGCGAAACGCGCGGTCTGGTATGGCATCGCCGGCATGGCGCTGGCGGTGGGCGCCACGGTGTTCGGCCCCGATGTGGGCAATCCCCTGATCATCGCCATCATGGTGGTGATCGGCGCGATCTTGGGCTGGATCGTGGCCATGCGCGTGCAAATGACCGAAATGCCGCAGCTTGTCGCGGCGCTGCACAGTTTCGTGGGCCTTGCAGCCGTCTTCATCGGCTACAACGCCGATATCCGGCTGAGCCTCGTGCTGGGCATGGACGAGGCCGCGCGCCAGACGCTGACCGGCTTTGCCGCCCTGCTGGCGCACAAGACCCCGGTCGAGATCAATATCCTGCGGGTCGAGGTGTTCCTGGGCGTCTTCATCGGCGCCGTCACCTTCACCGGT
This sequence comes from Rhodobacter sp., assembly GCA_041738105.1. GTDB lineage: Bacteria > Pseudomonadota > Alphaproteobacteria > Rhodobacterales > Rhodobacteraceae > Aliitabrizicola. The sequence continues at coordinate 1,018 of JBGSQL010000003.1, read as the reverse complement.
TCGGTGGTTGCCTTTGGCAAGCTGGCAGGCAAGGTCGACGGCAAGGCGAAAAAGCTGCCCGGCGGGCACCTGCTGAACGCCGGCGCGGCGCTGGGCTCGATCCTGCTCGGGATCGTCTACTTCCAGTCTGGCAGCATCCTGCCGCTGATCCTGATGACGGTGCTGGCGCTGTTCATCGGCTATCACCTGATCATGGGCATCGGCGGGGCCGACATGCCGGTCGTCGTGTCGATGCTGAACAGCTATTCCGGCTGGGCCGCCGCCGCGATCGGCTTTACCCTTGGCAATGACCTGCTGATCGTCACCGGCGCGCTTGTCGGCTCGTCCGGTGCGATCCTGTCCTACATCATGTGCAAGGCGATGAACCGCAGTTTCATCAGCGTGATCCTGGGCGGCTTTGGGTCCACGACCGGGCCGGCGATGGAAATCGCGGGCGAGCAGATCGCGATCGACGCTGAAGGCGTGGCCGCCGCGCTGAACGACGCCGACTCGGTCATCATCATCCCCGGCTACGGCATGGCCGTGGCGCAGGCGCAGCAATCGGTCAGCGAACTGACACGCAAGCTGCGCGCCAAGGGCAAGACCGTGCGCTTTGCGATCCACCCGGTTGCCGGCCGCCTGCCAGGCCACATGAACGTGCTGCTGGCCGAGGCCGACGTCCCCTACGACAAGCTGCGCGAAATGGACGACGTCAACAACGAGATCTCGCAGATCGACGTCTGCATCGTCGTCGGGGCCAACGACACGGTCAACCCGGCCGCGCGCACCGACCCGAAGAGCCCCATCGCCGGCATGCCGATCATCGACGTCGACAAGGCGCGCACGGTGATCGTGGTCAAGCGCTCGCTGAGCCCCGGCTTCGCGGGCATCCCCAACCCGCTGTTCGCCGCGGACAACTGCCTGATGATGTTCGGCGACGGCAAGAAGGCGCTGACCGAACTGGTCCAGGCGCTCAAGGAGAACTGACGGGCCGTCGGCAGCGGGCTTAACCCGGCGGGCGCGGTCCCTCGACCGCGCC
>JBGSQL010000451.1:0-6457 GCA_041738105.1 Rhodobacter sp. | reverse complement strand
AGCCGAGGCGTGGTGCGCGCCCGAGGTGGATGACAGCCGCGCCTTCGTGGTTGAGGGGGGGCGCCACCCGGTGGTCGAGCGCGCCTTGCAACGCCAGGGCGGGGTGCCGTTCGTGGCAAATGATTGCGCGCTGACTGACGGCGACACGCCGGCGATCTGGCTGCTGACCGGGCCGAACATGGCCGGAAAATCAACCTTTTTGCGGCAGAACGCACTGATCGCCCTGCTGGCCCAGGCCGGCAGTTTCGTGCCGGCACGACGCGCCCATCTGGGCCTGGTCAGCCAGCTGTTCAGCCGCGTCGGTGCTGCTGACGACCTGGCGCGCGGGCGGTCGACCTTCATGGTCGAGATGGTCGAGACGGCGGCGATCCTGAACCAGGCCGATGATCGGGCGCTGGTGATTCTGGATGAGATCGGGCGCGGCACGGCGACCTATGACGGGCTGAGCATCGCCTGGGCGACACTCGAGCATCTGCATGACGTGAACCGCTGCCGCGCGCTGTTTGCCACGCATTACCATGAGATGACGGCGCTGGCCGGCAAGCTTGCCGGGGTCGAGAATGCCACTGTGACGGTCAAGGAATGGGACGGCGCGGTGATCTTTCTGCATGAGGTGCGCAAGGGTGCGGCCGACAGATCCTATGGGGTGCAGGTGGCGCGGCTGGCGGGTTTGCCGCCAGCCGTGATCGATCGGGCCAAGGTCGTGCTCGAGGCGCTCGAGCAGGGTGAGCGGCAGGGCAGGGTCGGGGCCAAGGCGCTGATTGATGACCTGCCGCTGTTTCGCGTGGCCCCTGCCTCTCCGCCGCCAAAGGCCCGGACCTCGGCGCTGGAAGAGGCGCTGAAGGGCGTTCATCCTGACGAGCTGACCCCGATAGATGCTCTGCGGCTGATCTACGAGCTTCGCGCCCTGATCAACGACTGACACCGGTTTCTTTTCGGCAGCAGTACCCATCGTCGTCGTCTGGCGCATCGGTGACAGGGTAGTGCCATTGGGCGCGCAATGAAAAACCCCGCCCAGGGGCGGGGTTCTTGCAGGCCGCGGATTGGCCGGCGATCAGGCGTGCTTTTTCGCACCCTTCACATCGGCCCAGATGCGCTTGTTGGTCAGATAGAGCAGCACCGACAGCACGATCAGGAACACGACGGCCGTGAAACCAGCCTGTTTGCGCGCCATCATCTTCGGTTCGGCCGTCCACATCAGGAAAGCTGCCACATCCTCTGCCATGGCCGATTCCGAATTTTCGTGCCCGTCGGCAAACTCGACCAGACCATCCGACAGCGGCGGCGGCATTGCGATCCAGCCGGTCGAGAAGGCTGTATTCTCGTAGAATACGTTGCCCGCCTCTTCCTTTTCCTCGCCGGTGTAGCCGGTAAGGATCGAATAGATGTGCTCGGGCCCGCCGATGCCGTTGATCAGCTGGCTGATCCCGGTTCCATAGGGGCCGTGGAATCCGGCGCGTGCCTTGGCCATGAGGCTGAGGTCCGGCGCATTTTCCAGACCCGATTCGGGGAAATGGTCATTCGGGGTGCGGGGGCGCGTGTCGTCCAGCGCGGCGTCGAAGATGTCGAACTGGGCCGCATAGGCGCGGACCTGATCTTCGGGCAGTTGCGGGCCGCCCGGTTCGGACAGGGCGCGGATCGGCACATGGGTCAGCCCGTGGCACGAGGAGCAGACCTCGGTAAAGATCTGCAGGCCGCGTTGCAGTTGGTTGCGGTCAAACGTGCCGAACGGGCCTTCGAAACTGAAGGCCACGTCGGTCACATGTGGTTGGTGGCCGCCAGCGGCCAAGGCGACCCCGCCCGAAAGGGCAAGGGCCGTTGCGGCGCCGAGGGTGAGGGTGCGGAGCATGGTCGGATCCTTTCTCACTCGGCTGGCTGAGCCGAGGCGCTGCCACCGGCAACGGCAGTGGGAGCGCTGTAGTGGGTGTTGAAGTCATCCTCGATCGTCGCAGGCTGCGGCAGCGGTTTTTCTATGACACCCAGCAGAGGCAGGATCACCAGGAAATACGCGAACCAGTAGGCCGAGGCGATCAGCGAGATCGTGGCGTAGGGCTCTTCGGTCGGCATCGCGCCAACCCACATCAGCACCATGAAATCTACGCACAGCAGGGCGAACCACCACTTGAACATCGGGCGGTAGCGACCCGAGCGCACCGACGAGGTATCCAGCCAAGGTGCCAACGCCATGACCGCGATCGAGCCGAACATTGCCAGCACGCCAAAGAACTTGGCGTCAACAATGCCGAAGGTCACGAAGTGGGCGATCTGCACTACCCAGACATCGGCCGTGAAGGCGCGCAGGATCGCGTAGAACGGCAGGAAGTACCATTCCGGCACGATGTGGGCCGGTGTCGACAGCGGGTTCGCCGGAAGGTAGTTGTCGGGGTGACCAAGGTAGTTGGGCATGAAGCCGACGATGGCGAAGAACACCACCAGGATGACCGCCAGAGCAAACAGATCCTTCAGCACGAAATAGGGCCAGAACGGCACGGTGTCGCGCTGTGCTTCCTGCTTCGAGCCGCGGCGCACCTCGACCCCGGTCGGGTTGTTGTTGCCGGTGGTGTGGAAGGCCCAGATGTGCACGGCAACCAGCGCGGCGATCACGAAGGGCAGCAGGTAGTGCAGCGAGAAGAAGCGGTTCAGCGTGGCATTGTCTACCGCCGGGCCGCCGAGCAGCCAGGTCTGGATCGTTTCGCCCACGCCGGGGATCGCGCCGAACAGGCCGGTGATCACGGTGGCGCCCCAGAATGACATCTGACCCCAGGGCAGCACATAACCCATGAATGCCGTCGCCATCATTGCAAGGTAGATCAGCATGCCGATGATCCACGTCACCTCGCGCGGCGCCTTGTACGATCCGTAGTAAAGACCGCGGAAGATATGCAGATAGACGGCGACGAAGAACAGCGATGCGCCGTTGGCGTGCAGGTAGCGCAGCATGTGGCCCCCGTTCACGTTGCGCATGATGTGTTCGACGCTGGCGAAGGCCATGTCGATATGGGGCGTGTAATGCATCGCCAGCACGATGCCGGTGATGATCTGCAGCGCCAGACAGAAGGTCAGCACGATGCCCCAGATCCACATCCAGTTCAGGTTCTTGGGCGTGGGGATCATTATGGTGTCATAGAGCAGGCCGACGATCGGCAGACGCCGATGCAGCCACTTCTCGCCGCCCGTGGTGGGCTCGTAATGGTCGTGCGGAATTCCGGCCATGATATTTCCTTACCCGAGCTTGATCGTGGTTTCGTCGGTGAATGCGGCCACCGGCACATCGAGATTTCGCGGCGCAGGGCCTTTGCGGATCCGGCCCGCCGTATCGTAGTGCGACCCGTGGCAGGGGCAGAACCAACCGCCGAAATCGCCCGATCCATCGCCGATCGGAACGCAGCCCAAGTGCGTGCAGACACCGATCATCACCAGCCACTCGCCGGCTTCATCCAGCGTGCGGTTCTGGTCAGCGGCGTCGGCATCCGGCAAGTTCGCATTCTCTGCCCGCTGGTCGGGCAGGTCGGTCAGCGCCGTGGCGCGGGCGGCTTCGATCTCTTCCGCGGTGCGGCGGCGGATGAAGACCGGCTTGCCACGCCATTTCACGGTCAACTGCGTGCCAACCTCGACCGCGCTCACGTCCACGAAGATCGAGGAGAGGCCGCGCACGTCCGCCGACGGGTTCATCTGATTGATGAGTGGCCAGACAGCGGCGCCTGTTGCCACCGCGCCCGCCCCTGCGGTCGCGTAGAACAGGAAATCCCTGCGGGTGCCTGTGGTGTCATCTGCGTGGGACACAAGAACTTCTCCCTTTGGGGGGGTCCATCCGTCCGGACCCATAACCTCACGGGCCATAGTCACCCATAGCCCTGCTCGGGGCGTTTTAGTGTGCCCGAGCGCGGTCGTCCAGCGGACAAAGATGCGCAGATCGACGCAGAGGAACGGTTTTTCGTCTGGCGCGGCCCGTTTGCGGGCAACCGGCGGGCGGATGCGGCCCCGATCCGGTCGATCCGGCAGCGGTCCTGATCAGCCGGGCGGTTGCGTTGCCACCATCGAGGGCCGGGCGGCGAAGGTTTCATGCCAGCCCGAAAGGCCGACGTGCCCGCTGCGCCAGCCCCTGTCCGCATGGCGGAAATCCAGGTAGCCAAGGGCGCAGGCGACTGCGATCTGACCCATGTCGAGCGGGCCGTTCAAATGGCTGAGCCAGCGGCTTTCCAGTGCATCGAGCGCGCGGGCGATCTTGGCCCACTGGCCTTCGACCCATTCGGGCATCCGCTTGTCTTCCGGACGGACGCGCGCTTCATAAACCATCAGGATTGCGGCATCTAGGATGCCGTCCGCTGTCGCCTCGAGTGTCAGCGTGTCCCACAGCCGGGCGCCGCCGGGATAAAGCCTGCCACCTGCGCAATCGTCCAGAAAGCGGCAGATCACGCGGCTGTCGTACAGCGCGGGGCCATCGTCGCGTTCCAGCGCCGGGATCTTGCCCAGCGGGTTCAGCGCCAGCGGCATGGATCCCGCGTCCAGTGGCGTGCCCGTGGCCGGGATCAGCGCGACCTGCGCGATTTGCGCCGTTTCGTGCAGCAAGACCATGACCTTGCGGACGTAGGGCGAGGTCGGCGAATGATAAAGGCGCATCGGTGCTCTCCAGCGGGGGTAGAGCGACGCTATGCGGGGTAGGTCGGGCTGTCCAGCCGCGCCTGCGCATCTAGGATGCGGCGCGCATCAACCGGGCAAGCCACGCGGCCGGGTGCTCGTCAGCCCGTGCCTCGATGGCGGTGGCAGCCGCCGCGCGCACTTCGGGCGGCTTGTTCTGGTTCAACTTCCAGGTTCCGTCGACGGAGGTGATCTTTAGCCGGAAGGGCAGGATCATCCGCATCATGCGCTCCATCACGCCGTCCGTCATCTTGTTGCTGGTCCAGGGGGTCTTGGGATGCAGGTCCGCCTCAAACCTGGCGGACAGCGCGTCGGCATGGTCCCGCAGGGTTTCGACGGGCTGTGGTTCCAGGATGCCGCGAAGGTGGACCGCCACATAGTTCCAGGTCGGAACCTGATCAGGGGCGCCATACCAGTCGGGCGAGACATAGGTATCCGGTCCCGACACGGCGATCAGCGCAGGGGCCGGCAACGCCGCGCGCGCAATCAGATTCGACCGTGCGAGGTGCAGATCGGCGAACGCACCGTCTGCGGATAAAAGAAAGGGAACATGCGCCATGTTCGGTCCCTCTGGCCCGTTGATCGACAGGATGCCGAACCCGCGGGCCTGGGCAAACGCAAGGTTCCTGTCCGCGGGTGTCTGCCGGAAAACGGGATTCGGGTGCATTGCAAGGATCCCTGACCAGATGAGAAAAGACCGCCGGGGCTGCCCCGCGGCGGTCTGTTTCAGGTCCGCTTGGCGGTCGGGGCGATCAGCCCTGACGCGCCTTGTAACGCTTTTGCGTCTTGTTGATCACATAGACGCGGCCTTTGCGGCGCACGACCTGGCAATCGCGATGACGCGTCTTCAGCGAGCGGAGCGAGTTCGCAACCTTCATCGTACTTCTCCTTCTTCGCGGCGCGTCCGCGCCTTGAAAACAACGTGCCGCCGTCGACTTTCGTCCCCGGCGGCGGTGCATGGTGGGCGGTACTGGGATCGAACCAGTGGCCACTACGATGTCAACGTAGTGCTCTACCGCTGAGCTAACCGCCCACGCCGATCAGCCCGCCCTGGTCCCGATGGGGCTGGCCCCAAAGAAAAGGACGCGGGCGGAACCGCGTCGGTCAGCGGTCTATAAAAGGAGTCGATAGGCTGTTCAAGAGGTTTTGGCACGGCGCAAAAACGCGCTATAGATGTCGTTCAGGAGTTGCAATGATCATACCCGCCTTCAGTCTGTTCCGTCCCGACCGGCGCGAAACGCCGGTGATCTTTTCGTCGCCGCACAGTGGAAAGTCCTATCCGCCCTCGCTTCTGGCGCGGACGCTGCTGGATGAACGGGCGATCCGATCGTCCGAGGATGCCTTTGTCGACGAACTGTTCGGGGCGGCGCCGCAACGGGGGGCGCCGTTGCTGGCCGCGCGGGTGCCGCGCGCCTACATCGACCTGAACCGGGCTGCGGACGAGCTTGATCCTGCCTTGATCGAGGGTGTGGTGCGGGCGCCGCACAACCCGCGCGTCAGCTCGGGGCTGGGTGTGATTCCTCGGGTGGTGGCGAATGGCCGCGCGATCTATCACGGCAAGATCGCGCTGGGCGAGGCCCAGAAGCGCATCGACCGGCACTGGCACCCCTATCACGAAGCACTGCGCGGATTGATCGACGAAAGCATGGACCAGTTCGGTCAGGCGGTGCTGATCGACTGCCATTCGATGCCGCACGAGGCAATCGAGGCCCATGCCCGCCCTGGCCATCCGCGCCCCGAGGTCGTGCTGGGCGATCGTTTTGGCGCAGCTGCGGGGCGCGACGTGATGGAGGCGGTCGAGGCCGCGTTCGCCGAGGCC
>JBGSQL010000421.1:0-26340 GCA_041738105.1 Rhodobacter sp. | reverse complement strand
CTGGCCACGCGGGGGCCGCTGGGCGCGGGTTGCGGGGCCGCGGGGGCCGCCTGCGTCGTCTGTGGCGCGGACTGAAGCTTGCGGATCAGCGTCTCGGGGTCGGGCAGGTCTGCGACATGGGTCAACCGGATGATCGCCATTTCGGCCGCCATCATGGCATTCGGGGCAAGCGCCACTTCTTCGAGCGCCTTGAGCAACATCTGCCACATCCGGCTGAGGCTGCGCATTGGCAGGCGCGCGGCCATGTCCAGCCCCCGCGTCCGTTCGTCGGGCGGGGTGGTCGGGTCTTCAGCCGCCTCGGGCGTGATCTTGAGGACCGAAATCCAATGCGTGATCTCGGCCAGATCGCGCAGAACGGCCATCGGATCGGCGCCATCGGCATATTGACCGGCAAGCTCTGACAGCGCGGCGGCCACATCGCCCCGCATCACCAGATCGAACAGATCGAGCACGCGCCCCCGGTCGGCCAGCCCCAGCATCGCCCGGACCTGATCGGCCGAGGTTTCGCCCGCGCCATGGGCAATCGCCTGATCGAGCAGCGAAAGCGCATCGCGGACCGATCCTTCAGCGGCACGGGTGATGAGGGCGAGCGCGTCTTCGGCGACCGCAGCGCCTTCTTGGCCCAGAATCGCGCGCAGGTGGGCCATCATCACTTCGGGCTCGATCCGCCGCAGATCATAGCGCTGGCAGCGCGACAGGATGGTGACCGGCACCTTGCGGATCTCGGTGGTGGCGAAGATGAACTTCACGTGCGGCGGCGGCTCTTCCAGCGTTTTCAGCAGCGCGTTGAACGAGGCCGGCGACAGCATGTGAACTTCGTCGAAGATGATGATCTTGTAGCGCGCCTCGGTCGGCCGGTAGGGGATCGACGCAAGGATTTCCCGCATCTTGTCGACTTGGGTGTTCGAGGCCGCGTCATATTCCAGCACATCGACATGACGGCCTTCCGCGATCGCGCGGCAGGGTCCGCATTCGCCGCAGGGCGTGATCGTGGGGCCGGCTGCACCCGCCGGGCCGATGCAGTTCAGGCCCTTGGCGATGATCCGCGCGGTGGTGGTTTTTCCCACGCCACGCACGCCCGTCATGACGAAGGCATGGGCGATGCGATTGGCCTCGAAGGCGTTGCGCAGGGTGCGCACCATCGCCTCTTGCCCGATCAGATCGGCAAAGGTCTGTGGCCGGTACTTGCGGGCAAGAACCTGATAGGCGGGGGTGTCGGACATGGATGCTCCGGTGGGTGGTGCCAACTGTAGACGGGGGTTCGTGCCGGGACAACCGGCAGGGACGACCTGCCGGGTGATTTCCGTCGATCCCGGCAAGAGCCTGCGACGGCGCATCCAGCCCGTGATCAACCCGGTTCAGCGCTTGTGCGTCTGCCGCTTGGTGGTCAAGGCGCGCTTGACCGTCTTGGCGAAGGCGCGGTTGCGCGCGCGCGCCTCATGCGGGGCCTCGGCCTTCTGCGCCTCTTCCGCCTTGAGTTTCCGCCAGTTGGCAAGGCGGGCGGCATCCAGTGTGCCCGCGCTCAACGCGGCGCGGACCGCGCATCCCGGTTCGTCTTCATGCCGGCAATCGGTAAAGCGGCAGGTCAGGGCAAGATCCTCGATATCATCGAAGGCATTTGCCAATCCTTCGGCCGCGTCGGTCAGGCGCAACTCGCGCATCCCCGGCGTGTCGATCAGCCACCCCCCCGCTAGCGTCCGGATCAGGTAGCGGGCCGATGTGGTGTGGCGGCCCCGCGCGTCGTCCTCTCGAATCGCGCCCGTGTCCTGCGCGAGACCGGTCAGGGTAGAGGCGAGGGTGGATTTGCCGACCCCCGACGACCCGACAAGGCCGAGCGTCTGCCCCGGGCCGCACCAGACCGCCAACACCGCCTGCACGGCGGTGGGATCCCGCGCGTCCAGTGCCAGCACGGGGGCCCCGCGCGCGGCGTCCATCGCCTGCGCCAGATACGGCGCAGGATCGGTCTGATCGGCCTTGGTCAGCACGATGGCAGGTGCCACACCACCGGCATGGGCAAGCGCGACATAGCGAGCTAGGCGCGCCGGGTTGAACTCGGCGTTGCATGAGGTGACGATCGCAAGACGGTCGAGGTTGGCCGCGATCAGTTGCACCTCTTCCGTCTTGCCGGCAGCGCGGCGGGTCAGGACGGTGCGGCGATCAAGCACGCGGCGCAAAAGCGGCCCATCGGTGGTGACCCAATCGCCAACGGCGACCTGACCGGTGGACAGACCGGGCGGCAGCACCAGCGAGACCGGCCCTTCGGGCAAAAGCGCATCGACCCGGTCGCGATGGACCGCCGCGATACGGGCAGGGGACGCATCCTGCGGATCAAGTTGCGTGGCGAAATGGTCCGACCATCCGAGGTCGGCAAGGGATGTAGCGTTCAATGGTGGATCCTCGGCGAAACCAGAACGAACGGGCCTGCCTTGCGGCGGGCCGGTGACGGTTCGGTCGGGCGGGGCGGTCTGGCCTTCAGACGGCCCCGACCCGGAGGATTGCAATCTCTGCCATGAACTCCTCCTGTCGCCGGATTGGGGTGAGAGGCTGGACAACGACCCAAGCGGGGCTCGTTACGGCTGCTTCCTTCCGGACCTGACCGGGTTGGCGAGGCGCCTGCCCGCGCCAACCTCTCAGTTGCCGATATAGGCCGGGTGGGTGTCTTTCGCAAGGCGGAACAGGACGCCGGCCTTGGCCCGGGCATTGTTCCCGCTTTGCGCATTGTTCCACCGGATCCGGCGTGCGGGAGCGCGCCTAGATCAGCCCCAGACGGCGCGCGGCCGACATCAGATCGGGCGCGACATGATGGGCGTATTTGCCGCTAGCCGGGACGATATCCGGCACCTGCACCACCATCATTCCTGCCGCATGGGCCGATCGTGCGCCCGTTTCGCTATCCTCGAAGGCAAGGCAACGGGCAGGATCCGCCCCCAGCAAGTGTGCGGCCAGCAGATAGGCGTCGGGGGCGGGCTTGGGCGCGCGAACGTCGTCGAACGTCACAACGTGCCTGAAATGGATGCCAAGCCCGGTGCGCGCCAGTTTTCTGTCGGCCTGGCGGCGGGTCGAGGACGTTGCAAGGGCCTTGGGCAGGGTGATCGCGGCAAGCACCTCCAGACATCCCGGTTTCAGCCGCAGGCCCTGGGCATGGTGGCGGGCCACGCCTTCTGTCCACGCAAGGGCAAGTGCCTGAGGATCAAGGCCGGGAAAGCGTGCCTGGATCAGGTTGGCGCCGGTGTGATCGTCGATCCCGATCAGGGCATGCAGAAAACTTGGCTCAACCTGAACACCGAGGCTGGCGAAGGCCTCACGTCCCGCAGCCTGGCTGATGCTCTCGCTGTCGATCAGCGTGCCATCCAGATCGAAGATCACGGCGTCGAACATGACATTTCCCGATTGGCGTCAAATGTGCCTAGTCGATCGGCTTGCCGGTGGAAAGGCCGGATGGTTCAGAGGTGGATGCGGAACCGGGCAAAGCCACCGGGCGCGCACCCCGCAGGTTGGATCCTGAGGGGAACGGTTCCCATGTGGTCAACCGCGCGGGGAGAGGTGTCATAGAGCAGACTGGTGCCCGGCATCGGGTGAAACTGCCAGGCAGGGTTGCCAGGGGCCCCAATGGTGCCGATCTGGGCGATGTAGCGGCGCAGGTTATCGCGATTCGTATCGCGTCCGGAAAACACGATGGTGTCGCCTTGTGCCCCGGGAAATCCCGCGCCACCGCCCGCGCGGTAATTGTTGGTGGCGATCAGGAAGCGGTCGGTCGGGGCAATCGGGCGTCCCTGATACCGAAGATCGCGCACGCGTTGCGCCGTGGGGGCCACAAGCACGCCCTCGGCGCTGTACTTTGCGGGTTGCGACAGATCGACCGTCCAGCCAACCCCTTCGATCACGTCGAACTGCGAAGACGGCACCTCGGGGTTGATCAGGGGTTGGTCAGGCTGGCCGGGCTGAATGAGATTGAATACCCCCGCCGCGCGTTCGATCCAGTCGTGCAGCTCGGCGCCAGTTACAAGCACCGCACGGATGGTGTTGGGGTAAGCGTAGAGATCTGCGACGTGGCGCAATGCAAGATCACCTGCCGGCACGTCGGTATAGTAATCCGGGCCGCCCCTCCCGCCCATCTTGAAAGGCGCCGCCGCCGACAGAAGCGGTACGCTGCCCAGCGCCGTGCCCTGCAGCGCGCGCGCCACATGCCACTGTTGCGCACGGGCGATCAGAGCAAGCGCGGCACTTCCCGGCAGGACCGCGAAAAACGTGGTCAATGGGCAGGTCGTGCGACCGACCGGGCGGCGGATGTGGGCCAGCGTCGCCACATGATCGGCCTGCGTTGCCGCAAGAATGGCGGCCTGCCGCGCGTCCCTGACGCGATGTTCAGCTGCGGGGGTGGGCAGGGCCTGCGACCGGGCGCGGGCCAGGTTCCAGCCAGCCGGACCGTGCTGCAACAAAAGATCGATCACTCCCAGGTGCGACCCGAAACATCCCGCCATGACGGCGGGCGTGCCAGCAAGCGTGCCATTGTCGGGATCAACCCCGTCACTTGCGCCGGTCCCCGGCACTGGAAAGACAAGATGGGTGTGGCCGGCCACCACGGCGTCTATGCCCGGCAGGGCGGCGACTGCTGTGGCGGCATGTTCCATCCCGTCCAGCGGCTGCACCGGGCCAATGCCGGAATGGCACAGCGCGATGATGATCTCGGCCCCTTCCGCCTTCATTTGCGGCACACGGGCGGCGATCGTTTCCACGATGTCGCGCGTGTCAACACGGCCCTCAAGATGTGTCCGGTCCCAGACCAGAATCTGTGGGGGCAGCGCGCCGATCACCCCAATCCGCACGCTATGCGGGCGACCGGCGCCATCCGTCATCTCGCGCGTCAGGATCACGTAGGGCGGCAGCAGCGTCTCGTCGTTCAAAGGCTCGCTACCGGTCCGCGTCAGGACATTGGCGCAAACGACCGGAAAGCGTGTGCCGGCAAGACAGGCTTTGAGATAGTCCAGCCCGTAGTTGAATTCGTGATTGCCCAACGTTGCAGCGTCGTAGCCAAGCACGTTCATCGCGGCGATCGCGGGGTGGATCCTGTCCGGGCCAACCCCGCGCACCTCTGCTATGTAATCGCCCATCGGACTGCCCTGCAGCACATCGCCATTATCGAGCAAAAGCGTGTTGCGCGCGCCTGCCCGTGCTTGCCCGATCAGCCCCGCAAGCGCGACAAGGCCGATCGTCTCGGTCGGACGGTCGGCGTAGTAATCATACGGCAGGATGTGCACATGCAGGTCCGTGGTCGCGAGAAGGCGCAGATGGATCTGGTCTGGGGCGGCGGGAAGGGCGGGCAGCGGCATCGGTCTGGGCAACGAGATCTTTCCATCAGAGCATCGCCTGCGGCGATGCTCGGTCCTTGCTTTATCTTCAGTCCGTTGTGCTGATCTTCGCAGCGCGCGGGCGGATGGATCGACACGAACGGACGGGTCGCCGGAACACTAGAGCGCGTCCTGCCCGGGCGCTACGGGCGTCAATTCGTGGATTTAATATAATTCCCGCTTGGGTTGTATTTGTCACCTTTGGCAGAATGGCGTGCGGGGGGTCTTTGCGGCGATCGCAGGGCGTGGCAAGAAGTGGGCGCAATCCAAGGGGGCAGGAACGGTGCGCGTCGCAGAGACGGTGACATTTGGCGGATCCGGGCTGGATCGGGCGGCGGACGTGCGGACCAATCCCTTGGCGCTGGCGGCGCATCTCGCTGACGGCCGAGTGCTGCCGATTTGGCGCGGCAAACCACTGGTCGTGGGCGAGGCGCAGGATGCGGCGGGTTGGGTGCCCCAGGGGCATCCCGTGCTGGCCCTTGGCGGGACGACTGTATTTCTCGGGCTGGACGAGGGCGTCGCCCGGTTTGCCCAGGACATTTCGGACTGGGCACCCGAGGCGGGGGCCGAGGCGGTGCAGGCCGGGTTTTTCGACCCATCGGTGCAGCGCCATCCGGCACTGCCGCTGGACCATTCCTTTGCCGAACTGCGCGGAGTCATGACCCGGCTTTCTGCGCGCGAGGCCGAACTGCTGGCAACGGCCAAGGCATTGTTGCAGTGGCATACCAGCCACGGGTTCTGCGCCTGTTGCGGGGCGCGGACCGAACCGGCGCTTGGGGGATGGCAACGCACCTGCCCGGCTTGCGCAGCGCATCACTTTCCCCGCACCGATCCCGTGGTCATCATGTTGGTGACGCGGGGCAATTCGCTGCTGCTCGGGCGTTCGCCGGGGTGGCCCGACGGGATGTATTCGCTGCTGGCCGGGTTCGTCGAGCCCGGTGAGACCATCGAGGCGGCTGTGCGGCGAGAGGTGAGCGAAGAGGTGGGCGTGCGTCTGGGCCGCGTCGGTTATCTTGCCAGCCAACCCTGGCCCTTTCCTGCGTCCTTGATGATGGGGTGCCGGGCCGAGGCGCTAAGCCACGAGATCACCGTTGATCCGGTAGAAATCGAGGATGCGCTCTGGATCACGCGGGAAGAAATGGTGACAGTGATCGCCGGCCGGCATCCCCGGATCAGGGCACCCAGAACCGGCGCGATCGCGCAGTTCCTGATATCGGCCTGGCTGGCCGATCGCCTTGCATAGCGCGCCACGGGGGACCGGATGAAGCTGACCGCCCGCGAAGATATCGACCGCCCCGTCGCCGAGGTCTTCGCGCGACTGGCTGATTTCGAGCGATGGGAACGCGCTGCGCTGCGTCGCGGGGCCGAAGTTCAGCGTCTGGACACTTTGGCGCGGGTCGGGCGCGGCCTGACCTGGGGCATCGGGTTTTCGTACCGCGGCAAGCCTCGCAACCTGACCCTGCGGCTGGACGAAATGGTGCCTTCGAGCCGGCTCGGTTTCTCTGGTAAGGGGGCCAATCTGGAAGGGGTGCTGGCCGTCGATCTGATCGAGATGTCGCCGCAGCGCACCCGCGTGCAGGTCAAGCTTGACCTGCGCCCGAGGACGTTGCTTGCGCGGTTGTTCATCCAGTCGATGCGGCTGAACCGTGGGCGGATCGAAGGCAAGTTCCGGGCGCGGGTCGCGCAGATTGCAAGCGAGCTGTGACTGCGGACGCGCTGGCGTTTCTCTGTCAACCGCGCCGCGGATCGGCGGGATAGACGCCCAGGATGGCCATCGAACTGGTAAAGTAATGCAGTTCCTCCAGCGCACGGGCAACGTTGGCATCGTCGGGATGGCCCTCTATATCGGAATAGAATTCCGTCGCGGTAAAAGACCCGCCGACCATATAGCTTTCCAGCTTGGTCATGTTGATGCCGTTGGTCGCAAACCCGCCCAGCGCCTTGTAAAGCGCGGCCGGGATGTTGCGCACGCGGAAGGTAAACGTGGTCATCATCCGGTCGGCGCGGCGGCTGTGATCGGGTTCCGGCGACATCACCAGAAAGCGGGTGGTATTGTTCGCCTGATCCTCGATCTTGCGCGCCAGCACATCGAGCCCGTAGATCTCGCCCGCCAGTTCCGAAGCCAGCGCGCCGATGCTGGGGTCGCCCCGCTCGGCCACGATCTTGGCGGACCCTGCGGTGTCGGCACCGGTCAGCGCCTTCAGCCCATGTTCCTTTAGAAAGGCACGACATTGACCCAGCAGGACAGTATGGCTCATCGCCTGCCGGATGTCGGTGATCCGTGTGCCGGGCAGGCCAAGCAGGTTGATATGCACCCGGACGAATGCTTCATCCACGATGTGCAGGCCGGATCCGGGCAGCAGCGAGTGGATGTCGGCCACGCGACCGTAGGTTGAATTCTCGACCGGCAGCATGGCCAGATCGGCCTCGCCCTTGCGCACCGCCTCGATCGCATCCTCGAACGTGCGGCACGGCAAGGCCTGCATCGCAGGTCGCGCCTGACGGCAGGCCTCATGCGAATAAGCCCCCGGTTCGCCTTGAAAGGCGATGCGTCCGGTTGGGTGCGCGGTCATGGCAAGCTCCGTCTCGCAGGCCCCTGACGGGCTTTTTGTGGTAATTGACCCCCTCAGGGGCGTTTGGTCGCGCTACTACACCTTGAAACCGGGCAGGGGAAGCGGGTAGATACCGCGCGACGCAGGACGACAGGACAGGACGCCAAATGTTCGATACGATGACATTCACCAAGGTAGGCGGTGCGCTTTGTGGCTCGCTTCTGGTCTTCCTGATGGTCGCTTGGGCAGGATCAGCCCTGTTCTACACCGGTGGCGGACATGGTGCGGGGCATGGCGAGCAGGCCTATGTGATCGACACCGCAGCGGGCGAGGCGACCGAGGTTGCGGATGACTCGGCGCCTGCGTTTGCGGATCTCTATGCGGCCGCAGACGCGGCAGCGGGCGAGAAGGTTTTTGCCAAGTGCAAGGCGTGCCACAAGGTTGACGGCACCGATGGCACCGGCCCGCACCTCAACGGGGTGGTCGATCGCCAAAAGGGATCAGCCGCCGGCTTTGGTTATTCCGAGGCGATGCTTGCGCGCGGGTCAGAAGCCTGGACGCCCGAAAACCTGGATGGCTTCCTGGCCAATCCGAAGGGCTACCTGCCCGGAACCAAGATGGCGTTCGCAGGCTTGCCCAAGGCCGAGGATCGGGCGAACGTGATTGCCTGGCTGGCAACGCTTCAGTAACCCGCAATCGCGTTCGGATCGTGAAGCAGGCCGCCCGAAGGGGCGGCCTTTTTGCTGGGTCACGCTCACAACCGGCACACAAATGCGCGAATGACGCGGCTGGGGCTACCCTTTGGCATCGACAATTCCCCGTTTCGCGTAAAAAAATGCAACGATGCGGGGCGATGCCGCCCGACCTTGGGGGAAAGACCGAATGACTGACTGCCGCAGGGCCGCTGCCGCCACATCCCGCGTACTGCAAATCCAGAGGTCGCGGTCGGCGTTGCTTTTGGGCGCGGCGATGCTGTTGCTCGGCGCGATGACCTTGGCCGCGCGTGCCGAGACGGTGATCACGGCGCATGGCATCTCGACCTTTGGCGACCTGAAATACGCGCCGGACTTCAAGCATTTCGACTATGTGAACCCTGATGCACCAAAGGGTGGCCGGATGACCTTTCTGGGCACCGGGGCAAGCCAGACCTTCGACAGCCTCAATCCGTTCATCCTGAAGGGCGAGCCGGCGCAGGGGCTGGGCCTGCTCTATGACAGCCTGCTAAGCGGGGCACCGGACGAGCCGGACAGTGCCTATGGCCTGATCGCGTCCAGCGTCGAGTATCCCGAGGATCGCAGCTGGGTCATTTTCAACATGCGCCCCGAAGCGACCTTTTCCGATGGTGTGCCGATCACGGCAGAGGATGTGGTCTTTACCCATGCGGTGCTGCTGGAAAAGGGCGCGCCAAGCTACAAGATCGTGCTGAAGGATATCGAGACGGTTGAGGCGTTGGGCCCCCACCGGGTCAAGTTCACCTTCCGCGCCGGGGCCTCGACCCGCGACCTTCCGGCTCTGGCAGGGGGGCTTTCGATCCTGCCAAGGCACTACTACGATACGGTGCCCTTCGAGGAGTCGACGATGGTGCCCCCGGTCGGGTCGGGCCAATTCGTTGTAAAGGCCGCAGATCCGGGCCGGTCGATCGAGTATTGCCGCAACCCCGATTACTGGGGCAAGGATCTGCCGGTGAACGTAGGTTCAGCCAATTTCGATTGCTATGTTTACGAATACTTCGCGGATCGAACGGCGGCCTTCGAGGCGTTCAAGGCCGGTGGGTATCTGTTCCATCAGGAGTTTACCTCGATCAACTGGGCAACCGGCTATGACTTTCCTGCCGTCGCAAAGGGCTGGGTCAAGCGCGAGGAACTGGCCGACAACACGCCGTCGGGCACGCAAGGCTTTTGGTTCAACCTGCGGCGCGAGAAATTTGCCGATCCCCGTGTGCGCGAGGCGATCGGCCTGATGTTCAACTTCGAATGGACGAACGAGACGCTGTTTTACGGCCTTTACAGCCGGACCGACAGCTTCTTTGAAAACACGCCGATGCAGGCTGACGGTGTGCCGGAAGGGGACGAGTTGGCGGTTCTGGAAGAGTTTCGCGACCGCCTGCCCCCCGAGGTCTTTTCCGAGCCTGCCGAGGTGCCGCCGGTCAGCGGCAAGACCCAGCTTGATCGCGGCAACATGCGCCGCGCCTCGGCGTTGTTGGACGAGGCGGGCTGGGCCGTGGGCGCCGACGGCCTGCGGCGCAACGCCAATGGAGAGACGCTGAGTGTCGAGTTGATCGACGACAGCGCCGCCTTTGAGCGGGTGTTGAACCCCTACGTCTCGAACCTGCGCCGGATCGGGATCGACGCGCGGTTCACCCGGATCGACGCGGCGCAGATGCAGCAGCGGCAGAAGGATTTCGACTATGATCTGGTGCCGGGGCGGTTCACCATGTCGTTCAGACCGTCGATCGAGTTGCGGCAGTTCTTTTCGACCGAATCCGCCACTGTGCCGGGATCGGTCAACCTGTCGGGCATCGCCGATCCGGTGGTGGATGAACTGATCGAGCGCGTCGTTCAGTCGAAGACACGCGCAGAACTGGACACGCGCGCGCGGGCGCTGGACCGGGTGTTGCGGCACAAGCGGATCTGGGTGCCAAACTGGTACAGCGGCAAGTATCTGGTCGCCTACTGGGATGTGTTTGGCAAGCCCGAGCGTCAGCCACCGTTTTCGCGGGGCGATGGACTTTGGTGGTCGGATGACGCAAAACTCGGTCTCATGAAAGAGCAGGGCGCATTGCGCTGATATGGGCGCCTACATCCTTCGTCGATTGCTGCTGATCATCCCGACGCTTGTCGGGATCATGGTGATCAATTTCACGCTGACGCAATTTGTGCCCGGAGGGCCGATCGAGCAGGTGCTTGCCCGCCTCGAAGGGGGCGGCGATGTGTTCCAGAACATCGCAGGCGCAGGCGGCGATGCCGGTTCGGGGATCGAGGCGGCGGGCGCCGGAGACGAGCGCTATATCGGCTCGCGCGGGTTGCCGCCAGAATTCATCGCCGACCTCGAGCGCCAGTTCGGCTTTGACAAGCCGCCGCTCGAACGGTTCCTGAACATGATGGGCAACTATCTGCGCTTCGATTTTGGCGAAAGCTACTTCCGCTCGATCAGCGTGGTCGATCTTGTGCTTGAAAAGATGCCGGTGTCGATCTCGCTGGGCCTTTGGTCCACGCTGATCGCCTATCTGGTCTCGATCCCCCTGGGCATCCGCAAGGCGGTGCGGGACGGCACCAGTTTCGACACCTGGACCAGCGGCGCGATCATCGTGGGCTATGCGATCCCCGGTTTCCTGTTCGCGATCCTGCTCCTCGTGCTTTTCGCTGGCGGGTCTTACTGGCAGTGGTTTCCGCTGCGGGGGCTGACATCCGACAATTGGGAAGAGCTGTCCCTGCTGGGCAAGGTTGGCGACTACTTCTGGCACATTACACTGCCGGTCGTGGCCTCGACGATCTCGGCCTTCGCGACCCTGACGTTGCTGACGAAGAACAGCTTTCTGGAAGAGATCAAGAAACAGTACGTCATGACGGCCCGCGCCAAGGGCCTGACCGAGGGGCGTGTTCTGTATGGCCACATCTTTCGCAACGCGATGCTGATCGTGATTGCGGGCTTCCCATCGGTCTTCGTCAGTGTGTTCTTTGGCGGCAGCCTGATCATCGAGACGATCTTTTCGCTGGATGGTTTGGGCCGGCTGGGGTTCGAGGCAGCTGTGGCGCGGGACTATCCGGTGATCTTCGGGACGCTGTTCTTCTTCGGCCTGCTGGGTCTTGTCGTGGGGATTCTGTCGGACCTGATGTATGTCTGGATCGACCCCCGGATTGATTTTGAAAGGCGTGGCTGATGCGGCTTTCCCCGCTGAACCAGCGGCGCTGGCGAAACTTTCGTGCGAACCGGCGGGCCTACTGGTCGCTGATGGCGTTTGCGCTGCTGTTCGGGCTGTCGCTGTTTGCCGAGGTGCTGGCGAACGACAAGCCGCTGTTGATCCGCCACAAGGGCCAGATCTTTCTGCCGATCTGGAACTTCTATCCCGAAACGGCCTTTGGCGGTGATTTCCAGACCGAGGCGGTCTATCGCGATGTCGAGGTGCAGTGCCTGATCGTTGCGGGCGGCTCGCAGGCCTGCTGGGACGATCCGGCAGGCGTTCTGGCCGAGGCCCGCGCCAGCGGCACGGCGGCGGGTGAGCCTGTTCAGGTGGGCTGGATCCTCTGGCCACCGATCCCGTTCAGCTATGACACAGTGAACGACATCCAAGGCACCGCGCCGTCGGCGCCCGATGCGCAGCACTGGCTGGGGACGGACGATACCGCGCGCGACGTGCTGGCGCGGGTGATCTACGGCTTCCGGCTGTCGGTGGCCTTCGCGCTGATCGTGACGGCGTTGACCTCGGCCATCGGCATCGCGGCGGGCGCAGTGCAGGGCTATTTCGGCGGGCTGACCGATCTGATCTTTCAGCGGGTGATCGAGTTGTGGGGATCAACACCCAGCCTGTACGTCATCATCATCGTGGCGGCGATCTGGCAGATGAACTTCTGGCTGCTGGTGGGGTTGATGGTGCTGTTCGGCTGGACCGCGCTGGTTGGCGTGGTGCGCGCCGAGTTCCTGCGTGCCCGGAACTTTGAATACGTCCGTGCCGCCCGCGCGCTGGGCGTGTCGAACCCGGTCATCATGCTGCGCCATGTGCTGCCCAATGCAATGGTTGCGACCCTGACAATGCTGCCGTTCATCATCACCGGCACGATCGGCTCGCTGGCCGCGCTTGATTTCCTGGGATTCGGTCTGCCCTCATCCTCGCCGTCCCTGGGTGAGTTGACCTTGCAGGCCAAGCAGAACCTGCAGGCACCCTGGCTGGGGTTCACCGCCTTCTTTGCCTTCGCGATCATGCTCAGCCTGATGGTTTTCATCTTTGAGGGCGTGCGCGATGCCTTCGACCCGCGAAAGACCTTCCGATGAGGCCGGGGCGATGAGCGTGCTTGTGGTGAAGGATCTGTCGGTGCGGTTCCGGCAGGATGGCCGGGTGATCGACGCCGTGCGCAAGGTCGGCTTCTCGGTCGGCAAGGGTGAAACGGTGGCGCTGGTCGGTGAGAGCGGGTCGGGCAAGTCGGTTACCGCGCTGGCGACCGTGGGCCTTTTGCCCGATAGCGCCGAGGTGACCGGATCCATCCTTTACGCCGGGCGCGAAATGGTCGGCGCCGATGAGCCGGGCCTGCGCCGGGTGCGCGGCAACGACATCAGCTTCATCTTTCAAGAGCCGATGACCAGCCTGAACCCACTGCACACCATCGAAAAGCAGTTGGGCGAAAGCCTGGCCCTGCATCAGGGGCTGGTGGGTGACGCTGCGCGGGCACGGATCATCGAGTTGCTGCACAAGGTCGGCATCCGGGATGGTGAAAGCCGGCTGGGCGCCTATCCGCACGAATTGTCGGGGGGTCAGCGCCAGCGCGTGATGATCGCGATGGCACTGGCCAACGGGCCGGATCTGCTGATCGCGGACGAACCGACAACCGCGCTCGACGTGACGATCCAGGCGCAGATCCTGGACCTGCTGGCCGACTTGAAGCGGATCGAAGGGTTAAGCCTGCTGTTCATCACGCATGACCTGGGCATCGTGCGCCGGATCGCCGATCGGGTCTGCGTGATGCAGGGCGGCGAGATCGTCGAGCAGGGCACGACGGACGCGATCTTTGCTGCACCCGCCCATGCCTATACCCAAAAGCTGCTTGCGGCCGAGCCGACGGGCCGGCCCGATCCGGTCGCCCCGGATGCCGCCGAGATCGTGCGAACCGAAGGTCTGCGCGTGTGGTTTCCGATCACGGCGGGCCTTTTGCGCCGCACCGTGGGCCATGTGAAGGCGGTGAACAACGCCACCGTCACCGTGCGCGCTGGCGAAACGCTGGGCGTCGTCGGCGAAAGCGGGTCGGGCAAGACGACGCTGGCGCTGGCGATCCTGCGGCTTATCCCCTCGACCGGGCCGGTGGTCTTTCTTGGGCAGGATCTGCAGCACCGGCAGGGCCGCGCGCTGCGCGATTTGCGCCGCGACCTGCAGATCGTCTTTCAGGATCCGTTCGGCAGCCTCAGCCCGCGCATGACGGTCGAGCAGATCATCGCGGAAGGTCTGGGCGTCCACGGGGTGGAGCGTGGTCGCAACCAGCGCGAGATGGTGGCCGAGATCATGGCCGAGGTCGGGCTCGACCCCGCGATGATGGGGCGCTATCCGCACGAGTTCTCGGGCGGGCAACGGCAACGCGTGGCGATCGCGCGCGCCATGATCCTGCGCCCGAAACTGGTGGTGCTGGATGAACCGACAAGCGCGCTCGACATGACGGTGCAGGTGCAGATCGTCGATCTGCTGCGCCATCTTCAGCGCAAGTGGGGGCTGGCCTACATCTTCATCAGCCATGATCTGCGCGTGGTGCGCGCCCTGTCGCACAAGGTGATCGTGATGAAGGACGGCGACGTGGTAGAGGAGGGCGCCGACGTGTTCGACGCGCCGCGAAACGACTATACCCGCGCCCTGCTGACGGCCGCCTTCGGGACTGCGCCGCAGGTTGCCTCTGGCGCATGACGGCTGGCCTTGAGATCCGGAGGCGGTCTTGAAGATCCTCTTCGTCCATCAGAACTTTCCGGGCCAGTTCCTGCACCTGGCCCCGGCGCTGGTGCAACGGGGTCATGAGTGTCTGGCGCTGACTGACGCGGCAAATCCCCGACCCGCCGGCATTCCCGTTGCGCGGTATCGTTTTTCGCCGCCGCCGGTCGATCCCGGCGCGACCCGGCTGGGCCGCAACTACACCCAGGTCAGCGACCGTGGCGTTGCCGTCGCGCGCGCGGCGGCACACCTGCGCGACCGGGGCTACCGCCCCGATGTGATCCTAGGCCATTCCGGCTGGGGCGAGACCTTGTTCCTGAAAGAGATCTGGCCCGAGGCGGCGCTTCTGATCTATGCCGAGTTCTACTATCGCGGGACGGGGCGTGACATAGGCTTCGACCCCGAGTTCCAGACGCCCGGGCTTGAGGCGACGATGATCGCGCAGGCGCGTGCGGCGCATCTGGGGCAGGCGCTGCTGCATGCGGATGCGGGTGTGGCGCCGACGCGCTGGCAGGCCAGCACTTTCCCCCCCGCAGTGCGCCGCATGATCGAGGTGATCCATGATGGCATCGACACGGATCGGATCGCGCCCGGTCCGCAAGCCAGCCTCACGCTGCCCTCGGGCCGGGTGCTGCGCGCCGGCGACGAGGTGCTGACCTTCGTCAATCGCAACCTGGAACCCTACCGCGGCTGGCACGTCTTCTGCCGCGCGCTGCCCGCCGTTCTGGCGGCACGCCCGCAGGCCCAGGTGGTGGTCGTCGGGGGTGAGGGGACAAGCTATGGCCCCGCCCCAGCAGGTGGCAGCACCTGGAAACAGCGCCTTCTGGATGAGGTTGGTCCCACGCTCGATCTGAACCGGGTGCATTTCCTTGGGCGACTGCCGCATGACGATCTTGTGCGGCTGATGCAGGTCAGTCGCGTGCATGCCTATCTGAGCTATCCGTTCGTGTTGAGCTGGTCGATGCTGGAAGCGATGGCGGCGGGCGCGCTTGTCGTCGGATCACGGACAGCGCCGGTCCAAGAGGTCATCGCAGACAACAAGAACGGCCGGCTGGTTGATTTCTTTGATGCGCCCGGCTGGGTGGCGGCACTGACCGAGGCGCTTGCCGATCCGGACCGGTTCCAGCCTCTGCGCACCGCAGCGCGTGCGACCATCAAGGCAGAGTACGCGCTGCGTGATTGCCTGCCGCGAATGGTGGCCTTTGTCGAGCGTTACGCCCGGCAATAGCCCCGTCAGACAGCCGCGCTGTGCCTGGCGCGGGAGGCGTCGTAGGCGTCAAAGGACTGCGCGATCATCCGTGTCAGGGGATGGCCCTCGGGCGCAATGGTGGCGCCCTCTGACGTTACCCGGAAGAACGGCGCATAGGCCTTGGCTGCTGTCGAGAAAAGCGCGTCGATCCGCTCGGGCGTCGTGTCGAAATCGCGCAGCAACTCTGCCCTGCTGACACGAAAATCGCACATCAACGCTTCGATGATCCGGGCGCGCAGCAGATCTTCGCCGGCGAAGGCGTGACCCTTGTGGGTCGAGAACTGCCCGGCGCGGATCGCCTTGGTGTGGTCGGATGTGCCGCTTGCGTTCTGGGCATAGCCTTGGGGAAAGCGCGAGATCGACGACGCGCCAAGCCCGATCAACACCGGGGCCGCGTCATCGGTATAACCCTGGAAGTTGCGCCGCAAGCGACCAGCCGCTTGCGCCTTTGCCAGCCCGTCTTCGGGGCGGGCGAAATGGTCGATGCCGATTTCCGAGTAACCGTCCCACAGGAACAGCCGCCGCGCCGTTTCGAACAGGCGCAGACGCTCTTCCGGGCTCGGGATCGCGTCTGATGGGATCATTTGCTGGCGCCGCGACATCCACGGCACATGCGCATAACCGTAAAGCGCGACACGATCGGGTGACAGGCTGAGCAGCTTCTGAACCGATTCGGTAATCCGGCGGGGCGATTGATGCGGCAGGCCATAAAGGATGTCGGCATTCAGGCTGGATATGCCGCGGGCGCGAATCATCTCGGCTACGTCGCGCGTCAGATCATAGCCCTGGATCCGGCCGATGGTCTGCTGGATCTCGGGATCGAAATCCTGAACGCCGATCGACGCGCGGGTCATCCCGGCTGCGGCAAGGGCATCAAGGCGGGCTTCGTCGATTTCGTTCGGATCAATCTCGACCGAGAATTCCCCGTCCTCGGCCATCGGAGCGACCGCGAAAATCGCCTCGGCCAGGCTTCGGATCAGATCGGCGGGCAACAGTGTGGGGGTGCCGCCGCCCCAATGCAGACGCTTCAGGCGAACGCCCGGCGCCAGCCGTTCGCCAAGCAATGCAATCTCTTGCCGCAGGGTCTGGACGTAGGCGATGACCGGATCGGCGCTGGTCGTGCCCTGAGTCCGGCAGGCACAGAACCAGCACAACCTTCGGCAGAAGGGCACGTGGATATAGAGCGAGATTTCCGCACCGTTCGGGATCGCTTCGATCCATGCGCCGAACTCTGTCGGCCCGACGGATGAGCCGAAATGCGGTGCGGTGGGATAGCTCGTATAGCGCGGTACGCGCGCATCAAAGAGACCAAGGCGGGTGAGTTGCGAGTGCGTGTCCATTCCTGTAACGTGAAACTGACACTTAGTGTTGTCCTTGATGTAAATCAAACCGGGTGAACGTATGGCATTCCAGCAACCCATACTCCATACGCAGGATTGCGATGGCTGTCCTATCCGGCACCGTGCGGTCTGTGCGCGGTGCGAGGCAGACGAGCTGGATCGCCTCGAACAGGTCAAGTACTACCGCAGCTTTCAGGCCGGGCAGTCCATCATCTGGTCGGGCGACCGGATGGATTTCGTGGCCTCGGTCGTCTCGGGTGTGGCCACGTTGACCCAGACAATGGAGGATGGCCGTCGGCAGATGGTCGGTCTTCTGCTGCCTTCCGATTTCGTGGGTCGCCCTGGGCGACAGGTGGCCACATATGACGTGACCGCGACGACCGATCTTGTGATGTGCTGCTTTCGGCGCAAGCCGTTCGAAGAGATGATCCTGAGTACGCCCCACATCAGCCAGCGCCTGCTGGAGATGACGCTGGACGAACTGGATGCGGCGCGCGAATGGATGCTGCTGTTGGGGCGCAAGACCGCCCGCGAGAAGATCGCCAGCCTTCTTGCAATCATCGCGCGGCGTGACGCGGCACTGCACCCGGCGGGAAGATCCGAGGGCTTGGTATTCGATCTTCCGCTCACGCGCGAGCAGATGGCAGATTACCTGGGCCTGACTCTGGAAACGGTCAGCCGGCAGATGTCGGCACTGAAGAAGGATCAGGTCATCGCGCTGGAAGGCAACCGACGGGTATCGGTGCCCGATATCGGCCGGTTGCTGGAAGAAGCCGCCGACGATGGCGACGGCGGTTTTCTCGTCTGACCGATCGCGCGAACAAATCGGGCATCACCCCTTTCCACACCGACGCGGGCGGGTGCTGCCACCAGCCCAACGTCTGCGCGGTGCGTCAGTGCGCGAGCAGAACCGGCACTTCGGCTTCTTCCAGCATGTCACGGGTGGCCCCGCCGACGATTGCCTCGCGCAGCCGGGAATGGCCGTAGGCCCCCATCACCAGCAGATCGGCATTCAGGTCGCGGACATGCCGCTTCAGGACATCCGAGACACGGGGCAGGCTGCGCGCAAGAACGGAAACCTCGGCCCTTACGCCATGCCGCACGAGCATCTGGCACAACATCCCGCCGGGATCCGACCGATCCGGGCTGGAGGCCGGCGGGTCGATCACTGCAATGTTCACGACTTCGGCTGCCTTCAGCAGCGGCAGGCTTGCACGAATGGCCATGATCGCCTCGCGCCCCTGGTTCCATGCGATGACGATACGCTTGCCCATCGTGGCCGGAAGGCCTGACGCCGGCAGCAGCAGCACCGGGGCGCCCGCATCGAACAAGGCCGCCTCCAGTACGGCTTCGGCCTCGGGCGGCCTGTCCTTGCCGTAGGGTTGCGGCAGCACCACCAGATCACACACACGGGCGCGCAAGGCGACAAGGGGTGCGATGCCGCCCATCTGGGCAACGACACCTTCGGAACTCCACAGGATGTTCTGCTTGGCAAGAATCTCCTTCGCCTCGGTGTCGAGGGTTGAGGCGTCCTCCATCGCGCGCTCTACCGACATCTGCGCCAGCGCAACGGCGCTTCCCACATAGGAATAGCCGATCTGCAGCCGGTCGAGGCCCAGCGACAGCACTTCGAGATGCGCGTCTTGCTCTGCCGCGATCCGGATTGCGGCGTCGAGCGTCGGCTTCACTTCGCTCACATCCGTCAAGATGGTCAGAAGGGTCTTGTAGGTCATGTTCCGCACTCCGTTGGCATTGCGCACGTGACACCCTGCCGCTTGGGTCGGACTGCCGCATTGACGCAGGTCAAAGCACTCACCACAGTTGGTTGACATGGATCAAGGCGGCTTCGGGCAAAAGCCCGCAGAAGCGCAAAAGCCAAAATCCTGTCGCTCGGGCACAGTTTCCGGTGGCGTGCGGGAAAGAAGACGAAGGGACGCGAGATGTGGGATTACATAAAACTTGCCTTGTTGGGGGTCGTGGCGCTCTGCGCCGCGATCGCGGCGAACTATGCGCGCGATCTGGCTTACATGGTCCACGCGATGATCATCATGCTGGTCGCGGGCGGCATGTTCCTGTGGACGGTGCGTCACATTGGTGACCCGCAACCGGTCACGCGAAGTGACGAGTATATGGATGGTGTGATCAGGTACGGCGTGATCGCAACCGCGTTCTGGGGCGTCACCGGCTTTCTCGTCGGCACCTTCATCGCGTTCCAACTGGCGTTTCCGTCGCTCAACTTCGAGTTTCTTCAGCCTTTCGGAAACTTTGGCAGGCTGCGGCCGCTGCATACGTCAGCCGTGATCTTTGCCTTCGGGGGCAACGCGCTGATCGCGACGTCGTTCTATGTCGTGCAACGCACCAGCGCGGCCCGGCTGTGGGGCGGCAATCTTGGCTGGTTCGTGTTCTGGGGCTACAACCTGTTCATCGTGCTTGCCGCCACCGGATACCTGCTTGGGGCAACTCAATCGAAAGAGTACGCCGAGCCGGAATGGTACATTGACTGGTGGTTGACAGTCGTCTGGGTCGCCTACCTCGCGGTGTTCCTCGGGACGATCATCAAGCGCAAGGAACCCCACATCTACGTGGCCAACTGGTTCTACCTGGCCTTCATCGTGACCGTCGCGATGCTGCATATCTTCAACAACCTGTCGATCCCCGTCTCGATCTTCGGCTCGAAGTCGGTTCAGGTGTTTTCCGGCGTTCAGGATGCGATGGTGCAGTGGTGGTACGGCCACAACGCGGTTGGCTTCTTCCTGACCGCAGGCTTCCTTGGGATGATGTACTATTTCGTGCCGAAGCAGGCCGAACGGCCGGTCTTCAGCTACAAGCTGTCGATCATCCACTTCTGGGCATTGATCTTCCTCTACATCTGGGCGGGCCCGCACCACCTGCACTACACCGCGCTGCCTGACTGGGCCTCGACGCTGGGCATGGTGTTCTCGATCATGCTCTGGATGCCGTCCTGGGGCGGTATGATCAACGGCCTGATGACACTGTCGGGGGCCTGGGACAAGCTGCGCACCGATCCGATCATCCGGATGATGGTGGTGTCGGTCGGCTTCTACGGCATGTCCACGTTCGAAGGCCCGATGATGTCGATCCGGTCGGTCAACTCGCTCAGCCACTACACCGACTGGACGATCGGCCATGTGCACTCTGGTGCACTGGGCTGGAACGGCATGATCACCTTCGGCGCGCTCTACTTCCTCGTGCCGCGCCTGTGGAACCGTGAGCGGCTCTACAGTCTGCAACTGGTCAGCTGGCACTTCTGGCTCGCCACGATCGGGATCGTGCTTTACGCCTCGTCGATGTGGGTGACCGGTATCATGGAGGGCCTGATGTGGCGCGAAGTGGATGCCAACGGCTTCCTCGTCAACGCCTTTGCCGACACCGTTGCTGCCAAGTTCCCGATGTACGTCGTGCGGGCGCTGGGTGGGGTGATGTTCCTCTCGGGCGCACTGATCATGTGTTACAACCTGTGGAAAACCGTGACCTCGGTGGGCGAGAAATCCCCGCTGGGCGCGGCTGTTCCCGCTGAATGACCGGAGGGAACCATGGCGTTTCTTGACAAACACAAGGCCATCGAAACCAACGCCACGCTGTTGCTGGTGCTGAGCTTTCTGGTGGTCTCGATCGGGGGGCTGGTACAGATCGTGCCGCTGTTCTACCTCGAGAATACGATCGAGGATGTTGAAGGGGTGCGGCCCTACACGCCGCTGGAACTGGCGGGCCGCGATATCTACGTCCGTGAAGGCTGTTATGTCTGCCACAGCCAGATGATCCGCCCGATGCGCGACGAGGTGGAACGCTACGGGCACTACTCGCTGGCGGCGGAATCGAAATATGACCATCCGTTCCAATGGGGGTCAAAGCGAACCGGGCCAGACCTGGCCCGGGTTGGCAACCGCTACTCCGACGACTGGCACGTGGATCACCTGATGAGCCCGCAATCGGTCGTGCCCGAATCGGTGATGCCGAAATACGCCTTCCTGGCCAACACGCAGATCGACGGGCGCTACATCGCCGACGTGATGCGGACGAACCGGGTCGTCGGTGTTCCCTATTCGGATGAGCAGATCGAGAATGCGGTCACCGATTTCCGCGCGCAGGCTGATCCGGACGGCGATACGGCAGGCCTGGAAGAGCGCTATGAAAAGCTGAACATCCGCAATTTCGATGGCGCAGAGGGCGTGTCTGAAATGGATGCCCTGATCGCGTATCTTCAAGTGCTGGGCACGATGGTTGATTTCTCGACCTATACGCCCGTCGTCAGCCGGTAGGGGGCCAGGATGGAAACTTACACCCTGCTGCGTCAGTTCGCGGACAGCTGGATGCTTCTGGTGCTGACCTTGGTCTTCGTGGGGATCATCGTCTGGGCCTTCCGGCCAGGTAGCCGCAAGGTTCATGACGAAGCCGCGCAGTCCATTTTCCGCAATGAAACGAAACCCGAGGGGCGACAGATCCCGAGGACCGGCTCGAAGGAAACGACCCAATGAGCGCACCGAAGAAACACGCCCCCGGCGAGGTCGGGACCACTGGCCACAGCTGGGACGGGATCCAAGAGCTGAACAACCCGTTGCCGCGCTGGTGGCTGTGGACGTTCTATGCCTGCATCGCCTGGGCGTTGGTCTACACGATCTTCTTCCCGGCCTGGCCCCTGGCCACGCAGGCGACGCCCGGCACGCTGGGGTTTTCCACCCGCGCCAATGTCGCTGCGGACATTGCGCGCTTTGAAGAGGCAAACGCACCGATCCGCGCCCGACTGGTCGAGGCCGAACTGCCCGAAATCCTGAACGATCCCGAGCTTGTGCAATTCGCCACCTCGGCGGGGGCTGCCGTGTTCCGCACCAACTGCTCGCAGTGCCACGGCTCCGGAGCGGCCGGGGTTCAGGCGGCCGGCTATCCCAACCTGCTGGACGATGACTGGCTCTGGG
Organism: Rhodobacter sp.; assembly: GCA_041738105.1. Lineage (GTDB taxonomy): Bacteria > Pseudomonadota > Alphaproteobacteria > Rhodobacterales > Rhodobacteraceae > Aliitabrizicola. Next base: position 4,295 of record JBGSQL010000421.1, on the reverse strand, counting down.
GCGGCGCGATGGAGGATATCCACACCACCATCACGCATGGCATCCGCAACACCACCAGCGACGAGGCGCGCTATTCGATGATGCCGTCCTTCGGACGCGACGAACTGCTGGAACCGGCCCAGATTGACGCCGTCGTTCAGCATGTCCTAGCCATCTCGGGGCAAGAGCATGACGCCGCGCTGGCAACCGAGGGTGCAGCGGTCTTTGCCGAGAACTGTGCGGCTTGTCACATGGACGACGGCACCGGCGACCGCACGCAGGGTGCGCCGAACCTGACCGATGCGATCTGGCTGTACGGTGGCGATGTGGACTCGTTGACCTATACGGTCGTCAATGCCCGCTTTGGCGTGATGCCGAACTGGAACGCCCGGCTGAGCGAGGCCGACATCCGGTCGGTCGCAGTCTATGTGCATGGGCTTGGTGGCGGCGAGTAACTACTATTCGACAGGATAGTTGGCCGGGCTGCGACAGTCCGGCCAATGTCATTCGGCGAAGGATTGCGTCAAGGTCTTCGACGCAAGGCAGCTGGCGCCCCTGTCCAGCGGAGAGAGATTGTGACATCCCAAGACAGCCAACCGGAAAGCCTTTATGCCGCGCGCGAGCCGATTTTTCCGCGCCGCGTCAAAGGCAAGTTCCGTTCGCTGAAGTGGTGGATCATGGCGGTGACGCTGGGGATCTACTACATCACCCCGTGGATTCGCTGGGACCGTGGCCCGCATCTTCCGGATCAGGCGGTGTTGATCGACATGGGCGGGCGGCGGTTCTTCTTCTTCATGATCGAGATCTGGCCGCACGAGTTCTATTTCGTCGCCGGCCTGCTGATCATGGCAGGGCTTGGGCTGTTCCTGTTCACCTCGGCGCTGGGGCGGGTGTGGTGTGGATACGCCTGCCCGCAAACCGTGTGGACAGATCTGTTCATTCTAGTCGAACGCTGGATCGAGGGCGATCGAAACGCGCGGATCCGCCTGCATCGGCAGGGCTGGGATGCGGAAAAGGTGCGCAAGCGGGCGATCAAGTGGACCGTCTGGTTCCTGATCGGCCTGGCCACCGGCGGCGCCTGGGTGTTCTACTTCACTGATGCGCCGACGCTGCTGCGCCAGTTGCTGGCCTTCGAGGCCCCGGCGGTCGCCTACATCACCATGTTCGTCCTGACGATGACGACCTTCGCCTTTGGCGGCTTCGCGCGGGAACAGATCTGCATCTACGCCTGCCCCTGGCCACGGATCCAGGCGGCGATGCTTGATGAAGATTCGCTGACAGTCGCCTATCGCGAATGGCGAGGCGAGCCGCGCGGCAAACTGCACAAGGGCGAGGTGCCAGAGGGCCAGGGCGATTGCATCGACTGCATGGCCTGCGTCAACGTCTGCCCGATGGGCATCGACATCCGCAATGGCCAGCAACTCGCCTGCATTACTTGCGCGCTGTGCATCGACGCCTGCAACGATGTGATGGACAAGATCGGCAAGCCGCGTGACCTGATCGGTTATCTCGCCCTGACGGACGAGGCGGCAGAGCGCACGGGGGCAAAGCCGAAATCGGTTTGGCGCCATGTGTTCCGCCCCCGGACGATGATCTACACCGCACTTTGGCTGGGCGTTGGCGTGGCACTTGTGGTCGCCTTGTTCCTGCGCTCGGACATTGATGTCAGCGTGTCACCAGTGCGCAATCCGACGTTCGTGACCCTGTCGGACGGCACGATCCGCAACACCTATGACATCAGGTTGCGCAACAAACTGGGCGAGGATCGCGATTTTCTGCTGACGCTCACCTCCTCGGCCCGGCTGAACATCGCCGCCGAGGGCCACCCCGACACGACCATCACGGTTCCGGCGAACGAGACCATGACGCAGCGGATCTACGTCACCGCCCCGGCCGGAACGGACGCGGCCCTCGCCAACCGCACGGATCTGCGGCTCTGGATCGTGGACACGTCCTCGAATGATCGGGTCTGGCACGACACGATCTTCAACGGGAAGGGCAATTGAGATGGCCGAACTGACCGGGCGCAAGGTGCTGGCGATCGCTGTCGGTGCGTTCGGGGTCATCATCGCGGTCAATCTGGTGATGGCGTGGCAGGCAATCTCGACCTTTCCGGGGCTGGAGGTGAAGAACTCCTACGTTGCCAGCCAGACCTGGGATGCCGAACGCGCGGCGCAGAAATCGCTGGGCTGGGAACTTGCCGCCGAATACGATCACGCGTCCGAGGCGCTGCAGCTTGTCTTCACCGATGCTTCTGGGCGACCTGCGCCAGTTGAGTCGCTCAGCGTGCTTGTCGGTCGCCCGACCGAGGCCAAAGATGACCAGTGGCCGGAATTCGGCCTGAGCAACGGGGCCTTTCGCGCGCCGCTCGCGCTTTCCCCGGGCAAATGGATGCTCAAGGTCGAGGCCGTGGCCCCTGACGGCACGATCTTTCGTCAGCGCCGCGACCTGTTCGTGAAAGGTTAACGCGATGTCTGCGCTGTCGCGCCTCGACGCACCGCTTTCGGCATGTCCTGCCTGTGCGGCAGTGCCGGCGGCGCGGCGTGCGGCCGAGGCGGCCACTCCGGGCGCCAGACTGGTGCTGTCCTTGCCGACCGCCCATTGCGCGGTCTGCATGTCCACGGTCGAGGGCGGTCTGGCCAAGGTGCCGGGGGTCCGATCCGCACGCGTGAACCTGACCCAACGCCGCGTCAGCGTGGACGCCGAGCCCGAGGTTACGGCCGAACTGCTGATCGGCGTTCTCGATCGGCTGGGCTATGAGGCGCACGAGCTTGACGCGGGCCTGCTCTCGACAACAGAGACGGACCGACAGGGGCGAGAGTTGCTGATGCGGCTTGGCGTCGCGGGCTTTTCGATGATGAACGTGATGCTGCTGTCGGTCGCCGTCTGGTCGGGCGCCGATGGCGTGACGCGCGACATGTTCCACTGGATTTCGGCGTCGATCGCCATTCCTACCGTCATCTTTGCCGGTCAGCCGTTCTTTCGCAATGCCTGGGCCAGCCTGAAGGCGCGGCGGCTGGGGATGGATGTGCCGATCTCGCTGGCCATTATCCTCGCCTCGGCCATCTCGCTTTATGAAACGACGCAGTCGGGCGATCACGCCTATTTCGATGCGGCCGTGATGCTGACCTTCTTCCTGCTGGCGGGCCGCTATCTTGATCATCGCACGCGGGCGGTCGCGCGATCTGCGGCCGAAGAACTGGCGGCGCTGGAAGTGCCGCGTGCAACGGTGATCGTCGATGGCACCGAGGTGATCGTGCCGATCAGCGAGGTGGTGGCGGGCGCGCTGGTGCGGGTACGGCCGGGCGGACGGATGCCGGTGGACGGTGTGGTCACGGACGGCACAAGCGAGGTCGATCGCGCCTTGCTGACCGGGGAAAGCCTGCCCGCCTTTGCTGGCCCTGGCAGTATCGTCAGCGCGGGCGAGGTGAACTTGACCGGCCCCCTGACACTGCGGGTAACGGCGGCGGGCAAGGACAGCTCGTTGCACAGGATGGCCGATCTCGTGGCCATCGCCGAGAATGCCAAGACGCGCTACACGTCTTTGGCCGATCGCGCGGCGCGGCTCTATTCGCCGGGCGTGCATCTGCTGTCGTTCGGGGCGTTCGCTGTGTGGATGTGGCTGACGGGCGGGGATGTGCGCGTCGCCATCAACATCTCGGCGGCGGTGCTGATCATCACCTGCCCCTGTGCCCTGGGTCTGGCCGTGCCCGCCGTTGTCACCGCCGCCAGCGGCAAGCTGTTTCGCAAGGGGTTGCTGATCAAGCATGGCACGGCGCTTGAACGGCTGGCCGAGGTCGATACCGTGGTGTTTGACAAGACCGGCACGCTGACGCTGGGCACGCCCGAGCCTGTCGACCTGACGGTGGCCGCGCCCGAGGATCTGGCGCTGGCGGCCGGTCTTGCGCAGGGATCTTCACATCCGCTGGCGCTCGCCCTTGCGGCAGCGACAACCGCTGCGGGGATCCCCGCCGCCGCTGTCACGGATCTGCACGAGGTGCCGGGCTATGGCGTAGAAGGCATCTGGCAGGGCGCGCGGGTGCGGCTGGGGCGCGCAGGCTGGGTGGGGGCAGAGCCGCTCGACGTGACGGCCACCTATCTTGCTCGACCCGATGGCACGACCCATGCCTTTGCCTTTGCCGACCGCCTGCGGCCAGGGGCCGAAGCAGCGGTCGCGTTGCTGAAATCGCAGGGCAAGCGGGTGGTCCTGATCTCTGGCGATTCGGACGGGCCCGTGGCCGATCTGGCGGGGCGCCTCGGGATCGAGGACTGGACGGCCGGCGCCCTGCCGGCCGAGAAGGCCGCCCGCGTGGCGG
>JBGSQL010000392.1:0-2109 GCA_041738105.1 Rhodobacter sp. | reverse complement strand
CCATCACATCGGCCCCCCTCGCCGCACCGGCACCCGCCGCGGCACCGCCCGCGCCCGCGTCAGGTGGCCAATCCTTGATCCAGCTGGGGATCTTCAGCGTCGAGGAGAATGCCGATCGCGCCGCCGCGATGGTGAAAAAGGCCGGCGCTCCCGCCTCTGTGCGCAAGGAAACAAGCAACGGCAAACCCTATTGGAGCGTTGTTGCCGGCCCGGCCAACAGCGCCGCCGAACGCGAGGCGCTGATGAAGAAAGTCAAGGATCTGGGCTTTGCCGATGCCTATTTCGTTTCCCGCTGACCCCGACGTGGAAAGGAAGGTTCCGCCATGCTGTCCCGCCTGACCTTCGCCCTCGCGGCGCTGCTTGCCCTTCCGGCGCAAGCCTTTGATACCAGCGCGACGGCCGCCTGGGTTTATGATGCCACCACCCAAACTGTCCTGATGGACAAGAACGCCCACACCCCCCTGCCGCCGGCGTCGATGTCCAAGCTGATGACGTTGAACATGCTGTTCGAGGCATTGAAGGATGGACGCGTGACGATGGACACGACCTTTGCGGTGTCCTCGAAGGCGCGCGCGATGGGCGGCTCGACCATGTTCCTGAATGAACAGGACCGTCCGTCGGTGCGCGACCTGATCCACGGCATCATCATCAACTCGGGCAACGATGCCTGCGTCGTGGTGGCTGAAGGGCTTGCCGGCAGCGAAGAGGCGTTTGCCCGCCAGATGACCGAGCGCGCCCGCGCCCTGGGCATGACGGACTCCACCTTCGCCAATGCCTCGGGCTGGCCCGACCCCAATCATCGCATGAGCATGCATGATCTTGGCGTGGTGGCCCGTCGATTGATCGAGGAGTTTCCCGAGGAGTATGCGGTTTTCAAGGAGACCGAGTTCAACTTTGCCGACCGCGCCGAGGCGAACCGCTTCAACCGCAACCCCCTGCTCAAGCTGGGGATCGGTGCCGATGGATTGAAGACCGGCCACACCAGCGAGGCGGGCTATGGGCTGGTCGGGTCGGCGGTGCAGGGCGACCGTAGGGTGATCTTCGTCATCACCGGTCTCGACAGTGAAAAGGGCCGCGCGGAAGAGGCGGAACGCATCGTCAACTGGGCCTTCCGCCAGTTCGTGAAGAAAACGGTCGCAAAGGCAGGGCAGCGTCTGGCCGAGGCGGATGTCTGGCTTGGCAGCGTCCCCACCGTTGGCCTGGTCCCCGCGACCGACGTGGCGCTGCTGATGCCCGCGCTTGTCCAGGATGGCGTGATCGCCGAGGTCAGCTACACCGGCCCGCTCAAGGCCCCGCTCGCCGCAGGTCAACAGGTCGCCGAACTGGTGGTGCGCCGACCCAATATGGCCGAGGCGCGCATTCCGCTTGTCACCGAAGCGGCCGTCGAGCCTGCCGGGGTTGTCGGGCGCGTCATGACGGCGGCCGAGGTGCTGTTCCGGCGCTATGCCGCCGGGGCGCCGGCCAGCTAGGATGGCGATCGGCGGCCTGTTCATCAGTTTCGAGGGGATCGACGGCTGTGGCAAGTCCACGCAAGCCCGCAGGCTGGCAGATGCCCTGCGCGCCCAGGGGCATACCGTCACCCTGACGCGCGAACCTGGCGGCAGCCCCGGCGCCGAAGAGATCCGCCGCCTGGTGCTGGAAGGGGATCCAGACCGGTGGTCGGCGGAAACCGAGATCCTGCTTTTTACCGCCGCCCGCCGCGATCATCTTGAAAAGACCATCCGCCCTGCCCTCGCCCGTGGCGAGATCGTGATAACCGACCGCTTCGCCGACAGCACCCGCGTCTATCAGGGCATGACGCGCGGCGACCTGCGTCAGATGGTCGATCGACTGCACCGGCTGATGATTGCCACCGAACCGGATCTGACCCTTCTGATCGACATCGACCCTGCAATCGGGCTGTCGCGCGCCGTTGCCCGGCAGGATAACGAACAGCGGTTCGAGGATATGGGGCTTGCGATGCAGGCGCGGATGCGGGCGGGCTTTCTGGCCCTTGCCGCCCGAAACCCCGACCGCTTCGTCGTGATCGACGGTGCGCACGCCACACCCACGGTGGCCGAGGCGGTTGCCCACGCCGTGCGCCCCCGGATCGCCACCGTCTGATGGCCC
>JBGSQL010000367.1:0-4641 GCA_041738105.1 Rhodobacter sp. | reverse complement strand
TCGGTGGCCGGGGTCAGGCGCCTGTCCATCACAGGCCCAGCAGGGCGGGGAGGGCATCGAGCACGGCGCGCGCGCCCTGGCCGACACCGCCCTTGGGGCGGGCCGGGGCGTCAGTGGGCTGATGGCCGTAGATGTCGAAATGTAGATAGCGCGCCGCCCCGACAAAGCGGCGCAGGAAAAGGGCGGCGGTGATCGAACCTGCAAGGCCACCCGAGGGCGCATTGTCCAGATCTGCGATGCCGGGTTCGATCAGCGGGTCATACGGGGTCCAGAACGGCAACCGCCAGACGGGATCTCGCACCCGCGCCGCCGCTGCTTCGAGGGCCGAGGCGACCATGCTGTCGTCGGTATAGTAGGGCGCGAGGTCCGCACCGAGGGCGACGCGCGCCGCGCCGGTCAGCGTTGCCATCGAGATCAGCAGATCGGGCGCCTTTTCCTGCGCAAACGCCAGCGCATCCGCCAGCACGAGGCGGCCTTCGGCATCGGTGTTGTTCACCTCGACCGTCAGGCCGTTGCGGGCGGTCAGAATGTCGCGCGGACGCATTGCGCTGCCTGAAATGGCGTTCTCGACCGCCGGAACGATCACCCGCAACCGAAGCGGCAGACGCAGGGTCATGATCATCTGGGCAAGGCCCATGACAGTCGCGGCGCCCCCCATGTCTTTCTTCATCAGGTGCATTCCGGCTGATGCCTTCATGTCGAGTCCGCCCGTGTCGAAGCACACGCCTTTGCCCACCAGCGCAAGGGTCGGTCCGCGATCCCCCCAAGAGAGGTCGAGCAGCCTGGGCGCGCGATCGGAGGCGCGGCCAACTGCATGGATCATCGGGAAGTTGCGATCCAGCAGGGCATCGCCGCGAACAACGTCCGTCGTGGCGCCGTGGCGGTCGGCAAGATCGAGGAAGGCGCTTTCAAGCTCGCCCGGACCCAGATCCGAGGCGGGCGTGTTGATCAGATCCCGCGTCAGCCACTCGCCTGCGGCGACCGTTTCGAGCCTGGCCGCGTCACAGCCTTCGGGCGCCTTGAGGTGCGCAGCCGGCGCGGGAAGCACGCGATAGCGATCAAAGCGGTACTGCGCCAGCAGCCACCCCAGCGCCAGTTCGTCTCGTTCCTCTGGCGCAAGTGGGGTTTGCAGGTGCCAATCGCCCGCAGGCAGCGTGGTCGCGGCGCGCGACAGTTGAAAACGGCCGCGCGCCCGGGTCTGCGGCGTTCCATAGCCAATCACTGCGCCCGCGACCCCGCCATCGCCCGGGATCAGGCCCACATCGCCAAGGCCCGCCTTGAAGCCGGTTGCGCGCAGCCAGTCAGCCACCGGTGCGGGTTGTGCGGCAAGCCAATCGGCAAGATCGTCCTTGGCCACGACGTGCAGCGGGCGCGAGGGGAGGGAAGGATCGGCAAAACGTGGGGGCATGTGCATGGTCCAAGGGGTTACGCTTGCGGGTAGCCTAGTCCCTGGTGCCAGGCCCGCAAGCCCCCATCCCGATCCGGGCCCGATCTTAGACAGATTGATCGAGCACGTCCTTGTCGGTCGCAAGTGATCTCTCGGCGATCCGGATCAGCCGCGCCCAGACGGCGGCAAAATCCGTGCCGTTGCTGCGGTCTGTGCAAAGCCGCACCTCGGCGGCGATCAGGCCGAGGCTGACCATGCCCAGATGCTCGGCCATCCGTTGCAAGCGGCGCAGCTGGCGCGGCAGATCCGCCAGATCGTGGCGGCGCACCTGATCTGCCAGACTGGCCATCGTGAGCGCGATTTCTCCTAGCGCGCGCGTGACGACCTGTTCGGCCGCCGCCGTTCCCAGATCGCGGTACATCGCCGCGATGGGTTCGGCATCCAATCGCACACGTTCTTTCGGTCGCAGGACCGTTACATTGCCTGACATCACACTCGACACCTTTCCGTCACACCCGAGAGCAATCTGCGGCGACTGTCCTGAAGAAAAGGTTGCGGGCGTGGGAAGAAACCGCTCGAATTTTTCGTACTGGCGGCCTAGGAAGGCCGACGGACCAGCTTGGGGACAGATGCCATGGATCAGGTCAGACCTTTGCCCGCCTATCTGATCCAGCGTTTCCAGGGCTGGCGGGCCACGACCTATCAGGACAACAAGGCCTGGTACCGGCGTCTGGCCGAGGCCGGGCAGATGCCCCGGGCGATGGTCATTTCCTGCTGTGACTCGCGGGTCCATGTGACCTCGATCTTTGGCGCGGACGAAGGCGAGTTCTTCATTCACCGCAACATTGCCAATCTGGTGCCGCCGTTCAATCCGGATGGGCAACTGCACGGCACGTCGGCCGCCGTGGAATATGCCGTGACCTCGCTCCGCGTCGCGCACCTTGTCGTGCTGGGTCATTCCAACTGCGGCGGCGTGAAGGGGTGTCATGACATGTGTCTTGGTTTGGCGCCCGAGCTGGAGGAGCGATCCAGCTTTGTCGGGCGCTGGATGGATCTTCTGCGGCCCGGGTTCGAGCGGACCTCGGCGCTTGCGGGCGATCCGATGCGGGTGACAGCGATGGAAAAGCAGGCGGTGCTCATCAGTCTTGAAAACCTGATGACCTTCCCCTTCGTGCAGGCTGCCGTGGCGGACGAACGCCTGACGCTGCATGGCCTGTGGACCAACACCGGCGAGGGTGATCTGGAGCAGTATGATCCGGCCGCGGGTGGCTTTGTCGCCGTGTGACCTTTTCTTCGGGCGATGCGTTTCCTATCTGCGCTGCACCGGCGGAGGAAAGACGTGAACGACATCATTTCCTTGGCGCTTGCCAACCTGCTGTCGCCGATGATCCTGAGTTTTGCGCTTGGTCTTGGCGCGGCGCTGGCAAGATCGGATCTGAGCGTTCCGGAGGCGGCCGCAAAGGCGCTGTCGATCTATCTGCTGTTCGCGATCGGGTTCAAGGGCGGCGTTTCGGTTGCGGATCACGGCTTTGACCTTGGACTGGTGGGCGCCGTGGGCGGCGGCATCGTGCTGTCCTTCGCTTTGCCCTTCGTGGCCTTCGGCCTGTTGCGCACGATCACCCGGATAAGCCTGCTCGACGCGGCGGCGGTGGCTGCGCATTACGGGTCGATCAGCATCGTGACGTTCGTCACGGCAACCTCTGTTCTGGCCGAGCGGCAGATCGCGGCCGAGGGCTACATGGTTGCTGTTGCGGCGGCGATGGAGGCACCGGCCATCGTTTCGGCGCTGTGGATCGTGAGCCGGGGCGGGGGCGGGGGCCGGATGGATGCCCAGCTGTGGCGCGAGATCCTGTTGAACGGGTCGATCGTGCTATTGGTGGGATCCTTCGTGATCGGGTTGGTCACTGGCGCCGAGGGCATGGCGCGGATCGAGAGCTTTGTCGTCTCGCCGTTTCAGGGGGTGCTTTGCCTGTTCCTGCTCGACATGGGGCTGGTCGCAGGGCGCGGGTTGCACAAGGCGCGCGGTGTGCTGGGCGCGGGCGCTGTGGCCTTTGGGATCTTGATGCCGTTGGTGGGGGCAACCGCAGGGTTGGCGATGGGCGTGCTGGTGGGGCTATCGCCCGGTGGGGTGGTGCTGATGATGACGCTTGCGGCCTCGGCCAGCTACATCGCGGTTCCTGCGGCGATGCGGGTGGCGCTGCCGGAAGCCGAGCCGGCGCTGTATCTGACGCTGTCACTGGGGGTGACGTTTCCGTTCAACCTGATCGCAGGGATCCCGATTTACGTGACGGTCGCGACAGCCTTGGCGGGAGGATGACATGCAGATGCACCGGGCTAAACGGGTAGAGATCATCATCGAGGCGCCGATGGAAACCCGGCTGACCGCAGCGCTGGAGGCGGCGGAGGTCACGGGGTTCACGGTGCTGCCGGTGCTTGGGGGATCGGGGCGATCCGGGCGGTGGAGCGGGGCCGGGCAGGTGGGCCGATCCGGGATGGTGGCCGTCGTCTGTCTGATCCGTCCGGATCGGCTGGAGGGCTTGCTGGAAGCGGCCTTTGCCGTGGTGGACCGGCATATGGGTGTGGTTTCGGTCAGCGACTGCGAGGTGTTGCGCGCCGAGCGGTTCTAGGTGCTGGCGGGGCGTGGCGGAAGGTAGCCTTCGAAGGTGATGTTGTGGGCCACGCGCCGCGCCGCTGCCTCGGCCTCGGGCGAGCGGATCGTCCAGCAGAGCACGGTTGCGCCATCGGCCTTGAGCGCGGCCACGCGGGGGCGGGCAAGGTCGGCGGCCTCGTGGCTTATGAAACTCGCCCCCACCGTGTCATAGTCGGGAATTTCGCGCAGGCGATTGCAGGTTGCAATGTCTGCCGGATGCCAGTCAGCAGGATCGAAGGCGCAGGTCGTCAGGCCACGCGGCACGTCCGGGGCGAGGTGTGCCATCCGCGCCATGCTGCGCGGATTGAACGACATCACGGCCACCGGGCCCTTGTAGCCATGAAGGGCGCGCGCCGTTGCTGCCTCGAGCCGGCCATCGGTTTCGGTAAGGTCCAATGACTGGTCCTTGATTTCGATCAGCAGGGGAACTTGGCCCGCGACCTGTGTCAGGATGTCGGACAGTGTCGGGATGGTGTCTTGGCTGTCCTTTAGCCGGACCTGTCCCAAGTCGGAGGATACGTGGGTATTCAGCGCGCCGGTCTGGTCGGTCAGTCGATCAAGCCGTTCGTCGTGAAACACCATCGCCTGTCCATCGGCAGAAAGT
>JBGSQL010000342.1:0-3213 GCA_041738105.1 Rhodobacter sp. | reverse complement strand
CTGCGGCCGAGGCCCGCCCCGACGTCGATCTGTTGGGCATCGAGATCGCCGGCAAGTACGCCCATTTCGCGGCCGCCGCGCTGGCCAAACGGGGCCTGACCAACGCCGTGGTGGTGCTCGGCGACGCGGTGCGGCTGTTCGTGCCCGATCAGCCCGTCTGGGCGCATCTGGCGGCGGTTCGGCGGGGCTAGGCGTTTCCGCTGGCGCGCCACGTCTTTCCTATCGGAAACGGGACGGGGCGAAATTTGCGCGGGATGGGTCGGAAAAGCGCCTCGGGCGACGCAATCGTGTCGTTACACACCCCTGAGCGGGGCAGGGCGCCCCTTGAGGGAGACTGTCATGGCCGTGAAGACCGACATCGAGATTGCGCGCGAAGCGAAGAAGAAGCCGATCCTCGAGATCGGGGCAAAGCTGGGCATCCCGTCGGAGCATCTTCTGCCCTATGGCCATGACAAGGCGAAGATCGGCCAGGAGTTCATCAAGTCCCTCGAGGGCAAGCCGGATGGCAAGCTGATCCTGGTGACGGCGATCAACCCGACGCCGGCGGGTGAGGGCAAGACGACGACGACGGTGGGTCTGGGCGATGGCCTGAACCGGATCGGCAAGAAGGCGGTGGTCTGCATCCGCGAGGCGTCGCTGGGCCCGAACTTCGGGATGAAGGGCGGGGCGGCGGGCGGCGGTTATGCGCAGGTCGTGCCGATGGAAGAGATGAACCTGCACTTCACCGGCGATTTTCACGCGATCACCAGCGCGCACAACCTGCTGTCGGCGATGATCGACAATCACATCTACTGGGGCAACAGCCTGGAGATTGACGAGCGGCGCATCGTGTGGCGTCGCGTGATGGACATGAACGATCGCGCGCTGCGCGACATCGTGGTGAACCTGGGCGGCGTGGCGAACGGCTTTCCGCGCCAGACGGGGTTCGACATCACGGTTGCGTCCGAGGTGATGGCGATCCTGTGTCTGGCCCGCGATCTGACCGATCTGGAAAAGCGGCTGGGTGACATCGTGGTGGCCTACACGCGCGAGAAAAAGCCGATCTATTGCCGCGACCTGAAGGCCGACGGCGCGATGACCGTGCTGTTGAAGGACGCGATGCAGCCGAACCTGGTGCAGACGCTGGAGAACAACCCGGCCTTTGTGCATGGCGGGCCGTTCGCCAACATCGCGCATGGCTGCAATTCGGTCATTGCGACGACGACGGCGCTGAAGCTGGGCGAGTATGTGGTGACCGAAGCCGGTTTTGGCGCCGATCTGGGCGCCGAGAAGTTCTTTGACATCAAATGCCGCAAGGCGGGGCTGAAGCCTTCGGCCGCCGTGATCGTGGCGACGGTGCGGGCGATGAAGATGAACGGCGGCGTGGCCAAGGCCGACCTTGGCACCGAGAATGTCGAGGCGGTGAAGAAGGGCTGCCCGAACCTGGGCCGTCACATCGCCAACGTGAAGGGCTTTGGCGTGCCGGTGGTTGTCGCGATCAACCATTTCTTCAGCGATACCGATGCCGAGGTTGCCGCCGTGAAGGCCTATGTGGCCGAACAGGGGGCAGAGGCGATCCTGTGCAAGCACTGGGCGCAGGGCAGCGCGGGGATCGAGGCGCTGGCGCACAAGGTGGTGGCGCTGGCCGAAGGGCCGTCGCATTTTGCGCCGCTCTATCCCGACGACATGGGCCTGTTCCAGAAAATCGAGACGATCGCCAAGCGCATCTACCATGCCGACGAGGTGATTGCCGACAAGTCGATCCGCGATCAACTGAAGACCTGGGAAGCGGCCGGCTATGGCCATCTGCCGATCTGCATGGCCAAGACGCAGTATTCGTTCACCACCGATCCGAACGTGCGCGGCGCGCCTACCGGCCACTCGGTGCCGGTGCGCGAGGTGCGCCTGTCGGCCGGGGCCGGGTTCATCGTGGCGATCTGCGGCGAGATCATGACGATGCCGGGCCTGCCCAAGGTGCCGTCGGCCGAGGTGATCCGGCTGAACGAGGCGGGCAACGTCGAGGGGCTGTTCTGACGGCATGTCACGTTGCGGGACCGCGCCGGTCGGGCTAAGAAGCGGGCGGTTCCTGCAAGTGGAGGCGTGGCAATGAAAAGGCCGGCAGACTGCGTGACGATGGCCGACATCCGGGCCGAGATCGACCGCGTGGATGAAGATCTGGTGCGGCTGTTCGCGGACCGGGCGGCCTATATCGACCGCGCGGGCGAGATCAAGGCCGAACTGGGCCTGCCGGCACGGATCACGCCGCGGGTTGAAGAGGTGGTGGCAAACGTGCGCCGCCATGCACTGGCCACGGGGTTGCCGCCAGAACTGGTTGAAAAACTGTGGCGGCGCCTGATCGACTGGTCGATTGCGCGCGAGGAATCGGTGCTGGGGCCGGACTCGCTGCGCGGGGAGGACTGAAATGACGGCGACGGTGATCGACGGCAAGGCTTTTGCGGCCCGGGTGCGGGTGCAGGTGGCAAGCCATGTCGCGCGGCTGCGCGAGGAACAGGGGCTTGTGCCCGGTCTGGCGGTCGTGCTGGTGGGCGAGGATCCCGCAAGCCAGGTCTATGTGCGCAACAAGGGCACGCAGACGGTCGAGGTGGGGATGGCCAGCTTTGAGCACAAGCTGCCCGCTGAAACCGGCGAGGCCGAGCTGCTGGCGCTGATCGAGCGACTGAACGCCGACCCGGCTGTGCATGGGATGCTGGTGCAGTTGCCGTTGCCCAAGCACCTGGACAGCGATCTGGTGATCAACACGATTGATCCTGCCAAGGACGTGGACGGGTTTCACATCCTGAACGTGGGGTTGCTGGGGACCGGGCAGAAGGCGATGGTGCCCTGCACGCCGCTGGGCTGCCTGATGATGCTGCGCGACCATCACGGACCGCTTGCGGGCATGAACGCGGTCGTGGTCGGGCGCAGCAATATCGTGGGCAAGCCGATGGCACAGCTTTTGCTGGCCGACAGCTGCACGGTGACAATCGCCCATTCGCGGACCAAGGATCTGGCCGCGGTGTGCCGCGGCGCGGATATTCTGGTGGCGGCGGTGGGCCGGCCCGAGATGATCACGGGCGATTTCGTGCGCCCCGGGGCAACGGTGATCGACGTGGGCATCAACCGGGTGGAGCGGGACGGCAAGACCCGGCTGGTGGGAGACGTGGACTATGCCAGCGCCGCCGCCGTGGCGGGCGCGATCACGCCGGTGCCGGGGGGCGTCGGGCCGATGACGAT
>JBGSQL010000322.1:0-5738 GCA_041738105.1 Rhodobacter sp. | reverse complement strand
GGAATGATGGGGGCGACCATCACCCGCACCGGCACACCGGCCCCGGTCAGCCGCCCGATCACCTCGAGCCGCCGCGCGGGTGTGGGCGCCCTCGGCTCCATCGCCCGCGCAATCCTGGTGTCGAGTGTCGTCACCGAAATCCCGACCCGCACCAGACCCCGCGCCGCCATCGGCCCAAGGATATCCAGATCCCGTTCGATCAGCGTGCCCTTGGTCGTGATCGCCACCGGGTGATGGAAGGCGGCCAGCACCTCGAGCACCTCGCGCATCACCCGGTGCTCGGCCTCGCAGGGTTGATAGGGGTCGGTATTGGTCCCGATCGCGACGGTGGCAGGACCATATCGACGCGACCGCAACTCGCGCGCCAGAACGGCCCCGATCCCCGGCCGCGCGATCAGTCGCGTCTCGAAATCAAGGCCGGGCGAGTAGTTCAGCAGGGCGTGGCTGGGCCGCGCGAAACAATACACGCACCCATGCTCGCAGCCCCGATAGGGGTTGATCGAGCGGTCGAAGGGCAGATCGGGGGACCGGTTGTAGCACAGGGCCGAACGCGGTCGCTCGATCCGCACCTCGGTGCCGACAAGGCGCGCCTCGTCCGGCGCCCAGCCGTCATTCACGGCCGACGCAGTTGTCGCCTCGAACCGGCCCGCGCGGTTCGACACCGCCCCGCGCGCACGGACCCGGTGACCGGGAAGAAGGCCGTCAAGCTGCTCCATCGGTAAATTATAGAACATTACAGGAACAAAAACCACCCCGTATCCCCCGTCTGTCGGCTTTCAAGCGGCCAATGTCGCAATCCGAAAAGTTCAGGCACAGCTTTGGCCCCATTGACAGCAGAAGCGATAAGGCAGGAGCAGGCCATGGCCGACGACGACATCATTCTGGCGGATCTTTCGGATGACGAGCTGGTGCTGCAGATGCACGACGATCTGTATGACGGCCTCAAGGAAGAGATCGAGGATGCCGTCAACATTCTGCTGGAACGCGGCTGGACGCCTTACGATGTTCTGACCAAGGCACTGGTCGCGGGCATGACGATCGTCGGCGCGGATTTTCGCGATGGCATCCTGTTCGTGCCCGAGGTTCTGCTTGCCGCCAACGCGATGAAGGCCGGCATGTCGATCCTGAAGCCGCTTCTCGTTGAAACCGGCGCGCCCCGGATGGGCAAGATGGTGATCGGCACCGTCAAGGGCGACATTCACGACATCGGCAAGAACCTGGTCGCCATGATGATGGAAGGCGCCGGGTTCGAGGTGCTGGATCTGGGCATCAACAATTCGGTCGACAAATACCTGGACGCGCTGGAACGCGAACAACCCGATATCCTGGGCATGTCCGCGCTTCTGACCACGACGATGCCCTACATGAAGGTCGTGATCGACACGATGAAGGAAAAGGGCCTGCGCGACGACTATATCATCCTGGTCGGTGGCGCGCCCCTGAACGAAGAGTTCGGTCGGGCCATCGGTGCGGATGCCTATTGCCGGGATGCCGCCGTTGCGGTCGAGACGGCCAAGCAGTTCGTCGCCCGCAAGCACAACCAGCTTGCGACCTGAGACGCCTTGGCAGACCCCGGTTTCGACCCCACCTAAGGGAAGCAACCTGGGGATGCCAATGCCGCCACGCACCTACGCCATCCTGATCCTCTCGGTGATCGCCGCAGCAGCGGTAACGCTCGCCTTGGCCTACGCCGCCGGCCTGCCCCTTGTCGCGCTGGGTTTCGCGGCGCTTGCAGGCAGCCTCGTACTGGGCTGGCGAGGCCGCAAGAGATGACCGCCCTGCCCGACGACAGCGTGCTGCGCGATCAGGGTCTGGCTCCGCTCGGGTCCGGGCGGATCCTGCTGATCGCCTGCGGAGCGCTCGCGCGTGAAATCCTCGATCTGCGCAGGGTGAACGGCTGGGACCATCTCGATCTGCACTGCCTGCCCGCCAACCTGCACCTGTGGCCGGACCGTATCCCGGATGCGGTCGAGGCGGCGGTGCAACGGCATCGCGGTGACTATGACCGCGTCTACGTCGTCTATGCCGATTGCGGCACCGGCGGGTTGCTGCAGGCGCGCTGCGCGGCGCTTGGCGTGGAAATGGTCGAGGGGCCGCATTGCTACGCCTTTTTCGAAGGCAACGCGGCCTTTCTGGATCACTCGGAAACCGAGTTCACGGCCTTTTACCTGACCGACTTTCTGGTGCGGCAGTTCGATGCCTTTGTCTGGCGGCCGATGGGCCTCGATCGCCACCCGGAATTGCGCGACATGTATTTCGGGAACTACACCAAGCTGATCTATCAGGCCCAGACCGACGATCCGGCGCTGGATGCCAAGGCGCGGGATTGCGCGGACCGGCTGGGGCTGGAGTATGAGCGGCGGTCTACTGGGTACGGCGATCTTGCCACGACCCTTCGGGCGTGGAGCAGCGCCTGACCACGCCTCGCGGCCCGGCCGATTGCCGTGCTGTCCCTGCCCCTGATCCCGCCAAGCGTGCCGATCTCGAAGTCGGCAGGCAGGCCCACCGATCTAGCCTGCCTGCGCCGCCTCGGCCGCGACCGACCGGACCCGCGCAACCATCGCGCGCAGTCCGTTCGAGCGTTGCGACGACAGATGATCGTTCAGGCCAAGGCGGGCCAGTTCAGCGGCCGCATCCACACGACCCACCTCGTCCACCGTCAGCCCGGCGTAAAGCGCGTGCAGGATCGCGATCAGGCCCTGAACGATCATGGCATCGCTCTCGCCCCGAAAATCAAACTGCGCCCCCGCGCCCTGCCCCATGATCTCGGGCACGATCCAGACCTTGCTGGCACACCCGTCAACTTTGGTCGAAGGCACGCGCAGCGCCGCATCAAGCGGCGGCATCGCGCGGCCCAACTCGATCACGTGGCGGTAGCGATCTTCCCAATCGTCGAGAAAGGCGAACGTCTCGGCAATTTCTTCAAAGGCGGGGGTGGCCATGCGGGGCTCCGAAGGTTCTCGGTCCACAGGTAGGCCGCCCCGCACCAAACGTCCAGCCTGTGCAGGGTGCGGCTTTTCAAACCCTGCGCCATCGGCTACCCAAGGGGCAAGCGTCGAGAGGAATGAATAATGAAGAAACCGCAAGTTGCCGCCCTGACGGGGCTTCTGCTTCTCGGGGCTTGCAGCGGCTACAGCCAGTCGAACTGGAACCCGGTGAATTGGTTCGGCGGATCGAACGAGGTCACGGTGGCGGAAGCGACACTCGATGTCGGAACCGCCTCCGACCCGCGCCCACTGGTCGATCAGGTGTTGACGATGACGGTCGAGCGGTATCCGGGCGGCGCGATCGTGCGCGCCACGGGCCTGCCCCCGACGCAAGGCTACTGGGCGGGCGATCTGATCGAAGAATCGTTCGAGGACGGGCGCCTGACCTTCCGCTTCGTGGTCCTGCCACCGGTCGAACCGAAACGCGTCTCGACCCAGGCCTCACGCGAGATCGAGGTGGGCACCTCGGTCCCGCAGATCAAGCTGGACAGCGTGCGCGAGATCATCGTGGTGGGCGCACAGAACGCGCGATCCAGCCGCCGCTAGCCGCCAGACGCGCCTGTCCTGCCGGCGCCCGTTCGCGCATCGGGGCCGCAGACCTTTACAGCTTTACGACGCGCACCGCGCTGCCCTTTGCACAAAGTGCGATCTCGCCGTTGCACAGCCGCAGGGCATCCTCGCCGAAAGCCTCGCGCCGCCAGCCTTTCAGCGCGTCCAGATTGCGCTCGCCCCCGGCGATGGCATCAAGATCAGAGGCCGATGCAATCAATTTGGCCGCGACGCCTAGTTCCTCGGATTTTGCCTTCAGCAAGACGCGCAGCAGATCGGCAAGGGCCGGGTTCACCTGCAACTGCTCGCGGGCCATATCCGGTTTCGGCATCTGATCCGATGGCATCTCGAGCCCGGCCTTGACGGCCGCCAGGATCCCGTCGGCGATCTCGCCGCGCCGCGCTTCGCGCAGCAGCAGGCGTGACCGCCCCAGCTCTTCGATGTTGGTCGGGCGGGTCGAGGCAAGTTCAAGCAGCGCATCATCCTTGTAAACGCGCGACCGGGGCACATTGTGGCCTTGAGCGTAGTCTTCGCGAAAGCGCGCCAGTTCCTTGACCACGGCCAGGAACCGACCCGAGGTCGTCCGGGTCTTGACGCGCGACCACGCCTCGGCCGGATGGATCGTGTAGGTGGCCGGATCGGTCAGGATCGACAGTTCTTCCTCGACCCAGTTCTGACGGCCGCTCTTGGCGATCTGGGCCGCAAGAAATTCGTAGATCCCGCGCAGGTGGGTCACATCGGCAAGCGCATATTCCTTCTGCGCATCGCTCAGCGGCCGGCGCGACCAGTCGGTGAAGCGTGACGTCTTGTCGAGCGGTTCATGCGCGATTTTCTTGACCAGCGTCTCGTAACCGACCTGTTCGCCAAAGCCGCAGACCATCGCCGCAATCTGCGTGTCGAACAACGGTTTCGGAAACACATGCCCCTCGACAAAGAAGATCTCCAGATCCTGCCGGGCGGCGTGGAACACCTTCACCGTGGCCTCGTGCCGGAACAGATCGTAAAGCGGCTCAAGCGACATGGCCTCGCCCTCGATCGGATCGATCAGCGCCGCCTCGCCCGTCTTTCCCGGCAAGGCCATCTGGATGAGACAAAGCTTCGACCAATAGGTCCGTTCCCGCAAGAACTCTGTATCGAGTGTGACGTAGGGGGCAGATTTGGCGGCTGTGCAGAAGGCGGCAAGGTCGTCGGTTGTTGTTATTGTCTTCATCTCGGTCCCGTCATCAGGGGTACGGGGGCATCCCGCGCCTTTGTTCTAGTGGCCCGCGCGGCGAAATGAAAGCACAAGCACCCACGCTCAGCCCAGCAGCACGGGCGTTCTGTCCCCAACTGCAAAACGGCGCAGCACGGCCGGGTACAGCCGATGTTCCTGTGCCTGCACGCGAACGGCAAGTGTCTTGGGCGTATCCCCCGCCAGGATCTGCACACGCGCCTGCCCCAGGATCGGCCCGGCGTCGAGAACCGGGGTCACTTCGTGAACGGTGCACCCCGTTTCGCGATCGCCCGCCGCAATCGCCCGGGCATGGGTGTGAAGGCCGGGATACCTGGGCAACAGCGACGGGTGGATATTCAGCATCCGGCCGGCAAAGCGATCGACGAACTGCGGCGTCAACACGCGCATGAACCCCGCGAGACAAAGGATGTCGGGTCGCGCGGCCAGAATGGGCTTGAGGAACTCTGCCTCGAAGGCCGCGCGATTCTGGCCAAAAGGGCGGTGATCGACTGCGGCCGTTTGCACCCCAAGGGCTGCCGCCTTGGCCAACCCCGCCGCATCCGGATCGTTCGAGGCGACCAGAACCGCGTGCGCGCCATACCCCGTGGCCATGTCGCGCAACAGCGCCAGCATGTTCGAGCCACCCCCGGAAATCAGGATGGCGACACGGGTCACAACAGGCGCCCGTGATAGGCGACCCCCGCCCCGGGCCGGACATGCCCCAGCCGGATCACCTGCTCGCCTTCAGCGCACAGCAGATCGGCCAGCGCCTCGGCGCGCTCGGCGGCCACAACCGCGATCATGCCGATGCCGCAGTTGAAGGTCTTCAGCAATTCGGGCTCCGTCATGCCGGCAGTGGTGGCCAGCCAACGAAAGACCGGCGGCAGTGACCAGGCGTCCAACTCGATCGTGGCACCCAGGGCGTCGGGCAGGACGCGCGGCAGGTTCTCGGTCAGCCCGCCGCCGGTGATGTGCGCCAGCGCATGCAC
>JBGSQL010000305.1:0-1891 GCA_041738105.1 Rhodobacter sp. | reverse complement strand
GCGCGCGGCCGGACTGGCGGCGGACGCTGCGCCTGGCCTTGCGCCAGGGTGGCGAGATCACGCGCTTTGCCCGCCGCGCACCGGTCCGGCGCTGGCCGAACCTGATCGTGCTGTGTGATATTTCCGGCTCGATGGCGCAATACTCGCGCATGGTGCTGCACTTCGTCCATGCGGTCGCGAATCGCAAGGGGCAGGGCTGGGCCAGGGTGCATGCCTTCACCTTCGGGACGCGGCTGACGAACATCACCCGCCACCTCGCGCAGCGTGACGTGGATACGGCGCTCCAGGCGGCCGGCGCCGAGGCGCAGGACTGGTCCGGCGGCACCCGGATCGGGGCCAGTCTGCACAGTTTCAACCGCGATTGGGCCCGGCGCGTGCTGGGGCAGGGCGCGGTGGTGCTGCTGATCACCGATGGGCTGGACCGGGATGATCCCGAGGTCCTTGCGCGTGAAATGGAACGGCTGCACCTGTCGGCGCGCCGGCTGATCTGGATCAATCCCTTGCTGCGGTGGGATGGCTTCGCCCCCAAGGCCACGGGGATCCAGGCGATGCTGCCCCATGTCGACAGCTTTCGCGCGGGCCATTCCATCGCCTCGCTCGAGGCGCTGGCGGAAGCCGTGTCGCAGGCGCAGGATGCAGGGGACAAGACGCGCCTGATGCGGCTGATCGGCCGCTGAGACTTCGACCTTCGGCCAATGGTGTGCGCCGCGAGGGCGCGCCATAGTTGGACGAGTTCGTCAGGCAAGGTCGTCGGGCAAGGCTGGGGAGGGATGTGCAATGCAGCGTGCCGAACATGACGGGATGCCAGAGATCGCCTTGGGCTGGGTCCGCGAGGGCAAGGGGGCCGCACTGGCGACGGTGGTGGAAACCTGGGGATCCGCGCCGCGCCCGGTCGGCAGCCAACTGGCAATCTCGGGCACGGGCGAGATCATGGGCTCGGTCTCGGGGGGCTGCGTGGAAGGCGCGGTGGTGGCCGAGGCGCTCGACGCGCTGGCCGATGGCGTGCCGCGGGTGTTGACCTATGGCGTCAGCGACGAGACGGCCTTTGCCGTGGGTCTGGCCTGTGGTGGCACGATCCGGGTGATGGTCGTGCCGGTGGGGCCGCATCTGCCCGAGGCGCTGCTGGCCGATCTGGGGACTGCGCACGCTGCCCGCCGGGCCGTCGCGCTGGTCACCGACATGCGGACCTGGGCGCATCGGTTGGAGGACGGGGCCGGGGATGCCGCGGTGCAAGCCCGCTTTCGCGCCGACCGGTCCGGGCTGGAAGAGGACGGGCGTTTCATTGCCGTTCACAATCCGCCCTTGCGCTTGATCGTCGTGGGGGCGGTGCATATCGCGCAGCCGCTGGTGCAGATGGCGCGGATCTGCGGCTATGATCCCACCCTGATCGACCCGCGGGAAGCCTTCGGGTCGGCCGCGCGCTTTCCGGGCGAGACGATCTTGCACGATTGGCCGGACGCTGCCATGGCGGCGTTGGGCCCCGACGCCCGCACCGCGGTCGTGACCCTGACACATGACCCCAAGCTTGACGATCCCGCGATCCACGCCGCGCTGGCCTCGCCGGCCTTCTACCTTGGGTGCCTGGGATCCACGCGCACGCATGCCAAACGGCTGGAGCGGTTACGTGACGCGGGCGTGTCCGAGGCCGATATCGCGCGCCTTCACGCCCCGGTGGGGCTGGACATCGGGGCCAGAAGCCCGGCCGAGATTGCGGTGGCGATCCTGGGCCAGATCACCCAGGTGCTGAGGCGGGGATGAGGTTCGGCCCCCTTCCCCCGTCGCAGGCCGAAGGCGCGATCCTGGCGCATTCGCTGGCAGAGGCCGGCCTGCGGCTGCGCAAGGGGCATGTGCTGCTGGCTGCCGAATGTGCGGCGCTGACGGCGGCCGGGGT
>JBGSQL010000205.1:0-5184 GCA_041738105.1 Rhodobacter sp. | reverse complement strand
GGTTCAGCCGCGGGGGCGGCCAGATCAGCGGCGCGCAGGATCACGCCATTGTCCTGCACCTTGGCCTCGACCCGGCGCTGGATCTCGCGTTCCGCGATGCGATGCAGCATGGCGGCATCCGGCGTGGGGGGCTCTGCGCCGAAGTAGCGGTCGTCGGCAGCAAGATCGCGGAAGTATTCCGCAATCGCCTTCATCGTGTTGAACGGCTCGTCGAACCCTTCCAGAGTGCAGGAGAAGGTTCCGTAGCTTACCGTTAGGATCTTACTCGCACCGACCATTGGATGCTCGCCTTCTGCTCTTGTTCATTGGAGCCGGTATCGACCCCGTCCTGTTCATTTCAATGGACAGATGGGGGTAATTTGAAGGACAGATCGTGGCCCCGGACACGCAAACTTGCCTTAATTGGGAACAGTATCGGCATGAAGCCTAGGATTGTCGATTCAAGTGATGGTGTCACTTTGGTGGGTGGCGCCCCTGTCGGGGGCCGTATCTTGTCGATGGCGCTGCGTCGGGCCCCGTTTCTGGTTGCCGCCGACAGTGGCGCGGACCGGTTGCTGGCGCGGGGACACATGCCGCAGGCGGTGATCGGCGATTTCGATTCGGTTTCGCATAGTGCGCGGGCTGTGATCCCGCATGCGCGGCAACATGTGATCGCGGAACAGGAGACGACGGATTTTGACAAGGCGCTGCGGTCTGTTGCCGCGCCGTTCGTTCTGGGGCTGGGGTTTTCGGGCGCGCGTGTCGATCACCAGCTGGCGGTGTTCAACGCGCTTCTGCGCCATCCCGAGCGCGCCTGCATCATCCTGAGCGACGCGGACGCGGTGTTCCTTTGCCCGCCCGAGATCACATTGCGGCTGCGGCCCGGCGACCGGCTGTCGCTGTTTCCGATGGGGCCGGTGGCGGGGGAAAGCACCGGGTTGCGCTGGCCGATCGGCGGGCTGGCCTTTGCGCCCGATGGCCGGATCGGCACCTCGAACGAGGTTTCCGCCCCCGAGGTGCGGCTGTCATTCGACGCGCCCCGGATGCTGGCGATCGTGCCAAGCGGGCGGATTGATGCCGTGCTTAGTGGACTGCTGTCGCAGTGGCGGCCGCCACGCGGCGCTGGCGCGCAACGCGGCGTTCGCGGTGAATGATGTAAAGCCCGGATGAGACGATCACCGCAATCCCGGCCCAGGTCATGGCGTTGGGGAAATCGCTGAACACCAGGTAACCCAGGGCGACGGCCGCCACGATCTCGAGGTAATGCAGCGGCGCAAGCGTGGCCGAGGGCGCGAACTTCAGCGCGTAGGTCATGAAGATGTGGCTGATTGCGGCCCAGAAACCGACGCCGAACAACCACAGCCAGGCCAGCCCCTGCGGCTGGATGGGGTCGAGCGCGGCGATGCCGCTGCCGTCGAACGCCCAGAGCAGCGGCAGACAGATTGCGCTGCCTGCAAGCGAGGTGTGCAACTGCATCGTGACGGGATGGACGCTGCCCGCCAGTTGCCGCGTGATCAGCATGTAGAAGGCGAAGAAGAACGCCGTGCCGAGTGGAAAGAGCGCCACCAGCCCGAACGCCGCAAGCGAGGGCTGGATCACCAGAAGTGCGCCGCCAAAGCCCACGACGCTGGCCGCGATCCGCCGTGGCCCGACCTCGTCCTTGAAGATCAGCCGACCCAGGATCAGCAGGATGAACGGCTCGACAAAGGCGATGGCCAGCGCGTCGGCGATCGGCATCAGGGCGATGGCCGCGACAAAGGTGAAGGTCGACAGGATCAGGAACACCGCGCGGATGGCGACGAGCAGTTGCGTGCGGCGCGGCATCCGCCAGTCGAGCCGCATCACCAGCACCACCGGCAGCATCAACGCCCCCTGCACCAGAAAGCGCGCCGTCGTGATCTGGCCGACCGGCACGGTTTCGGCCGCAAGCTTGGCCGACACGTCCAAGAGCGGCGCCAGCACGCAAAAGGCCAGCATCAGCATGATGCCCGGAAGGATACGGTCCTGTGTCACGCGGCGCGGTTTATCGCCGGTTGCGGGCAGGTGGAAGGGCGGAGTGGACGTCTCAGCAATTCGGCACGTTCACCGCGAGGCCGCCCAGCGAGGTTTCCTTGTACTTGTCCAGCATGTCGCGGCCGGTCTGGCGCATCGTCTCGATGCAGACATCGAGGCTGACAAGGTGGATCCCGTCGCCGCGCAGCGCGAGACTGGCGGCAGACACGGCCTTGATCGCGCCCAGGCCGTTGCGTTCGATGCAGGGTACCTGGACCAGCCCCCTTACCGGATCGCAGGTCATGCCAAGGTGATGCTCCAGCGCAATCTCGGCGGCGTTCTCGATCTGCTCGGGGGTGCCGCCCAGAACGGCCGCAAGCCCGGCAGCCGCCATTGCGGCGGCGCTGCCAACTTCGGCCTGGCAGCCACATTCGGCCCCCGAGATCGAGGCGTTGTGCTTGACAAGACCGCCAATGGCTGCGGCGGTCAGCATGAACTCGCCGATCCGCGAGGGTGCAGCGCCCGGCACATGATCCAGCCAGTAGCGGATGACCGCCGGCACCACGCCCGCCGCGCCATTGGTGGGCGCGGTCACGACCTGGCCACCGGCCGCGTTTTCCTCGTTCACCGCCATGGCGTAAAGGCTCATCCAGTCGTTGATGGTGTGCGGCGGGGTCATGTTCAGGCCACGTTCGGCCATCAGCGCATCATGGATGCCTTTGGCGCGGCGGCGCACCTTGAGCCCGCCGGGCAGGATGCCTTCGCCCGCCATGCCGCGATCTATGCAGTCCGCCATCACCTGCCAGATCCGAGCCATTCCCGTGTCAAGATCGGGCGCAGTGCGGAACCGAAGCTCGTTGGCCCGTTTCATCTGGGCGATGGTCAGGCCCGAGGTTTTTGCCATTTCGAGCATCTCGGCTGCCGTCTCGAACGGGTAGGGCACGTCGGCGCGCGCGGTCTTTCTGGCATCGCTGGCGGCGGCCAGTTCTGCCTCGGTCAGCACGAAGCCGCCGCCAATCGAAAAGTAGGTTTCCGACAGGATCACGTCGCCCTCGGCATCGGTCGCGCGCAGGATCAGGCCATTGGCATGGCCTGGCAGCGCGGGGCCGTAATCAAAGACAAGATCCGCGCCGGGATCGAACTGCAATGGTGGCAGGCCCGGTGGGTGGATGGTTCTTGAGGCCCGGATTGCCGTCAGCGTCGCCTCGGCTTTCGCGGCATCATAGGTGGCAGGCTCAAACCCCGCGAGGCCCAGGATCGTCGCGCGATCGGTCGCGTGGCCGACGCCGGTGAAGGCCAGCGAGCCGTGCAGGCTGGCGCGCAGGCCCGCCGGGTGGAACGGGCTGGTGCGCAGGGTGTCCAGAAACCGGGCGGCCGCGACCATTGGCCCCATCGTGTGGCTGGACGAGGGGCCCACGCCGATCTTGAACATGTCGAAGACAGACAGGAACATCGCGATCAGACCGCCGGTGCGGAGAAGATCGTGGTGCCCAGACCTTCGGCCCGTGCCGCAGCATGGGCGGCTGGCCGATCCTCCAGCGCGCGGGCCATCGCCATGAGCGCGGGGAAGGCGGCAAGATCTACGTATCCAGCATCGCCTGGCTGGAAGGACCCACACCACCGCAGCAGCATCGAAATGTAGTATCCCAGGATCGAGGGCGCGTGCGGGTCCAGCCAGGTGGGTCGGGAGGCAGCGACGGCTTCGATCTGGGCGAGATAGCCGGCCATCCGCACGGCATTGGTGCGCTGGAAGGTCGGGTTGGCGGCGGCGTCACCGGTGTAGCGATCAGGGTAGAACAGCATCATGACCGTGCTGTGCAGGTTGAAGCTGGTGAAGAAAAACCACTTCAGAAAGGCCGCTCGTTCCGGCGCATCGGGTGTGGGCGCCAGCGCCCCGTGGCGATCAGCCAGCCAGAGCAGGATTGCCGCCGTCTCGAACATCGGGCCGTCAGCCGTTTCCAGGGCCGGCACGAGGCCAAGCGGCTGCAGCGCCCGATAGGCGGGCAGGTGACGGGTTTCGTCCGTCACCTCGGCAATCCGGAACGGCTGGCCGAGTTCCAGCAGGGTCAGGTGAACGGCAAGGCCGGCGCTGTCAGGGGTGGCGTGCAGGACATACATGCGAAAGCTCCTTTCCGGACACTATCGAGGGCGCCGGGCCGGTTCGCCACCGGAAAAGCGACGCATCAGGGCACGATTTCCGCGCCGGGGCGGTGCTTGCACCGGGTTCCGGCGCGAAGGGGCTGCCAGCCCTGCGCAGGGTCCGGGCAGATCGGGGCCAGACCGCGCGGATTGCCCCTCGCCCGTCGCGCGCGGTTTGCCTATAAGCGGGACGTCAGACAAGGAGTCACGCGATGGCGGCAGAGCTTTCCCCGATCGACACGGCGAAATTCGTCGCGGCCAAGCGCGCGGTAGAGTTCGTTCAGCCGGGAATGCGGCTGGGTCTTGGCACCGGATCGACGGCCGCCTGGATGGTGCGCTGTCTGGGCGAGCGGGTGCGCGAGGAGGGGTTGCGGATCACGGGTGTGCCGACCTCCAGCCGCACGGCGGAACTGGCGCGCCAGGTCGGCGTTCCGATCGCCAGCCTCGACGAGGTGAAGTGGCTTGATCTGACGATCGACGGCACGGATGAGTTCGACGCGAACCTGAACCTGATCAAGGGAGGCGGCGCGGCGCTGTTGCAGGAAAAGATCGTGGCCACGGCGTCTGACCGGATGATCGTGATCGCCGATGTGGCCAAGGAGGTGGCCCAACTGGGCGCCTTTCCGTTGCCGGTCGAGGTGATCCCCTTTGGCTGGCAGACCACCAAGGCGCTGATCGAGGAAACGCTGGAAAGCATGGATGTGATGGGGCACGACTGCACCCTGCGCATGAACGGCGACCGCCCACTGGTCACCGACGAGGCGAATTACATCGTCGACCTGCATCTGAAGCGGATCGGCAATCCGCGGCAGATGGCACTGGTGCTCAATCAGATCCCCGGCGTGGTGGAGAACGGGCTGTTCATCGACATCTGCGATATCGTGGTGATCGGCCACGGCGACGGGCGGGTTGAGGTGCGCGACATCAACGAGGGCACGGTCAGCGAGGATCGAATCGTCACGGCGCCCACCGACAACATCTTTCTGGACGAGGACTGAGGCGTGGCCTTCGACCTTGACCTCTTCGTGATCGGCGGCGGATCGGGGGGCGTCCGTGCTGCCCGGATCGCGGCGG
>JBGSQL010000270.1:0-3463 GCA_041738105.1 Rhodobacter sp. | reverse complement strand
GCGCCGCCTCGCGCACGCGCAATTCGATTTCGCGCCGCTCGGTGTTCAACTGGTCCAGCCGCGCGGCGATCGAGCGGGCTTCCTCGACGTCCTCTGTCGCCAACAGGCGTGCGCCGAGATCGGACTTGCCGATCCGTCCGCCGGCATTCACCCGCGGACCCAGCAAAAAACCCAGCGCGTAGGGCGTGGGTGCCTGATCCATCCGCGCCACGTCGGCCAGTGCCGTCAGCCCGGGGCGTTCGCGCCGCGCCATCACCTTGAGGCCCTGGCGCACCAGCGCGCGGTTGACGCCGATGAGAGGCGCCACGTCGGCGACTGTCGCAAGGGCGACCAGATCAAGCATCGCCATCAGGTCGGGGCCAATCTCGCCAGCCTGTTTCAAGCGGCGGTTCGCCTCGACCAGCAGCAGAAAGACCACCGAGGCCGCGCAGAGGTGACCGAGGTCGCCGCTTTCATCCTGACGATTGGGGTTCACCACGGCCAGCGCGGGGGGCAGGGTTTCGCCCCCAAGGTGATGGTCCAGCACCACCACATCGGCGCCTGCTGCGGCCGCAATCGGTTCATGGCTGAGAGTGCCGCAGTCAACGCAGAGGATCAGGTCGTGCGCCTTGGCCAGCGCCGCCATCGCAGCCTCGTTCGGGCCATAGCCTTCGTCGATCCGGTCAGGGATGTAGAGTGTGGCGGGTCGGCCCATCGCGCGCAGCCAGGTCAAGAGCAGCGCCGAGGAAGCGCCACCATCGACATCGTAATCCCCAAAGACCGCGATGCGCTGGCGCTTGGTCACGGCCGCTAGCAGTCGGTCGGCCGCCACGCCCATGTCCCGCAGCAACAACGGATCGGGCAGCAGATCGCGCAACTGCGGGGCCAGGTAGCGTTCCGCCTCATCCGCCGGGACGCCGCGCCGCACGAGGGTGCGGCACAGCGGCAGGGGCAAGCGTGTTGCCTGCGCCATCGCCTCGGATTGCCGATCTTCTTCGGCCGAGGGGCCGATCCAGCGCCGCCCGGTGAGCGACGCCACGACACCGAGAAAGGCCGTCACTTGGCCGGGGTGCGGTATTCGATCCGACGGACCGAGCCGGTCTTTGACCGCATAAGGATCGTTTCCATCGTGACCCAGCCGGGTTCGCGGCGGATGCCATTCAGCAGCGATCCGCTGGTCACGCCAGTCGCCGCGAAGATCACTTCGGACTTTACCAGATCGTCACGGGTGTAAACCCGATCGAGGTTGGTGATCCCGGCCTTTCGCGCGCGGGCGCGCTCGTCGTCATTGCGAAACAGCAGCCTGCCAAGGAAATGACCCCCCATGCATTTCAGGGCCGCCGCCGCCAGCACCCCTTCGGGCGCGCCACCCGAGCCCATGTACATGTCGATCCCGGTCTTTTCAGGCTCGGCGCAGTGCATGACGCCTGCCACATCGCCATCCGTGATCAGCCTTATCGCGGCGCCGGTTGCGCGCAACTCGGCAATCATCGCTTCGTGCCGGGGGCGTTCCAGAACGCAAACGGTGATATCCTCGGTCGAGCACCCTTTGGCTGCCGCCAGAGCCGAGACGCGCTCAGAGGGACTCATCGTCATCGTTACCGTGCCTGCTTTGAAGCCCGGCCCGATGGCAAGCTTGTCCATGTAGACATCGGGGGCGTGCAGCAGCGTACCGCGGGGCGCCATCGCGATTACCGTCAAGGCATTCGGCATGTCCTTGGCGGTAAGCGTCGTGCCTTCCAGAGGATCGAGCGCGATGTCGACTGCCGGGCCATTGCCGCTGCCAACCTTTTCCCCGATGTAAAGCATCGGCGCCTCATCCCGCTCACCTTCACCAATTACCACGACACCGGCAATGTCGAGCAGGTTCAACTGATCGCGCATCGCATTGACGGCGGCCTGGTCCGCAGCCTTTTCGTCGCCGCGCCCGATCAGTCGGGCCGAGGCGAGGGCCGCGGCCTCTGACACGCGGGCAAGGCCAAGGGAAAGCATACGGTCGTGAAACTGGTTGGCATCCGCCATGATCTTGTCCTTCAGGGTGCAAAGCTCTCGCCCACCGCTCTAGCGCGTCGGGCAGGGCGGCGGCAAGTCGCTCGCCACGAATTGCATGTGCCGGATCAGACCTCTTCGATCCGGATCGCCACGGGCTCGCCCACCAGCACGCCGGTCGCGGAGAAGCGGCCGATGGCATGGGCCACGTCCTGAGGGGCGGCCTTGTGCGTCACGATCAGCACAGGGGCCTGCGCGCCCTGGTGGCCATACTGGCGCATCCGGTCGATCGAAATGCCAGCTTCGCCGAGGGCTGTCGCGATCTTGGCCAGGGCGCCGGGCTTGTCGAGCAGGGTCATGCGCAGGTAGTGCGCGGCGGGCGTTGCGGCAGCGGCGGCGACGGCGTCGATCAACGTTGTCGCGGGTTGCCCGAACGTTGGGATCCGCACGCCGCGCGCCAGGTCGATCACGTCGGACAAGACCGCACTCGCCGTCGGGCCTTCGCCTGCACCAGGACCGCGCAGCACGATCTGGCCCACGCTGTCGCCTTCCAGAACCACCATGTTGGTGCCGCCCTGCAACTGCCCCAACGGGCTGTCGGCGGGCACGAGGCAGGGCGTCATCCGCTGTTCCAGCCCGCGCCCGGTCATCTGGGCCACGCCCAGAAGCTTGATGCGATAACCCATGTCGGCCGCGTGACGGATATCCTCGATGGAGATTTTGCCAATCCCCTCGAGCTCTACCGCGTCGAAGCTCACCTTGGTGCCGAAGGCGATGGCGGCCAGGAGGCTGAGTTTGTGGCCCGCGTCGATGCCGCCAACGTCGAGGTTCGGGTCAGCTTCCAGATAGCCAAGCTGGCGCGCTTCCTCGAACACCGTGTCATAGGGCAGGCCCGCGCTTTCCATCCGGGTTAGGATGTAATTGCAGGTGCCGTTCATCACGCCCATCACGCGCTTCACCGCGTTGCCCGCCAGACCCTCGGTCAGCGCCTTGATAGCCGGAATGCCGCCCGCCACCGCCGCCTCGAAGCGGATCACGCGGCCCGCCGCCTCGGCCGTTACCGCGAGTTGTTGGCCATGCAGCGCGAGAAGCGCCTTGTTGGCGCTGACCACGTCGTGACCGGCGGCGAGCGCCGCTTCGGTCGCGTCCTTTGCCGGGCCGTCCGAGCCGCCAATCACCTCGATGAACACGTCAATGTCGGACCGGCGGGCCAGGGCCACGGGATCGCTTTCCCAGGCATAACCCGACAGGTCCGCGTCTCGGTTTTTCGTGCGATCGCGGGCGGATACGGCCACCAGTTCAACCGGGCGACCGGCGCGCAGCGCGATCAGGTCGGCATGGCGCTGGACAATCTTGACCACGCCGATCCCTACGGTTCCAAGACCGGCGAGACCAAGGCGCAGAGGGGCGGGCATGGGCGGTCTCCGTCGGATCGGGCGCGGGCGCAAGCCCGTGCGGGTCAGGGTTGCGCCCTGTTAGCGGGTTGCGCCGGGGC
>JBGSQL010000263.1:0-2584 GCA_041738105.1 Rhodobacter sp. | reverse complement strand
CGGCGGGCAGGTCGAACGCCGCCGTCACCTCGCCCTGGGCCGCCCCGGCGCGCACCAGATCGGCCCGCCCCCGCCAGCCCAGCACGAACCCCAAGGCATCCAGCAGGATGGATTTTCCAGCCCCCGTCTCGCCGGTCAGCACATTCAATCCGGGCTGGAACGCCAGGCTCAGCCGGTCGATGATCAGCATGTCGCGAATGTCGAGACCGCGGAGCATCTGCCCGCCTCCGCCGGCTACAGCCACTCGCCGCGCACGACCTGCCCGTAGACGTTGTTCAGCCAGCCGTCGCCCGCCGCCTCGGGGCTCAGGCCCTGACCGGTCAACAACCGGTAGCTGTCGTCATAGAACGGGCTGGCCTGATAGTTGTAGCCAAGGATCGCACCGGCCGTCTGCGCCTCGTCGGTCAGCCCAAGTGCCAGATAGCTCTCGACAAGCCGATGCAGCGCCTCGGCGGTGTGGCTGGTGGTCTGGAACTGCTCGACCACCACCCGGAACCGGTTGATCGCCGCTGTGTAATGGCCCTTCTTCAGGTAGTAGCGGCCGATCTCCATTTCCTTCGCGGCCAGATGGTCGAAGGCCAGATCGAACTTCAGCATCGCCGACCGGGCATAATCGCTGTCCGGATAGGATTCGATCACGTCACGCATGCCTTGCAGCGCCTGAAAGGTCAGCCCCTGATCGCGCCCGACCTCGTCGATCTGGTCATAATAGGACAGCGCCAGCAGATACTGCGCATAGGGCGCGTCTTCGTCGCCCGGATAATAGTCGATATAGCGCTGCGCCGCGGCCCGCGCCTCTTCGTATTCCTCGGCCTGATGATGCGCGAAGGCCTGCATGATCAGCGCCCGCTTGGCCCATTCGGAATACGGGTAAAGCCGCTCCACCTCCGAGAAATAGCGGATTGCGCTGTCGGGCTTGCGCTGCGCCTCCAGCTCGAACTCGCCCTTCTTGTAGATCTCTTCTGGGGTGAAGGTCTCCAGCGGTGGCTCGGACGGTCCGCCCAGGCCACATCCTGACAACAGGGCAACAAGCATGACCGTGCCAAGCAAGCGCGCCCCGGTTCTTCCGCCTGTCATAAGACTCTACCTCGACCGATCATTGAGACCGTGGGCGCGACGCACCCCAACCCCGTTGCTCGTGTCCTAACACAGAAAAATCCGGGGCGCAAAATGCCTTTCCGCCTTCCGACGCCCTGACGGCCGGCGCTCAGAGACGCGCCGGCAGATCGGCGGCAACCACACCCGCGCCTGGCAGCTTGCGGCCGGTCTGAAGGCCGCAATCCACCATCTCCCAGGCGTTCGGCGTGGCGAACATCGCGCGCAACAGCCGGTTGGTCAGGGCGTGCCCCGCCCGGATACCCACATAGCGGCCCAGAATCGGCCCGCCCGCCAAGGCGAGGTCGCCCAGCGCATCCAGCATCTTGTGGCGCACAGGCTCGTCCTCATGGCGCAGACCACCGGGGCTCAGAACCTGATCGCCCGCCACCACAACCGCATTGTCCAGAGTTCCACCCAGGGCAAGGCCACGGGCGCGCATCTCGTCCACGTCCTGTTGCCGGCAGAACGTCCGGCTGTCGCACAACTCGCGCACGAAGGCGCCATTCGCCATGCTCATGCTCTTTTGCTGACGACCGATCGCCGCATCGGCAAAGTCGATGTGGAACGCGATCTCGAGGTTGTCCGACGGCTCCAGCCGCGCCACCGCCTCGCCGTCGCGTACCTCGATCGGGCGCAACACCCGGATCGCGCGCACCGGGGTCAACTGCTGGCGCAGGCCCCGCGCAAGGAACGCCTTGACGAATTGCTCCGCGCTGCCATCCAGGATCGGAACTTCCGGCCCGTCGATCTCGATCAGCGCATTGTGGATGCCGCAGCCCGCAAGCGCCGCCATCACATGCTCGACCGTGGAAACCGTCACACCGGCGGCATTGCCCAGCACCGTGCACAGCCGCGACGGCACCACCGCATCCCAACGCGCAGGCACCAGCACATCAAGCGCGGCCAGATCGCTACGCCGGAACCAGATCCCGTAGTCCGCCGACGCTGGCTTCACCACCATGCGCACCGCTGTGCCGGAATGAAGGCCCACACCCGTGAAGGTGACAGCAGATTTCAACGTATGTTGCACGATAATCCTCGGTCTCTTTTTTTGTGGCATCCCGCCGAAACAGACATCGGTCCGCACACCCGGCCTTGCGCCAACGTCAGCTAAGCATCTGGTGCGACATGAACAATTCACTCTTTGTGTCGGCTTGTAACACAGACTGTAACCCTTGGCGCAAATCCGCTTCCATCGCCTCAAGGTATTGTAAACCAAAAGAAAAAGGCCCGGAAAACCGGGCCTTTGTTAAGATTTTGTTACCAGCCGCAGTGCGGATCAGTTGGCCTGGCGACGCAAGAAGGCAGGAATTTCGATGCGTTCTTCGTCAGCACTCAGCTCCGGTTCGTCATCATAGCCGGTGACCGGGGGCTGTTGACGCTGCGTCGCAGCACGCTCGGCGGTGGGTTCGGCATGACCGGCCATGCGGTTGATCAGCGACCCGATCCCGAAGCGCGGCTTCTCGGCCGCGCGTGGCGCCGGGGC
>JBGSQL010000216.1:0-7161 GCA_041738105.1 Rhodobacter sp. | reverse complement strand
GCCCCGCCACCCGCCCCGAAGCGCCACGTCAGGCCCAACTCGATCCGGGTCTCGTCCGGCGCGCCGTCGCGCCCTGTCAGCCCGTCCACCACAAGGGCTGCCGAAAGCTCCCAGGGTGCGGCATCGGGCTGATAGGTCACGCCGATGCGCCCGGTATAGGCCGTCGCGCGCAAACGCTCTTCGTCGAATTCTGCCACGTCCAGCGTGGCGAAAAGGGCTGTCCGGTCACTGAACGCCTGCGTCACGCCGGCGGATAGACCGATAAAGTCAATGCTGTCGGGGCGGGCATAGCCAAGGATCGCCCGCCCCGACACGAATGTTGCGTCGCCCAACTGAAAGATCCCCTCGACGCCTGCAAAGCCGATCGTGGCTTCGCGCCCGTCGGCATCGGCCACCGATAATGCGAGGCCGTA
Organism: Rhodobacter sp.; assembly: GCA_041738105.1. Lineage (GTDB taxonomy): Bacteria > Pseudomonadota > Alphaproteobacteria > Rhodobacterales > Rhodobacteraceae > Aliitabrizicola. The sequence continues at coordinate 6,748 of JBGSQL010000216.1, read as the reverse complement.
TTTGCTGGTTTCCGACGGGGACAGGTAGAGGTGCCCGTCGATCTGGCCCAGAATCCCGTCCGGCCGGTCCAGCAGCCGCACATCAAGCTGAAAGCCGTGTTGGGCCGTGATCCGGTAATCGCCCGAGGCAAAGCCTTCTAGCCGCGTGTCCGGATCCCCGCCTTGGGCCGTCAAGCCGATCTCGGCAAGGTTCAGCCCCAGGCTGGATTGCGCCATCGCCCCGAAACTCGGAAAACACAGGAACGTGGCCGCCAGAATGGCGGAAAACGGGCTTGGGCGGCACATGAGGATAACCTGTTGCTTGGGATCTGGGGTGCGCCGTTCTGGCGCAGGCGGTGCCGCTTGGCCCGCATCCCTCTTGTGCCAGAACGGCACGATTAATGAAATGATAATCTTACCGGTTGGTTAACTGGTAAAGCTCACAACCCGTGCGCGCGGGCAAACAGTTCCCGCCGCTGTGCCATCACAAAAGCCTCGGCATGCGGGCCCTCGTCCGGTCCCTCATGGCATCCCAGCCGGCGCGCGGCGGCAAAGAACCCCGGCGCGGGCAGGCCGCCCCGCATCCGCCCGGTACAAAGTGCAGCGCGCAGGGGCAGGCCGGCCGCCGCATCTTCGGCCATCACCTGCTCCAGCGCCTCGGTCAAACGGGCGATGCTGCCGGGGCCCGGCACCGCAAGGCGGCGTGCCAGATCACCATATGCCGCCGTCTCGCCACAAGCCGCCATCCGGTCCAGTTCGGCCCGAACGGCGGCCAGCAGGCTCACGCCTCGTCGTCGCCCTGATCGGCGATCCGGGCGACCGAGACCACCTCTTCCCCGACGCCGGTGTCAAACACCTTGACCCCGCCCGCCGAGCGAGAGCGGAACGAGATCCCCTCGACCGGGCAGCGGATTGATTGACCTGTCGAGGTGGCCAGCATCACCTGGTCGCTGCGCTCCACCGGGAAGCAGGCCACAAGCGTTCCGCCGCGCGTGCCCGCGGACATGGCCCGCACACCCTGGCCGCCGCGTCCGCGCACCGGATAGTCGTGGCTCGAGGTCAGCTTGCCCAGACCGCTGGCGGTGATCGTCAGGATCAGATCCTCGGCCGCCGACATTTCGGCAAAGCGCTCCAGCGACAGTTGGCCCACCTCTGCCACCTCGTCCTCGTCATCCGCCTCGGCCCCGTCATCGACGATCCCCTCCTGCGCGCGGCGCATCTTGAGGTAGGCCGCCCGTTCATCCGGCGTCGCCTCGAAGTGCCGGATCACCGACATCGACACGACGCGATCACCCTCGGCCAGGCGGATCCCCCGCACACCGGTCGAGCCGCGGCTGGAGAACACCCGAAGATCTGTCGTCGGGAACCGGATCGCCCGCGCCCCCGCCGTGACCAGCATCACGTCATCGCTGTCGTCGCAGATCCGGGCATTCACCAGGAAAACGCCGTCGGGCAGTTTCATCGCGATCTTGCCGTTGCGTTTCACATTGGTGAAATCGCCCAAGTCGTTGCGCCGCACATCTCCGTCCGAGGTGGCAAAGACGATCTGCAGATCATCCCATTCTTCCTCGGGCACATCGACAGGCATGATCGCCGCGATCGACACGCCGGTTTCCACCGACAGGATATTGACGATCGCCTTGCCCTTGGCCTGCCGACCGGCCAGCGGCAGGCGCCAGGTCTTCAGCTTGTAGACCATTCCGTCGGTCGTGAAGAACAGCAGCGGCGTATGCGTATTGGCCACGAACAGCGTCGTCACCACATCGTCTTCCTTGGTCGCCATCGAGGACAGGCCCTTGCCGCCCCGTCGCTGGGCCCGGAACTCGGCCAGTGGCGTGCGCTTGATCCAGCCGGCCGAGGTGATGGTCACGACCATATCCTCGCGCTCGATCAGGTCTTCATCCTCCATGTCGCCGGCCCAGTCCACGATCTCGGTGCGGCGCGGCACGGCGAAGGCCGCCTTCACCTCGCGCAGTTCGTCCGAGATGATCGCCATGATCCGCTCGCGACTGCCCAGGATCTCAAGGTAATCCCTTATCTTTGCAGCCAGTTCTTGCAATTCGTCGGTGATTTCCTTGACGCCCATCGCCGTCAGCCGCTGCAACCGCAGATCAAGGATCGCACGCGCCTGGATTTCGGACAGGTTGTAGGTGCCGTCCGCGTTGACGGTATGGGTCGGATCGTCGATCAGGCGGATATACTCGGCGATCTCGCCCACCGGCCAGCGCCGTGTCATCAGCCGCTCGCGCGCTTCGGCCGGATCGGCCGAGGACCGGATCGTGGCAACCACCTCGTCAACGTTCGATACTGCAACCGCCAGACCACACAGCACATGACTGCGTTCACGCGCACGCCGCAATTCATAGGCCGTTCTGCGAGCGACAACTTCCTCGCGGAAGCTTATGAAATATGTCAGGAAATCGCGCAAGGTCAACTGCTCGGGCCGGCCGCCGTTCAAGGCCAGCATGTTGCAGCCGAACGACGTCTGCATCGGGGTAAAGCGCCAAAGCTGATTCAGCACCACATCAGGTGTAGCGTCGCGCTTCAGCTCGATCACCACCCGCACGCCGATCCGGTCGCTTTCGTCCTGGACGTGCGCAATGCCTTCGATCTTCTTCTCGCGCACCATCTCGGCGATCTTTTCGATCATCGTCGATTTGTTGACCTGATAGGGGATCTCGTCGAGCACGATCGCGAAGCGGTCCTTCCGGATTTCCTCAACCCGCGCCTTGGCCCGGATGATGACGCTGCCGCGCCCCTCCAGATAGGCCTTGCGCGCCCCTGACCGGCCCAGGATGATCCCGCCCGTCGGAAAGTCCGGCGCGGGCACGATCTCCATCAAGGCTTCGCTCGACAGGTCGGGCGTCTCGATCAGCGCCAGCGTCGCGTCGATCACCTCGCCCAGGTTATGCGGCGGAATGTTCGTGGCCATCCCCACCGCGATCCCGCCCGCGCCATTGACCAGCATGTTCGGAAAGCGCGCCGGCAGAACCGTCGGCTCGCGGTCCTTGCCATCGTAATTGTCCTGGAAGTCGACCGTTTCCTTGTCGATATCCGCCAACAGAAAGGCGGCGGGCTTGTCCATCCGCACTTCGGTATAACGCATGGCGGCCGCGTTATCGCCATCCATGGATCCAAAGTTTCCCTGCCCGTCCAGCAGCTTCAACGACATGCTGAAGGGTTGCGCCATGCGCACCAGCGCATCGTAGATCGCCGAATCACCATGCGGGTGAAACTTGCCCATCACATCGCCGACCGGGCGCGCCGACTTGCGATAGGGCTTTTCATGGGTGTTGCCGGTTTCGTGCATTGCATAAAGAATGCGCCGATGCACCGGTTTCAGGCCATCGCGCAAATCGGGGATCGCGCGACTGACGATCACGCTCATCGCGTAATCCAGATAGGCCGTCTTCATCTCTTCCGCGATCGAAACCTGCGGCCCGTGGTAACCGGGGCGCTCAGGCATTTCGCTTGTGTTGTCAGTGTCTTCCGGGATGTCGGTCACGTTGGCCGCACTTTCCTGCCAGGGTTCTATATCTTGTTGCGCGGACTATAGACCATCGCGGATATGGGGTGCAATCCCGCGCGCACACCGCAACAAGCAGCCACCGGGTCAGAGTGACAACATCATGTTTTCATTGAAAATAAATACAGCTGTTGCATCCTGTTCACAAACCAAGAAACCACGGAGGTATGGCGATGGTTGGAACGGAAACCGAATTGATGCTGAAGGGCTATGGTCTGACCACGGCCGAACTGTTCTATCGGATGCCGGACTACCGGCATGTCATCAACAGCTATGTCTGGCAGGACTACGATCTGGCGCCGGACTATCCGCAGTTGTTCAAGTTCATCGAGTTCTGGCAGGGCAAGATCGACGGACCGCTGCACTCGGTCCGCTTCACCCATCGCAAGCTGATCGGGCCGGGCGAATGGCGCAACGTCGTCGGGGAATTGCGCCTGCACTGACGCGTCAGGCGGCTGACCGCAGGATCATGCCTAACAGATCGCGCGGATCGTCCGGGTCCGCGATCATGTCGAGGTTGTCGTAAAGGCCGGTTTCCTCCAGCTTGCCAAGCACATAGCGCAGGGCGCTGAAGTCTTCGATGGCAAAGCCCACGGAATCGAACAGCGTGATCTGTTGTGCGTCAGACCGCCCCGGTGCGGCGCCGGTCATCACCTGCCACAGCTCGGTCACCGGATGATCCTCGGGCAATTGCTGGATCTCGCCCTCGATCCGCGTCTGCGGCGGGTATTCGACAAAGATCGAGGCGCGTTGCAGGATCTCGCGCGCAAGTTCGGTCTTGCCGGGGCAATCGCCGCCGATTGCGTTGATGTGAACACCCGCGCCAACCATGTTGTCGTTCAGGATCGTCGCATAGTTCTTGTCGGCGGTGCAGGTGGTCAGGATCTGCGCGCCAAGGATGGCGTCTTCCTTCGTGGCGCAGGGGATGACACGCAGCCCGCGGCCTGCAAGATTTTCCGCAGCCTTGCGTGTGGCTTGCGGATCAAGGTCGTAAAGCCGCACCTCGGAAATGCCGCAGATCGCCTTGAAGGCCAGCGCCTGAAACTCGGCCTGGGCCCCGTTCCCAAGCAGCGCCATCGTGGTGGCACCTGCCGGGGCAAGGTGGCGCGCCGCCATCGCCGACGTGGCTGCGGTGCGCAGGGCCGTGAGGATCGTCATCTCGGACAGCAGCAGCGGATAACCCGTTGCAACATCAGCCAGAAGTCCAAAGGCGGTCACGGTTTGCAGGCCCTGCTTCATGTTTGACGGATGGCCGTTCACATATTTGAAGCCATAGGTCTGCCCGTCCGACGTGGGCATCAGTTCGATCACACCCACGTCTGAATGGCTGGCCACCCGGGGCGTCTTGTCAAACTCGGGCCAGCGACGGAAATCGGCCTCGATCTCGGCCGCAAGATCGACCAGCACGCGTTCGATCCCCAGATGAAGAACAAGCTTCATCATCTTGTCCACGCTCACGAAAGGCACAAGGTTCAGGGTCATGCGTAGCTCCGGGTGGGGCGGTCGAAAACCTTGCGGCCCATCAAACTGGCCAGAAGATCGACCATCAGGCGCGCGGTACGTCCGCGATCATCGAGAAAAGGGTTCAGTTCGACCAGATCGAGCGAGGTGACAAGACCCGATTCGTGCAACAACTCCATTACCAGATGGGCTTCGCGAAAGGTCGTTCCGCCCGGCACCGTGGTGCCCACCGCAGGCGCGATCGACGGATCGAGGAAATCCACGTCAAGTGAGACATGCAGCAAACCGTTCTGCGCCCGGACGCGGTCGAGAAACGCGCGCAGCGGCGCTACGACACCCTGTTCGTCCAGCACCCGCATGTCATTGATCGCGATGTCATGTTCCAGCAATGCGGCATGTTCCGCCGGATCGACCGAGCGGATGCCGTAAAGGCAGATGTGATCTGGCGCGACCGGGGCGGGAAAGGCGGGAAACGCGTCGAACCCGGCACGCCCCGCGATATAGGCCACCGGCGTTCCGTGCAGATTGCCCGAACTTGTGCTGAGCGGCGTATGGAAATCCGAATGCGCGTCGAGCCACAGCAGGAACAGCGGCCGCCCGACCTTTTGCGCATGGGCGGCCACCCCCGCAACGGATCCCAGTGCCAGCGAGTGATCGCCGCCCAGCAGGATCGGAACCCCCGCGCCCGTCGCCGCCTCGGTCGCATCAGCCAGCGCCGCCGTCCAGGCCAGCGTTTCGGGCAGCGAGTGGACCGCCGGATTGGCGCAACGTGCCTCTGGCAGAGGGCCAGGCGCCAGATCGCCCCGGTCCTCGACTGCGTGACCCAGATCGCGCAGCGCCTGCACGATCCCCGCGACCCGATAGGCCGCCGGCCCCATCAGGCAGCCGGGGCGTTTCTGGCCGGTATCGATCGGCGCACCGATCAGGATGCAATGGCTCATGGTCATCTCCTTGAAGGCTGAAAGTCTTTTCGTCTTGCGGTGGTTTCCAGCGCCATTATTATCGTTTTGTGTAACAGATCTTCCAAATCGGCGGCAGGAACACCCATGATGGACGACACGGACCAACGCCTGATCGCCGAGCTGCGGCGCGACGGCCGGGCGGCGCTGTCGGATCTTGCGGCGCGGCTCGGGTTGTCGCGTGCCACTGTGCGCGCCCGGATGGAACGTCTTGCCGCACGGGGTGAGATTGCAGGCTTTACCGTCCTGACCCGCAGCGATGTCACGGCCGCCCCGGTGCGTGGCCTGATGATGATCGGCATCGAAGGGCGCGGGACCGAGCGGATCATGGCCCGCCTCTCGGGTCTGCCGGCGGTGCAGGCTGTGCACACCACCAACGGAAAATGGGATCTGATCGCCGAGATCGGCGCCGCGACCCTTGGCGAACTGGATGAGGTGCTGGCCCGCATCCGTAGTTTCGAAGGGGTGACCACCAGCGAAACGAACCTGTTGCTGACCACGCGCAAGGCTGGTCGGCGTTAAGCGCTCAACGCGCCACGCGCGCCGCCATCAGCCACAGCACCGCCAGCCCCAGCGAGGCGATCATGTTCCACGACGCCATCGACAGCCCCAGCATCTGCCACGCAATCGCGTCACAGCGCACCACGGCGGCGACAGCCACGGTCGGATCCAGCAGATCCTGTACGTCGATCCCGGCGATCGACCCGGCAGAACAGCTGGCCAACCCCTCCCACCAGCCGCGCTCGACCCCGGTGTGAAACCCGGCGATGCCGGCGGTGGTCAAGGCCGCAAGCGCCCCCAGCATCGGCAACAGCCGACCCGG
>JBGSQL010000152.1:0-2487 GCA_041738105.1 Rhodobacter sp. | reverse complement strand
GGGGCGCCAAAGGATTTGTCGATCACCACGTTGCGGCCTTTGGGGCCCAGCGTGACTTTCACCGCGTCGGGCAGGCGCGCGATCTGATTCTGGCCGGTGCAGGCGGCGGCCGCAGGCAGGGCCGAGAGCAGGCCGAGAAGGCAGGCGAGAGCGGTGCGCAGCATGGGGGCGGGGCCTTTCTGATCCGGATCGAGCCTGCCACGTCAGGCGGGGGCGGCCAAGCCCCCTGAAGGGGCCAAATTTCGCCGCCGGGGCGTTGACACCGCGCGCGGAAGTGCCTACCTGTGCGGCGTTGGCACTCGCGCTTGGTGAGTGACAACACCCTTTCAACCTGGAACCTAGGGAGTGTTCTCAGATGGCATTCAAACCGCTGCATGACCGTGTCCTCGTGCGCCGCGTGAAAAGCGACGAAAAGACCAAGGGCGGACTGATCATCCCCGACACCGCGAAGGAAAAGCCCGCCGAGGGCGAGATCGTTTCGGTCGGCGAAGGCGCGCGCAAGGATTCGGGCGAGCTGATCGCACCTGCGGTCAAGGCCGGCGACAAGATCCTGTTCGGCAAGTGGTCGGGCACCGAAGTGACGCTGGACGGCGAAGAGCTGTTGATCATGAAAGAAAGCGACATCCTCGGGATCATCGCCTGAGCTGGTATCGCACAGGGCGCGCGTGACCTCGCGCACCCCACACTCAATCACAGACAACCAGGAGAGTTTCCATGGCTGCTAAAGACGTAAAATTCGAGTCCGACGCCCGCGACCGCATGCTGCGCGGCGTGAACATCCTTGCCGACGCGGTGAAAGTCACGCTGGGCCCCAAAGGCCGCAACGTGGTGATCGACAAATCCTTTGGCGCCCCGCGCATCACCAAGGACGGGGTGACGGTTGCCAAGGAAATCGAGCTTTCGGACAAGTTCGAGAACATGGGCGCCCAGATGGTGAAGGAAGTCGCTTCCCGCACCAATGACGAAGCGGGCGACGGCACCACGACCGCCACCGTTCTGGCGCAGGCGATCATCAAGGAAGGCCTCAAGGCCGTTGCCGCCGGCATGAACCCGATGGATCTGAAGCGCGGTATCGACCTGGCCACCAGCAAGGTCGTTGCGGCGATCAAGGCGGCGTCCCGCCCGGTGAGCGACAGCGCGGAAGTGGCGCAGGTTGGCACCATCTCGGCCAATGGCGAGGTCGAAATCGGCCGCCAGATCGCCGATGCGATGCAGAAGGTCGGCAACGAGGGCGACAGCCCCGTCGACGAGACCAAGGGCCTGGAAACCGAGACCGACGCGGTCGAGGGGATGCAGTTCGACCGCGGCTATCTGTCGCCCTACTTCGTGACCAACGCCGACAAGATGGTTGCGGATCTGGAAGATGCGCTGATCCTGCTGCACGAGAAGAAACTGTCGTCGTTGCAGCCGATGGTGCCGTTGCTGGAAGCCGTGATCCAGTCGCAAAAGCCGCTGATCATCATCTCGGAAGACGTGGAAGGCGAGGCCTTGGCCACGCTGGTCGTCAACAAGCTGCGTGGCGGGCTGAAGATCGCCGCCGTGAAGGCGCCGGGCTTTGGCGATCGCCGCAAGGCGATGCTGCAGGACATCGCGATCCTGACCGGCGGCCAGGTGATTTCGGACGATCTGGGCATGAAGCTGGAGAATGTCACGATCGACATGCTCGGCAAGGCCAAGAAAGTTTCAATCACCAAGGATGCCACGACCATCGTGGACGGTGGCGGTGACAAGGCCGAGATCGCGGCCCGCGTCAGCCAGATCCGGGCGCAGATCGAGGAAACCACCAGCGACTACGACCGTGAGAAGCTGCAAGAGCGTGTGGCCAAGCTGGCGGGCGGCGTTGCCGTCATCCGCGTGGGCGGCATGACCGAGGTCGAGGTGAAAGAGCGCAAGGACCGCGTCGATGACGCGCTGAACGCAACCCGCGCGGCGGTTCAGGAAGGCATCGTCGTCGGCGGCGGCGTGGCCCTGATCCAGGCTGGCAAGGCGCTTGACGGCCTCAAGGGCCTGAACAGCGACCAGGATGCGGGCATCTCGATCGTCCGCAAGGCGCTGGAAGCGCCGCTGCGCCAGATCGCGCAGAACGCGGGTGTCGACGGATCGGTCGTGGCCGGCAAGGTGCGCGAGTCGAACGACAAGACCTTTGGCTTCAACGCGCAGACCGAAGAATATGGCGACATGTTCAAGTTCGGCGTGATCGACCCGGCCAAGGTCGTGCGCACGGCGCTGGAAGATGCGGCTTCGGTTGCATCGCTGCTGATCACCACCGAAGCGATGATCGCCGACAAGCCGGAGCCGAAGTCGGCTGGCGGCATGGGCGGCGGCATGGGCGGCATGGGCGGCATGGACGGCATGATGTAATCAGCCGTCCCTGTTCGTGGGATACGAAGGGGCGCCGGGAAACCGGCGCCCCTTTTCCATTGGCCAGGCGCGACTGCGGCGCCGATCATAAGGCGGCCCGGTTCGGCCCGAGGTCGCAGCCCGGCC
>JBGSQL010000142.1:0-3531 GCA_041738105.1 Rhodobacter sp. | reverse complement strand
CTGTCACGGCGCGCAAGTTCGCCACCGATGTCGAACACCTGCGCCACATCGGGCGACGACAGGATAATCCCGGCCATCCGCCCGAAGGGGGGCACGCCGGCAGCGCGCCTCTCGGCCGCCTCGGCCGCCCAGAACGCCTCTTCCTCACCGCCCAGGATGGCCCGGATCACCGGATGTTCCGGCTGGAAGGTCTGCAGCAATGCCTCGCCCTTGCGCTCGGATCGCCCGGCGCGCCCCGCGACCTGCCGCATCAGCTGAAACGTGCGCTCGGCCGCGCGCAGGTCGGATCCCTGCAACCCAAGATCGGCGTCGATCACCCCGACCAGAGTCAGCAAGGGAAAGTTGTGACCCTTGGCGACGATCTGCGTGCCGATGATGATGTCGGCGCCACCCTGCGCAATGGCGGCAATCTGATCTTTCAACGCGCGGGCCGACCCGAACAGGTCTGACGAAAGCACCACGATCCGCGCCTGCGGAAAACGCGCCGCCACCTCATCGGCCATCCGTTCCACCCCCGGCCCCACCGGGGCCATCCGCCCCTCGGCCTTGCACGCCGGGCAAACCAGCGGGATCGGCTTGGTCGCACCGCACTGGTGGCAGACAAGGCGCTTGAGAAAGCGGTGTTCGACCATCCGCGCATCGCAGTTGTCGCAGCCCACCTGATGCCCGCAGGCCCGGCACAGCGTGACCGGCGCATAGCCGCGGCGGTTCAGAAAGATCAGCGCCTGCTCGCCCTTGTCGATCCGTATCGCCACCGCGCGTGCCAGCGTCTCGGACATCCAGCGATCCGCGGGCAGCTTTTCCTGGCGCATGTCGATCGCGTGCATCGCGGGCATCTCGGCCGCCCCGAACCGCGCGCCCAGATCAAGCCGGCCATACTTCCCCGCTTCGGCATTGGCCCAGCTTTCCAGCGACGGCGTAGCCGAAGCCAGGACGACCGGCGCCGCACAGATCGCCGCACGCAGAACGGCCATGTCACGCGCATTGTAAAGCACGCCGTCTTCCTGCTTGTAGCTGCTGTCGTGCTCTTCATCGACAACGACCAGCCCCAGTTCGCGAAACGGCAAGAACAACGCCGAGCGCGCACCGACCACCAGTTGCGCGCGTCCCTCGGCCAGCATCCGCCAGACACGGCGCCGCTCGGTCATCGTCACACCCGAGTGCCATTCCGCGGGCAGCGCGCCGAATCGGGCCTCGACCCGGCGCAGAAACTCGGCGGTCAGCGCGATCTCGGGCAGCAGCACCAGCGCCTGCCGGCCGTGCCGCAGACACTCCGCCACTGCTTCAAGGTAGACTTCGGTCTTGCCCGATCCGGTCACGCCCTTGAGCAAGGTGCAGGCGTAGCCACCCAGCGCGACACTCGCCACCAGGGCATCCGCCGCCGCCACCTGTTCGGGGGTCAGCACGACGCCCGGCAGATCGGGGTCGAGCCGCGGATAGGGCAGATCGCGCGGCGCCTCGTCTTCCACGATCGCGCCGGTCTTCACCAACCCCTTGATGACAGACGGTGTGCCCCCGGCCTGCGTCGCAAGTTCGCCCAGCGTGACGGCCGCACCGCCGAATTCATCCAGCACCGCCAGCACCCGCAACCTTGCATCGGTCATCCGCTCTGGCGTTGTCTGGCCCGGACGAAGCACGCGGCGCATCGACGGCGGGTCGCCCAGACCGGGGGCGCGCGTGGCCAGCCGCAGCATCGCGGGCAAGGGCGTCAGCGTGTAGTCGGCGGCGCGGGCAAGAAAACTGCGCAACTCGTCGCGCATCGGGGCCACATCCAGAACACGCCCGATCGGGCGCAGGCGGGTGGCGTCAAAGTCGCCTGCGCCAGGCCCCCAGACCACCCCCAGAACACGCCGCGGGCCCAACGGCACCTCAACGAAGTCACCGGTGCCGCAACCGCCTTCGGGGGCGCGATAATCCAGCAGGTTGCGCGTGCCGCCCAGCGACTCGGTCGTCACCACGGCTACGCGCGCGCCTTCGGGGAACACCTCATCCGCCACCTCGAACGCACCCACCTTTCGCCAGCCCTGATCTTGCGCTAATACGGGGCCGCACCCCCTGCAACCCCGATCAGGATCAAGGACCAGACCGCAATGAAATTCTTTGTCGATACCGCCGACGTTGCGGCGATCTCAGAACTCAACGATCTGGGCATGGTCGACGGGGTCACCACCAACCCGTCGCTGATCCTGAAATCAGGCCGCGACATCATCGAAGTCACGAAAGAGATTTGCGATCTCGTCTCGGGGCCGGTGTCGGCCGAAGTCGTGGCGCTGAAGGCTGACGAGATGATCGCCGAGGGCCGCCGCCTGGCCAACATCGCCCCCAACATCGTCGTCAAGCTGCCGCTGACCTGGGATGGCCTGCGGGCGTGCAAGACACTGACGGGCGAGGGTCTGAAGGTGAACGTGACGCTGTGCTTCTCGGCCAATCAGGCGCTGATCGCGGCCAAGGCCGGGGCAAGCTATATCAGCCCCTTCATCGGGCGTCTCGACGACATCAACCTGGACGGACTCGAGCTGATCTCGGACATCCGGACGATCTACGACAATTACAGCTTCAAGACCGAGATCCTGGCGGCCTCGGTGCGCACGGCCAACCATGTCACACAATGCGCCCTGATCGGGGCAGATGTGGTCACAGCGCCTCCTGCCGTGATTAAATCGCTTGCCAGTCACGTTCTGACCGACAAGGGGCTTGATCAGTTCATGTCGGACTGGGCAAAAACGGGACAGAAGATCCTCTGAGCGCGTGTAAGGTCATGGAAAAGGCGGCACGGGGCAGCAGCGACATGTTCGGACCGGATCTGCGCGATGTCATCCTGGCGGAACCCGAGGTGATCCTCGAGGATCGCGACGTGATGGCGGCGCTGATCGCGGCGAACGAACGTGCGATGGGCTCGAACATCGTCGATCTGCGCGGCATCGCGATGGAACGGATGGAGGCGCGCCTCGACCGGCTGGAGGATACGCATCGCTCGGTGATCGCCGCCGCCTATGAAAACCTGGCCGGCACCAACCAGATCCATCGGGCGATCCTGCAGATGCTCGAACCCGTCACCTTCGAGGCGTTCCTGACCGGGATGGGCACCGACGTGGCGCAAACCCTGCGGGTTGATAGCGTGCATCTGGTGCTCGAGTCGTCGCAATCGGCCCAGGATCCCGCGCTGCGCCGCTTTGGCGAGACGCTGTGCGTGACCGAACCCGGCTTCATTGCCGTCTATCTCGATACCGGACGGAACGTGCCGCCGCGCCCGGTGACGCTGCGCCAGACTGTTCCGGCCTCGGCCCGGATCTATGGCGAGCGCGCGGGATGGGTCCGGTCCGAGGCGCTGCTGCGTCTCGATCTGGGTCAGGGCCGCCTGCCAGGTCTTCTGGTGCTGGGCGCCGAAGATCCGCATCGGTTCAAGTCGGCCCAGGGCACCGATCTGCTGTCGTTCTTTGGCGGCGTGTTCGAGCGGTCGATGCGCCGCTGGCTAGCGTGACGGGCGGCCTGCCGGGGCTGATCTCGGCGGGCCAGCGCGCGGCGATGGCC
>JBGSQL010000106.1:0-2949 GCA_041738105.1 Rhodobacter sp. | reverse complement strand
GGTGCGGGCACGGCGGCCAGCGCGGCATGGCGCGCCGCAGGATCATCCTGGTCCAGCGCATCCAGCACGGCATCCCCGAACGCGCGGCTTTCCGCCTCGTGCTGGGCGATCTGGTATTCGCGCCAGGCCGCGCCGCCGACGATCAGCAGAACGGCGGCGATGGCGATCCAGCCATAGCGGCGCAGATACCCGAAAAGCCGGTCGCGGCGGACCTCTTCGGTCACCTCGTCGATGAAACTTTCCGGGTTCGACACGCTGCGCCTCCTTTGCGGTGGCGTCCGTCTTACACGGGAACGCGCATGATTGCCAAGGCGCTACGATGCGCTCTGATCATGTCATGCCACCCTGCCTGGGCTAGACCGCAAAGCTGCGCGGCACCGCATCATCGCGGTTGCTGAAACGGTCGTTGTCCGCGTCGACAAACTGAGCGTCCCGGTCGAGACTTGGCGTTTCGGCGGTTTGATGCGCCCACATCGCGGCATAGCGCCCGCCGAGGGCAAGCAGCGCGGGGTGAGAGCCTTCTTCCACGATGCGGCCACTTTCAAGGACCACGATCCTGTCCGAGTCGACGATCGTCGACAGCCGGTGCGCGATGGCAATCACGGTGCGTCCCTGGCTGATCGCCTGAAGGCTGTCCTGGATGTCCCGCTCAGTCTGGGTGTCCAGCGCGCTTGTGGCTTCGTCCAGCAGCAGGATCGGCGGGTTCTTCAGCAAGGTCCGCGCAATGCCGATGCGCTGCTTCTCGCCCCCCGACAGCTTCAGGCCGCGCTCGCCCACCGTGGTGTCGTAGCCATCGGGCAGCGACTGGATGAAATCGTGGATCTTGGCCGCGCGGGCGGCGGCCTCGATCGCCGCCTGATCCGCCGCCGGATTGCCATAGGCGATGTTGTAGCGAACCGTGTCGTTGAACAGCACCGTGTCCTGCGGCACGACGCCGATCTGGGCGTGCAGGCTGTCCTGGGTCACCTCGCGCAGATCCTGGCCGTCGATCCTGACCGAGCCGCCGGTCACGTCGTAGAACCGGAACAGCAGCCGCCCGATGGTCGATTTGCCAGAACCCGACGGGCCAACCAGCGCCACCGTCTCGCCCGGCCCCACGCGCAGGCTGATCCCCTTGAGGATCGGGCGCGACGGCTCGTAGCCGAACTCCACGTTGTCGAACACCACCTCGCCGGTGCCAACCTGCAAGGCCCGCGCGCCGGGCTTGTCGACGATCTCGGCAGGTTGCGACAACAGGCCGAACATCTCGCCCATATCCACAAGTGCCTGGCGGATCTCGCGATAGACCGTGCCGAGAAAGCCAAGCGGCAGGGTGATCTGGATCATGTAGGCGTTGACCATCACGAAATCGCCCACGGTCAGCGCCCCCGCCTGCACCCCCATCGCGGCCATTCCCATGACCAGCACCAGACCCGTCGTGATGATGAACGCCTGGCCCGCGTTCAGAAAGCTGAGCGACTGGCCGGTGCGCACGGCAGCGGCCTCATACCGCGACATCGCGCCGTCATAGCGCTGCGCCTCGCGCGCCTCGGCGCCGAAATACTTGACCGTTTCAAAGTTCAGCAGACTGTCGATCGCCTTCTGGTTGGCATCGTTGTCCTGGTTGTTCATCTCGCGCCGGATCTGCACGCGCCATTCGGTCACCCGGAAGGTGAAAATGACATAGAGCGTGATCGTCACCAGGACGACAGCCATGTATTGCCAACCGAACAGCACGGCAAAGATCGTGGCCACCATGCCCAGTTCCAGGATCAGGGGGCCAATCGAGAACAGCATGAACCGCAACAGGAAATCGACCCCCTTCACGCCCCGCTCGATGACCCGGCTCAGCCCGCCGGTCTTGCGGGTGATGTGATAGCGCATCGACAGGCGATGGATGTGGGTAAAGGTTTCAAGCGCCAGTTGGCGCAACGCCCGCTGCCCGACCCGCACGAAGATCGCATCGCGCAACTCGTTGAAGGCAACCGCCCCCAGACGGGCAACGCCGTAGGCCACCGTCAGGCCGACCGCGCCATAGGCCAGAAGCCAGGCGTCGTCATGGCGCTGCCCGGCCAGCGCATCGACCGCCGCCTTGTAAAGAAACGGCGTTCCCACCGAGATCAGCTTGCCCACCACCAGTGCCAGCAACGCCAGCACCACGCGCCGCTTCACCCAGGTCTGACCCTCGGGCCAGAGGTAGGGCAGCACCCGCCGCATCGTCTGAAGCCCGCTTGTCGGCCGGCCTGCCATGTCGGCACTGGTGGCCGTCCGTGTCACACTGCGCATCGCCGTATCCTCAAAGACCGTCCCCAAAAGAGGCGCCGTTGCTCCGGGCCCGATCCTGGGGTATCCAATGGTAGTTCAATGATTCTTGAGTAGTTGAAGGATGGAGCGAAGTAAAGTCCTTGCCGCCCTGTCGGCCTTGGCCCATCAGCACCGGCTCGAGATGGTCCGCCTGCTGATGAAGCAGGGCGATGCGGGCCTTGCCGCGGGAGAAATCGGTCAGGCCCTGGGGCTTGGGCCGTCGCGGCTGTCGTTTCATCTGGCAGCCCTCGAACAGGCGGGACTGATCCGCTCGCGTCGGGCCTCGCGCAACGTCTTCTATGCGATAGATCTGGGCGGCATGGGGTCGACCATCGCTTTCTTGCTGAACGACTGCTGCATGGACCATCCTCAGGTGCTGGCCTGCTGCCGCAAGTTGCCCGAGACAGAACCGGTCATTCTTCCGCTGGGACCGTGAACACCTGGCCGGGATAGATCAGGTCAGGATCGCGGATCTGGTCCTTGTTCGCCTCATACACCCGCACATAAATCACGCCGTCACCATAGCTTTCGCGCGCGATACGCCACAGCGTGAAGCCTGGCTGGACCGTGACCCGGGCGGTCACGGGCACGGCAACCTCGCCCTCGGGCAGGGCGGCGGCCGCCAGAACCTCGGGCGCCTCGCGCTGGAACGGCGTCTCGTAGCGC
>JBGSQL010000059.1:0-5347 GCA_041738105.1 Rhodobacter sp. | reverse complement strand
GCACAAGTGCAAGCGGTGCACCCTTTGGAGTGAAGCCCGATGAAAAGGCGAATGAACCTCAGTGAAGCCGCCTCCCTGACTGGCTTGACGGTCAGCGGTATTCGGGCGAGGGCCAAGAAAAGCGGTTCGGTCGATCATCTGGCCCCCAACCTCTCCACTTCTAAGCGATTGCGTCGCGTAACAGTCATGTTCTCGCTGCGGCCTGTGCAGGTCAGCGGTGGAGCCGCTAACTCTGCATGAAGCCGAGAACCGAGGGGCCCCAGTCCGAGCACGCACCAAGACGCTCTTGGGCGTCCTGGTGCGCGCGCAGTGGGTGGGGTTTCGGTGAACCGCCCCCGAAGGGCCTTGCTTTGCAAAGGCCGCTCTTTGGCGGGGTGCTGACCTATCGGTGGAGTTCTGGCGCGGCTTGCCCGCGCAGGCCCCAACGGGGCCTAACAGGCATGCCCCAAGGCGTGCCTGAGCCGCCAACGGCGGCTGGCTGTGTGGCCGGGATACAAGGGGGCAAGGCCCTCTTGTGGGCCGACCCGTAGCGGTCGGCCTAAATAGGGGGGTTCGGGGGGCGCTGCCTTCGTCGTTGCATCCATCGGATTCACCTCGTGCGCAACTGACGGGGCAGACGCCCCCCGATACACCCCTGAAAGGGTAGACATGGGCAACCATGTCCTCCCTGCCGCCCCCGTAGCCCGAAGGGCGCGCAAGCCGCCCTCTGGGCGGCGGTGGGGGCGCAGGGTGAGGGGTTGCCGGGGATACTTCCCCGCCGGCCCGCTCCGGTCCTCTGAAAGAGGGCCGGGCGGGCCGGCGTCTTTATACTCTCGTTATTAAAAGACGGAAGGTGACAGACAGGCTGCGAAGCGGTCCTGTCCTGCCTTCCTTCTGTTGGTTTTGGAAAGGGTGCAACGCCTTCCTCCGGCCCTGTGGGGCTGGACAAGATCGGGGTTTCGGTTTTACCGTGTCCGCACCGGTTCTCTGGCCGTCGCTATGAGCGATGGTCGCACGCCTCCCCTCGATCGAGGGCTTGCAGCGTGCCTTGTGGGGCCGGGGCGGCTGCCTGGCCGCTACTTCTGAGCGCTCGGCCTTTTGGTCGATGCGCCCCGGGCAATAGGGAACCTCCGGCATAAGGCCGGGGGTCCTTGTTGCTAAGGGGCTGCGCCGTGGCGGATTTCGCGAATATCCCGATCAACTGTATTTTCTGCGAGGGGTCCGACCTGTTCGGCCTGCCAGCGGTCATTGCTGACGTGCCTTGGCCGGTCTGCAACCTCTGCGCCTCTGCTGGTCGCGCCATCCTTGATGAAGGCGTGATTCAGCCGGTTCTCCATTGCCTTCACCTGGTGGCGATGGAAATCGGGGCGTTCGCGGAAGGCTACGCCTGCGCCGAAGATGCTTCGTCGCGGAAGTGGCTCTATCGCATTCAACGCCAGTTCGCGCGCGGCGCCTATCGCGAGGTCTGCCCCTGCAAGACCTGCATGGGCGAGGCTGAAATCACGGTCGTGCATTATCTGCATGCCCGTTTCGGCATGGAACGCGAGACTTTCGCGGACACCATGCCGTTGAATGTGCTTACGACCATGAAGGACAGTCAAAGGCTGCAAGCCTCTGACGGTTCGACATGGAAAGCTGCCTATGAAGTCGCGCGCCGGATGGAAGCCAATGCTTTGGCGACTCGGCGCGGCAAGGTGGGTCGGTTGGCTCGTGCGGCATCGCCCGCGTCGGTGCGAGGTCGATACGGTCTTGAAAGCGAAGCGCCACATCCGGCCCCCTGCATCTGCGCTTATTGCCAGCGCGGACCTGGCGTCGATCCTGACGGGGTGGTCAAATGAACGCTCTGGATCAGACGTTCGCTCGACCGGAGACCGATCGACAGGCGAGCGGCTACAAATGCCCCGCGCCGGTGGTCTACGAACACCAAGGCGAGGTCTGGATGCGGGACTGCGGGCATTGCCCCCGCTGTGTCGCGGCCAAGAAAAAGGACACGGCTGGCCGTGCCGGTGCCGAAGCCTTGGTGAGTGCTGAGGTTGCAGTCTGGACCCTGACTTATGGCACCCTAGAGCGGTTTCCGCTCGATGGCAGGCCATGGGTTCAGGCCGTCGATTCCGAAGCCGTAGCCGGGGCGGCTGACTTCCAAGTCAAGCATCGGCAAGACTTCATGAAGCGCGTCCGTGATTTCTTCTGGCAGGAAGCCCGCCGTAAGGTCGGTGCGCCTCGCCAGTTGCATCGCGTCACGACGGTTGACGGGCGGCGGGAGGACCATGCCGACATGCACGTCAAAGCCTATTGGCTGCACCTGATTGATCAGGTGCTGGTCAAGGTGCGTTACATCGGCTGCGGCGAACGCGGCGAGAAGAACACGCGCCGGTGCCATTGGCATCTGGCGATGTTTCTGAACAAGGCGAGCGGGTGGCGGTCTACGCCGCCCGAAGCGCCGTCAAGGCGTTTCCCGAAGGGTCGGCGCGGCCATGAGCATCACGACCTATGGCCGATGGGCTGGGTCTGCATCGACGTGCTGCCTTCCGAAACGGTCTACAAGACCGAAAAGGGGCGGCTGGTGGTGGACGTTCCGCAAGCGGAAATGTCCGCCAAGATGAAGGCGGTTCGGTACGTTTCCGCCTATCTGGACAAGGCCAAGGTGCCGAAGATCGACGGGCTTCGGCGCCCGGAAAAGGCTAAAGCCAAGTTCTTCCGGTCGAACGCAACCCCGCTCGGGTATGAGTTCTTGACCGACCTGGCGCGCCAACATGCTGTGGCCGCGCTACCGATCAACGGCAGTTACCGGGTTCCGGGGGTCGTCTATAGCCGACCGAAGCGGCAAGCGATCAGCGACACGGGCGGTCGGAAGATCGGCGAACGGTCGTCTAACCTGACCGTGCATCGCCTGACGGGCCGGATGCGCGATCACTACATCGCCGCTTATCGGGGCGAGTGGGAACGGCTGAGGCCGCATGTCCCTGTCCCGATGACGGCATGGATGCTGCGCTACGATTCCGAGTCTGATTTGGAAATGGGCTTCGGGCGGGCCATGGCCGAACCGGGGTGGAAACCTCGTGGACGGACGGGGCGCGTTGTCCCGAAGATCCCGGATCAGGCTTACGGCCATGCCGGATGGATCGTCGTGCGCCGCTGGTGCGGACCGAACAAAGGCCAAGAGGTCGGGTCTATCGACATTCATCCGGATGGCGAGGCCGATTTCATCGATCTGGACGGGGTGGCGCATCCCGTCGAGGTCGGTCTACGCGATTTGGTCCCTGACCTGGCGAAAGTGCAGCACGATTTTCTAGAGGGCGAGCTGGCGCGGCATCGCGGTCCGGAATGGATTTCACAACGTGAACGCCGCCGCCGTGAACATGAGAAGGGCAAGGCGAAGGTCGATGCGCTGCGCCCGTGGGCCAAGCGTGGGCCGAATCCGCTTCCGGCGCATCTGCCGCCCATGGAACCGGTCACGGCCATGTTTCGCAAACTGGCGATGAACGGGTATGGCGGCGGTGCCGGTGTCGTCTCGCGTGAGGCGATCAAGGGCGGGGTGAAGTCGCCCGCCTTCATAGCTGACGGCAAGATGCACCTGCGGAAGCCCGTCAAAGATCGCGAGGCATGAGCATGGCCGGAGTTGACATGCGGTGCCGGTGGGATCACGTCGATCCGATCCTGTGGGGCGGGGATGGGTCGGCGCTGTTCGTTCTCGAATATCGCCGGCGGAATCCGCCCGCTGCCGCCGAAGAGACGGTGCCGGAATTCTGGCAACGGATCGACGCGGTGCGCGCCTATCTGAAATCCGTCTCCACCTGGCGCGAAGATGGCACCGGCTTCATGCGCGCCTTCCGTGAGGAAGCGCGGCTCTGCCGTCGCGACAATCCGGGCTGCGCCTTTGCCGATGTGGTTCAGCACGTCGCGGACCTGAATAGGACCGAGGGCGATGGCGGTTAATCGCGCCGTCGCATTGGAGCGGTTCGGCGATCAATACGTTCGCGCCCATGAGCAACGCGACGGGTGCGTGTATTGCGGGTACAGGGCGGGCCTTGTCTTGGATCACGTGCCACCTCTTGGTGTCGTCGTGAGGGCGACCGTGCCGATGGGCGATCTGTGGCTGTATGACGCCTGTTGGGGCTGCAATCGGCTTCTCCGTGATCATGCCGTCGCCTGTCTCGTCCTTCGGGCGGAGTATCTTCTCGCCCGATATCGGGGCGAGTGGGCAAGGGCGGTCGTCGGTGCGCCGGGGCGCATGACGCTCGCCACGGCGAAGGCCAGCGGGGAATGGCTTAAGGTCCGTCTGGCCGATGGATCGGTGCAGCGGCTATGCCGATGCGTCCGATGTGGGCCGAAGAACAAAGTTCTGAGGGCCGACACAAAAACCGGCTGATTTGCAGTGCCAGGTGAGAACATTGTTCTTCGCCGCCTGACTCCACGTCATCGGAACAAAGTTCTGACGCGCACCTGGTGCGAATCGAACCTGGCTTGACGGAATCAAGATGATGGGGAAGGGTGTAACCCGCTCCACAGCATCATCGGGCCATCAAGCCCTCCGCTGTGGAGCGGGTCGTCCGTGACAAGCGACCTATACCTCAACCGCGCTGGACTCGTCCAGTCTTTACCGGGTCTGTCATGCCCGGTTGGGTCGCAAGATGGTTACTGCAACGCTCCAAGCCGATATTCGGCGTTCCTCCCTCCCTGCATCGCGCAAGGTGCTGTTCGCTGCCCTTGTCGATCTGATCGGGGGGCAGGCGTCGGCCCGGTTCTCGGTCGATGCTCTGGCCCGCGATGCGGGGATGGCCGTGCGAACGGTCTACCGGGCTTTGGCCGAGTTGGAAGCCCTCGGGCTGATCGGTCGAGCGGCTGAGTGGGCCGAAGGTCGCCGGAACGGCGTCATCCGGTCCGCCTCGGGCTTCGTTGTCCATAAGGACAAGATGCGCTTGATCCTGTCCGCCTCGCGGGCCGCGCTGGCCGATAGGCTGGATGCGGCATGGGCCAAGATGCATCTTCGTATGATCGAGCGCCAACTGGGGCTGGCGCGTCATCGATCCCGGTTTCAACGCTCTGCCATTTTGGCACGGTTAGTTGAAGGTGAACCTAGTTCTTCTCTTAACTGCGACCTGGTCGATCCGGAATCAGCGGTTGATCTGGTTGTGACCGGGTCAGTTGCTGAGAATAGGGCGGCGTTGGCGGCGGCCTATGTCCCGGTTCACCTCCGGAAGCACCGTTGACCGGGGCGTAACAGGGTGCACAAGTGCAAGCGGTGCACCCTTTGGAGTGAAGCCCGATGAAAAGGCGAATGAACCTCAGTGAAGCCGCCTCCCTGACTGGCTTGACGGTCAGCGGTATTCGGGCGAGGGCCAAGAAAAGCGGTTCGGTCGATCATCTG
>JBGSQL010000047.1:0-6567 GCA_041738105.1 Rhodobacter sp. | reverse complement strand
GCCTTCGAGCTGACCTCGGGGCGGCGCGCGCTGATCGTCAGTTGCGGATCGGGCGCGCCCTTTGGCCCGGACTGGCGCCGGGCGGGGCGGGCCACAGCCTCGCATTCCACGCTGGAGATCGAGGGATATTCTTCGTCGCGGCTGGGGGCGGGCGGGCGGGACCGGCTGACCGATCGTGCCCCGGTGCAGCTGGCAGAACTGGTGACCGGCCCTGCGGGCATGAGCCTGATGGCCAGCCACGAGGGCTGGTTGGCGACCCATGGGCTGACCCACACCCGGCTGATGGACCTGTCGCATGACGGGCGGCGGCTGCGGGCCGAGGATGTGCTGGCCGCGACCAGTGCCGCTGGCCAGCGGCAGTTCGAGCGCGTGATGACGCAGACCCGGTTGCAGGGTGTGCGTTATGCGCTGCGCTTTCATCTGCACCCCGATGTCGATGCCGAGGTCGATCTGGGCGGCAGCGCGGTGTCGCTTGCGCTGAAGAGCGGCGAGATCTGGATCTTTCGGCATGGCACCGGGCAGGTCATGACGCTGGAGCCTTCGGTTTATCTGGAACGGGGCCGGCTGAAGCCGCGCGCAACGAAGCAGATCGTCCTGGCCGCAACGTTGCAGGACCACGAGGCGCGGATCGGCTGGACCTTGGCCAAGGCACAGGATACTCCGCTCGCGATTCGTGATCTTGACCGGGAAGATCTGCCGGCCCTGTCCTGATCCCGCACCCTAGACCGCAAGGGGACTCCAATGACCAATCTCGTCCATGTCGGCCGCGCGCTGATCTCTGTCTCCGACAAGACCGGGCTGATCGATCTGGCCCGCGCGCTGAGCGGGATGGGGATCGAGCTGATCTCGACCGGGGGCACGGCGATGGGGCTGCGGGCGGCGGGGTTGACGGTGCGGGACGTGGCCGAGGTGACAGGCTTTCCCGAGATGATGGACGGCCGGGTGAAAACGCTGCATCCCAACGTCCATGGCGGGCTTCTGGCGCTGCGCGATGATGACGAACATCTGGTGGCGATGGCCGCGCACGGGATCGAGCCGATCGACCTGCTGGTGGTTAACCTGTATCCGTTCGAGGCAACGGTGGCGCAGGGCGGGAACTATGCCGCCTGCATCGAGAACATCGACATCGGCGGACCGGCGATGATCCGGGCAGCCGCGAAGAACCATCGCTTTGTCAACGTGGTGGTGGACCCGATCGATTACCCTGCGCTGCTGTCCGAGCTTGAGGTGCATGGTGGCGCAACCAGCCACGCCTACCGGCAGAAGCTGGCGCTGACGGCCTATGCGCGCACCGCTGCCTATGACGCGGCCGTTTCAACCTGGATGGCCGGCGCGCTGAAGGTTGCCGCGCCGCGGCGCCGGGCCTTTGCCGGAACGCTGGCGCAAACACTTCGCTATGGTGAAAACCCGCATCAAGCCGCCGCCTTCTATGTTGACGGCTCGGCCAGACCCGGGGTGGCAACGGCGAAGCAATGGCAGGGCAAGGAATTGTCCTACAACAACATCAACGACACCGATGCCGCGTTCGAGCTGGTGGCGGACCTGGCGGGCGAGGGGCCGGCCTGCGCCATCATCAAGCACGCGAACCCCTGCGGCGTGGCCCGCGGCGCGACCCTGGCCGAAGCCTACGCGCGGGCCTATGATTGCGACCGCACTAGCGCCTTTGGCGGTATCGTTGCGCTGAACATGGCGCTGGACGGACCGACGGCGGAAGAGATCGCGGGCATCTTCACCGAGGTCGTGATCGCGCCAGGGGCCGACCAGGCGGCGCGCGACGTGTTCGCGGCCAAGAAGAACCTGCGGCTGCTGACGACCGACACCCTGCCCGATCCCGAGGCGCGCGGCACCGTGTTCCGCCAGGTGGCGGGCGGGTTTCTGGTGCAGGATCGCGATGTAGGGCGCATCCATGCGTCGGATCTGAAGGTGGTCACGCGCCGGCGTCCCAGTGACGCGGAACTGGCCGACATGCTGTTCGCCTGGCGGGTGGCCAAGCATGTGAAGTCGAACGCGATCGTCTACGTCAAGGATGGGGCCACCGTGGGCATTGGCGCCGGGCAAATGAGCCGGGTCGACTCGACCCGGATCGCCGCGCGCAAGGCGCAGGACATGGCCGAGGCGCTGGGGTTGGCGGTGCCGCTGACGGTTGGTTCGGTGGTGGCATCGGACGCGTTCTTTCCCTTTGCCGACGGGCTGATCACGGCGGCCGAGGCAGGGGCGACGGCGGTGATCCAGCCGGGCGGGTCGATGCGCGACGATGAAGTGATTGCCGCAGCGGATGCGGCGGGGCTGGCCATGGTGGTCACCGGCCAGCGCCATTTCCGGCACTGAGCGCGATGCGGCTGGCGAACCTGACGGCGCTTGGCGTCTTTGCGCTGGACCAGATCAGCAAGGTGGCGGTCGTCTGGGGGCTGGATCTGGCCTCACGCGGGGATATCGACGTGCTGCCACCGTATCTGACCTTTCGCATGGCGTGGAACCAGGGCGTGAACTTTGGCCTGCTGTCGCATGATGCCGAGGTTGTGCGCTGGCTGCTGATCGCGGTGGCGCTTGGGATTTCGGCCTGGGTCTGGATCTGGGTGCAGCGCGACGATCCGGCGCCGCGCGTTCAGGTGCTGGCCGGCTTGCTGATCGGGGGCGCCCTGGGCAACGTGGTGGATCGGGTGCTGTATGGGGCGGTTGCGGATTTTCTGAACATGTCCTGTTGTGGCATCGACAATCCGTTTGCCTTCAACGTGGCGGATGTGGCGATCTTTGCCGGTGCGATCGGCCTGGTGCTGTTCGCCGGCAAGGACAAGCCGGCGGCACCACGGCGGGGAAAGACCCCGTGACGCGCCCGATGGTTTGCGCTAAAGACGGCAGGGCGCGGAAGATGGAGGCGGGCATGCGGGCTGGACAGAGCGCTTGGGCGATTGCCGTGGTGGCAATCCTGACGCTTGGCGGCTGCAGTGGCGATCAGAGCCTGATGAACGTCAAGTCGACTGGCAACGGGCCGGACGAGTTTGGCGTGCTGCCGTCCAAACCACTGGAAATGCCGCAAAATCTGGCCGAGCTGCCGCCGCCCGTGCCGGGGGGCGCGAACCGCACCGACCTGACGCCCAATGCGGATGCGATTGTCGCGCTTGGCGGTCGCCCGGATGTGGCGCGGGGGGCGGTGCCCGCAGGTGACGGCGCACTGGCGGGTTATGCGGGCCGGTATGGCGTGTCTTCCGACATTCGCCAGACGCTGGCTGCGGAAGACCTGGAATACCGCAAGGACAACAAGGGGCGGCCGCTGGAAAAGCTGTTCAACCTGAACGTCTACTACAAGGCCTACAAGCCGCAGTCGCTTGACCAGCATGCGGAACTGGAGCGGTGGCGCGAACGCGGTATTCGCACGGTGTCTGCGCCCCCGCCCGGACCGCGCGGCGAATAGCTTCACATCCGCGTGGATCAGCATTGATCCTGACGACGGCGGGCGTAGGTAAGGGGTTCCGAACAGAGGGACGCCTGATGATCCGCTTGATGCATGCCATACTGATCGGCCTGGCCCTGGCCGCCCCGGCCCTGGCCGAGGACGTGACCAGCTTTGCCCTCGACAACGGGATGGACGTGGTGGTGATCGAGGATCATCGCGCGCCGGTCGCGGTTCACATGGTGTGGTACAAGGTCGGGGCCGCCGACGAACCGCCCGGCCACTCGGGTATCGCGCATTTTCTGGAACACCTGATGTTCAAGGGCACCGACACGCTGGAGGCGGGCGAATTCTCGCGTGTGGTCGAGGCGCAGGGTGGCAGTGACAACGCGTTCACCTCGTGGGACTACACGGCCTATTATCAACGTGTTGCGTCTGATCGGCTGGAAATCGTGATGGCGATGGAGGCGGACAGGATGCGCAACCTCGCCCTGACAGACGACGATGTTGCGACTGAGCGGCAGGTCATTCTGGAAGAACGCAGCCAGCGCACCGACAGCGACCCGTCTGCGCTGTTCTCGGAGCAGACGCGGGCCGCGCAATACCTGAACCATCCCTATGGCGTGCCGATCATCGGCTGGCGCCACGAGGTCGAGCGCCTGGGCCGTGACGATGCCCTGGCGTTCTATCGCACCTATTATGCGCCCAATAACGCGGTGCTGATCGTGGCGGGCGATGTGTCGCCCGACGACGTGCGTATGCTGGCCGAACGGCACTATGGCCCGCTGAAGCCGACGGTCGATTTGCCATCGCGCACCCGTCCGTCAGAGCCGCCGCAGCTGGCAGAGCGGCGACTGGCCATGGCCGATGCGCGGGTGGCACAGCCCTATGTTTCGCGCAGCTACCTGGCCCCGGCCCGTGACAGCGGGGCGCAGGACAAGGCGGCGGCGCTGACCGTTCTGGCTGAATTGCTTGGGGGCAGCAGCACGACGTCGGTGCTTGCGCGGGCGCTGACCTTTGATGCGCCGGTGGCGGTTTATGCGTCGGCGTTCTACAGCGGCACAGCCTTGGACACAGGCTCGTTCGGGCTGGTCGTGGTGCCGCTGCCGGGCGTGACACTGGACGCGGCCGAGGCGGCACTGGATGGCGTGATCGAGACATTTCTGGCCGAGGGGGTGGATCCCGCCGCGCTGGAGCGGATCAAGACCCAGGTCCGCGCTGGCCAGATCTATCGCCGCGACAATGTCGAAGGGCTGGCCTATCGCTACGGCGAAGGGTTGACCACGGGATTGACCATCGAGGATGTCGAGGCCTGGCCCGATCTGTTGCAAGCGGTCACCGCCGATCAGGTGATGGCCGTGGCGCGCGAGGTTCTGGACAGGCGAAACGCTGTCACCGGGCATCTGATGACACAGACCGAGGACACGCAATGACCCTGCTGCGCCTGATCCCGATCGTATTCCTGCTGCTGGCGCTGCCGGTGCGCGCGGAAATCGCCATCCGCGACGTGACCTCACCCGGCGGGATCAGTGCGTGGCTGGTCGAGGACCACAGCATCCCCTTCACCGCGCTGGAGATCCGGTTTCAGGGCGGCACCAGCCTTGATCTGCCGGGGTCGCGCGGGGCGGTGAACCTGATGAGCGCGCTTCTGGAAGAGGGGGCGGGTGATCTGGATGCACAGGGCTTTGCCGAGGCCCGTGACGATCTTGCAGCCCGCTTCGACTTTTCGGCCAGCAAGGTCTCGGTCTCCATCTCGGCGCGCATCCTGAGTGAAAACAGGGATCGCGCGGTAGATCTTCTGCGGTTGGCGATTCATGAGCCGCGCTTCGACGCCGATGCGCTGGAACGGGTCCGTGGGCAGATCGTGGCGGGGCTGGCCTCGGACGCGACGGATCCGCAGCGGATCGCGGGGCGCACGTTCAACGCCCTGGCCTTTGGCGATCATCCCTATGGCAGCAATGGCGAGGGCACGACCGACAGCGTGGCGGCCCTGACCCGCGAGGATGTGCTGGACGCGCACGCGGCCACGCTGGCACGCGACCGGATGTTCATCGCGGTGGTGGGCGACATCACCGAGGCAGAGTTGGGTCCGCTGCTGGATCGGTTGCTCGGCGCTCTGCCCGATGTCGGGCGGCAGATGCCCGCGCGCGCGGCCTGGACGCTGGGCGGTGGCGTGACAGTGGTTGATTTTCCGACGCCGCAATCGGTTCTGGTCTTCGGGCAAGAGGGGATCCGTCGGGACGATCCGGATTTCTTTGCGGCCTTCGTTCTGAATGATGTGCTGGGGGGCCGGGGTTTTGGCGCCCGGCTGATGACCGAGTTGCGGGAAAAGCGCGGGCTGACCTATGGCATCGCAACCTATCTGGCGCCAATGACGCTGGGCGAGATGCTGCTGGGGCAGATGGCGACGGCAAACGCGACCGTTGCCGAGTCCATCGCGCTGATCCGGGCTGAATGGCAGCGGCTGGCAACCGAAGGGATCACGGCCGAGGAGCTGGCGACAACCAAGACCTATCTGACAGGGGCCTATCCGCTGCGTTTCGACGGCAACGCGCAGATCGCCGACATTCTTGTCGGGATGCAATTGGAGGGGCTGCCCATCGACTATGTCGTGACGCGCAACGCGCAGGTCGAGGCGGTGACGCTGGCGGATGTGAAGCGCGTGGCAGCGCGCCTGTTGCGGCCCGAGGCGCTGCATTTCGTGGTTGTCGGGCAACCCGAGGGCGTTCTTTCGACCGAGTAAGGCGGCCACCGTAGGATATGGCCGAATCTGGCAGACCCTGCTAGTCTTTGCGGTATGACGCTGGATACCCCCAACATCCTGTCCCATCGCCCGGTAATCCGGCAGCTGGACGAAGCGGCGATCAACCGGATCGCGGCGGGCGAAGTGGTGGAACGCCCCGCCTCGGCGGTCAAGGAACTGGTCGAGAACGCGATCGACGCGGGCGCGCGGCGGATTACTGTGGACTATGCCGACGGGGGCAAGGCGAAGGTCCGCGTGACCGACGATGGCTGCGGCATGGCGCCCGATGACCTGCCGCTGGCACTGGCACGCCATGCCACGTCGAAGATCGACGGATCGGACCTGCTGGCGATCGCAAGCTTCGGGTTTCGCGGCGAGGCGCTGCCTTCGCTGGGCGCGGTGGGCCGGCTGACGATCACCTCGCGGGCCGAGA
>JBGSQL010000440.1:0-21129 GCA_041738105.1 Rhodobacter sp. | reverse complement strand
GATGTATGCGGGCAAAGTGGACTGCATCTTTATCGACCCGCCTTACAACACCGGCAACGAAGGTTGGGCCTACAACGACAACGTAAACGCCCCCATGATCAAAGAATGGCTTGAGGGCAATCCCATTGGAATCGAAGACGGCCTGCGCCATGACAAATGGTGCGCAATGATGTTGCCAAGGCTGAGATTGCTACATGAATTACTAGCAGATGAAGGTAGCATTTGGGTCACGTTAGATGATAACGAGGCTCAAAGAGCAAAACTAATGCTGGATGAAATCTTTGGCGAGGACAATTTTGTTGGCAATGTCGTTTGGAACAAAACTTATACCTCTGCAAACGATGCCAATGGTATCCCGCAATCTCATGACAACATTCTAGTTTTTCAAAAATCGCCTCTCTTTGAGCGCAATCTTTTGCCGAGGTCTGATAAGCAAAATGACCTATATAAATACGATGATAAAGATGGTCGGGGTCTTTACCGAACCGACAATCTTAGCGTCAAAACATATTCGCAATCCTATGATTATCCATTAGAAAACCCTTCAACGGGAAAAATTTATAATCCGCCAAACGGACGATGCTGGTTAACTAGTCGCGACAGGATGCAAGCCCTAATAAAAGACGGGCGCGTCTTCTTTGGAAAGGATGGGAATGGCGCACCTCAACTAAAGCGCTTCCTCAAAGAAGTTCAACAGGGTGTTGTCCCAATTTCTTGGTGGACTTATGACGAATGCGGCCATAACGATGAAGCGCGGAAGGAAATAAAGAGCATATTTCATGATAGAAGTGATTTATTCAGCACGCCAAAGCCTACTCGATTGCTTGATCGAATACTCCGCGTAGCGTCAAAATCAGACTCGATCATCTTAGATTCCTTTGCAGGCTCCGGCACCACAGCCCATGCTGTCCTTGCGGCGAATAAGCGCGACGGGGGCAAGCGGCGGTTCATTCTTGTTGAAATGGAAAACTATGCTGACCGTGTGACTGCTGAAAGGGTGCGGCGCGTGATCAACGGTTATCCATTCAGCGGCACGCAAAAGACTGAACTACTTCGTGAACGCTTGACATGGGCCAAGCTGCAAAAATCTGACATTTTGACAGAAACAGTCGAAAGGATTGAAAATCAGCAAGGACAAAAATTTGATCGTATTAAGAAAGAAGTTAAAGACGGCGAACTTGTCGTTACGGGTGAAAAGGCCGTCGCCGAACGGGCCGAAGGTTTGGGCGGCAGTTTCACCTATTGCACCCTCGGCGAACCCGTCGAACTCGACAACATTCTGACCGGCGAAGACTTACCAGACTTTGAGGCTTTGGGCGGTATTCTGTTTCACATGTCCACATCGCACCCCCTTCCACAGGGGCAGTTGGATGAAGCGCGGTTCCATGTCGGCGAAGTGAACGGAACCCGCGTCTGGATGATCTATCGCCCCGATCTTGATTGGCTGAAATCGCCCGATGCCGCATTGACCCTGACCTTTGCCCGCTGCATCGCGCAAGAGTTCCCGAATGACCGGCACCTTGTCTTTGCGCCCGCTCGCTATGTTTCGCAACGCTTGCTGGACGCCGAAGGGCTGGCCGTGGAGTTCGTGCCCCTTCCCTTTGCGCTTTACCGCGTCGAACGGGGTTAAGCGATGCGCACCCTAGATTATCAGGTTCGGGTTCTCGACACGCTGGACGCATACCTTGACGAACTGAAAGCGCGGAAGGGCGACGCTGATCGTATTGACGCCTTGCGGGCGGCGCAGCCCGATCTTCCCATTCCGGCCTTCGACTTCACGGCAACAGCGTGGGCAAACGTTCAAAAGGCGGGCAGGCTCCCCCCGTCACGCGCCGCTATCCCCTTTTCCCCCCGCAAGGATGGCACCGGCCAAGCCGTTCCGAACGTCACGCTGAAAGTGCCCACGGGTGGCGGCAAGACATGGCTGGCCGTGAACGCCGTCAGCCGGATCATGGGGCGCTATCTGTTGAAGAACACCGGCTTTGTTCTGTGGATCGTGCCCAACGAAGCAATCTACACGCAAACGCTTAAGCGCCTGAAAGACCGTCAGCACCCTTACCGGCAGGCGCTTGACCGCGCGGCGGCGGGGCGCGTCAAGATCATGGAAAAATCCGACCGGCTGGACGCCCGCGACGTGGATGCGAACCTATGCGTCATGGTGTTGATGTTGCAGGCGGCAAACAGGGTGACGCAGGACACTTTGCGCATGTTCCGCGACCGGGGCGACGTGCATGGCTTCTTTGCCCCGGAAGGGGATCAGGCGGCACATGCCCGCGAACTTGCGGCTATCCCGAACCTAGACGGCTATCAGGGCATGTTCCCGATGGTGAAAGACAGCCTTGGGAACGCGCTGCGGAAAATCCGGCCTGTCGTCGTGATGGACGAAGGGCAGAAGGCAACGTCGGACCTTGCCCACGATACCTTGTTCGGCTTCAACCCTATCTTCGTTCTTGAACTGACAGCGACGCCCAAGGACGTTGCCGAACGGCGCGGTCCTGACCCCCGCCCGTCACGCTATGCGAACCTTTTGGTCGAAGTGACCGGGCGCGAACTGCACGCCGAAGACATGATCAAGATGCCGCTGAACCTTGACCCACGGCAGGGCGCAGACTGGCGCGGCACGCTGACGGCGGCTTTGGGCAGGTTGAACACCCTACAGTCCGAAGCGACGGCTTACGGCGCAGACAAGGGCAGTTTGGGCTATATCCGGCCTATCATGCTTGTGCAGGTCGAACGCACCGGCAAAGATCAACGCGACGGGCAGCATATCCACGCCGACGACGTGAAAGAATGGCTTCTGCAATCCGGGTTGGACGACGCCGAAGTTGCAATCAAAACCGCCGAACAGAACGACTTAAATCAGCCGGAAAACCTAGACCTTCTGTTGCCCACAAACCGGGTGCGGGTGATCGTGACGAAGGCCGCGCTGCAAGAAGGTTGGGATTGCCCCTTTGCCTATGTGTTGTGTTCCTTGGCAGCGGCGTCGAACCTTTCGGCCATGACGCAGCTAATCGGGCGCATCCTGCGTCAGCCCTACGCCCTGAAAACTGGAAACCCGGCCCTAGACGAATGCTATGTGGTCACGCATCACGCCGCGACGAAAGACGTTGTAACGGCAATCAAGAACGGGCTTGAGAAAGACGGCCTTGCCGATCTGGTGATCGAAGTTCCGCACGGCGGCGCAGCGCCAAACCCCGGAACCGTGCGCAAGATCGAACGGCGACCCGGCTTCCAGAACCTACAAATCTATCTGCCGAAGGTCTTGCGCGAAGACGGGCAAGGTTTGCGCGAACTCGACTATGAAACCGACATTCTTGCCGCTATCGACTGGCGCGACTATTCCCCGGCTGCGGTTGCCGCTGCGATACCCGACAATCCTAAGCAGGCGGCGGCGCAGTTGCAGCGCATTACCCTCACCGACGCAGGGGAAGACGAATATTTCAAGGGCGAAGTCGTCGCCGCTGCGGCGGAAACGCTGCGCTTCGATGCGTCCTACGCCGTGCGGGTCATTTCCGATCTTGTGCCCAACCCGTTCGTCGCGCGGGGCATCATCGCAGCCGTGAAGACTGCGTTGGAACAGCGCGGGTTTGATCCGGTCAAGTTGGGCGGGGCTTCGAGCGTCATAATCGACACGCTTCGCCTTGCCTTGGTGAAGGAACGCGACCTTCGGGCCGAAGCCCTGTTCCGGCAGGACGTGCAGGCGGGGCGCATTCAGTTCCGCCTTCGACTGGATGGCAACAACTGGCAAATGCCTGCCCATATTGGCACGACCGAACCGCAGGCGTCGCCACATCTGACAGGCGCTGACGGCGGCGCATTGGTGCGCAGCCTGTATTCGCCGGTTCTTCGCAACGAACTGAACGGCGAAGAACAAAACGTTGCTGTTCACTTAGACGGCGAAGCTGCGGTCAAATGGTGGCATCGCAACGTCGCGAAGACGAACTACGGTTTGCAGGGATGGAAGCGCGGGCGAATTTACCCCGACTTCATCTTCGCAACGGGCGGAAATGCGGGCGCAGGTCGCGTCGTTGTCATGGAAACTAAGGGCGACCATCTGCAAAACCCTGATACCGACTACAAACGGAACGTCTTGAACTTTCTGACGAACAGCTTTTCTTGGGATCAAGCGTTGCCTGCGGGGCAGTTGCAGATTGCCATGACAGGGGAAACCGTCGAATGCGCCTTGGTTCTCATGCAGGACGTGCCGGTTGTCTTGCCCGGCCTGATTGCGAAGTGATGTTTCCGAAAGACGCAAACGTTTGGATTAACACGGAATTTCGAAACGGATTTTCATTCTTAACTTGAGGGGCCGGGGTTGCACCTACGGATTTTCACGTTGTAGGCTCTAACAAATACTTCAACCGATGGCAGCAACTGCCCACTGTAAGGAAACCACATGGCTGAATTTCGGGTCGAAACCGTCTTGGACAAAGCGACTGGTCGCTATTTTGCAGAAGTCTATGTGATGGGGAACGATAAACCTACCGCAGTCACTGACCCAATTTACGCTTCACACGAAGCCGCCGAACACGACATTCTTGAAATGTTCCGTAACGCCAAAGACAAGGGCTAGCGCCCGACAGTTGCCCTTAGAAGGCAGATGCGCGATAAGCAGGGCAACGTTCCACGGGGGCCGAAGTCGGTTAGACAGGGTATCAGCGAAAAAAGCGGGTATTTCTGCGGGTATCACGGCAAGCGACCATGGGTGGAACCCAAGTAATATCAGTGGGTTACAACCGAAAATGCTGCTTCTGATCGATAACTACGACAGTTTCACTTATAACCTTGTCCATTACTTTGGCGAATTGGGCGCGAATGTCGTTGTCGAGCGCAACGACGCGCTCGACGTGCAGGCGGCCCTTGCGATGCGCCCCTCGGCGATCGTGCTGTCGCCCGGGCCTTGTGACCCCTCTCAGGCCGGCATCTGCCTGGCCTTGACCGCTGCGGCCGCCGAGGCACGGATCCCACTGCTGGGTGTGTGCCTGGGTCACCAGACGATTGGCCAGGCGTTCGGGGGCAAGGTCGTGCGCTGCCATGAGATCGTCCACGGCAAGATGGGAACGATCCACCACGCGGGTCAGGGTATCTTTGCGGGCCTGCCATCGCCGTTTCTCGCGACCCGCTATCACTCGCTGATCGTCGAGCGCGAGAGTTTGCCGGACTGCCTCGAGGTTACGGCCTGGCTGTCGGATGGCACCATCATGGGGCTGCGCCATCGCGACCGCCCAATCGAAGGTGTCCAATTCCACCCCGAAAGCATCGCGTCTGAACACGGGCACGAGATCTTGCGCAACTTCCTTGATCTTGCGCGCGTGCCGGCATGAGCGATCGGTTGCGTCCCCTGATCGGGCTGGCCGCCGAAAGGCCGCTGACACGTGTCGAAGCAGAAGCGGCGTTCGACTGCCTGTTTGAAGGCGAGGCGACACCCGCACAGATGGGCGGCTTCCTGATGGCCCTGCGCACGCGGGGTGAAACGGTGGCCGAATACGCGGCGGCCGCCACGGTCATGCGGGCAAAGTGCAACAAGGTCACAGCGCCGCCGGGCGCGATGGACATCGTGGGAACGGGCGGCGACGGCAAGGGCACGCTCAACATCTCGACCGCCACCGCCTTTGTCGTGGCCGGGGCCGGCGTGGTCGTGGCGAAACACGGCAACCGGAACCTGTCGTCCAAGTCGGGCGCGGCGGATGCTTTGACCGAGCTTGGCATAAACGTGATGGTCGGCGCCGCCGTCGTCGAGCAGTGCCTTGCCGCTGCGGGGATCGGCTTCATGATGGCGCCAATGCATCATCCCGCGATCCGTCATGTCATGCCGGTGCGATCCGAACTCGGGACGCGGACGATCTTCAACATCCTTGGACCATTGACCAATCCGGCGGGTGTGCTGCGGCAGTTGACCGGGGCCTTCTCGCCGGCGCTGATCCGCCCGATGGCGGAAACCTTGCACGCGCTTGGGTCGCAAAAGGCCTGGCTTGTGCATGGCGGCGACGGCACGGACGAATTGTCCATCGCGACGACCAGCAAGGTGGCCGCGCTGGAAAACAGCGCGATCACCGAGTTCGAGGTGCACCCCGAGGATGCCGGCCTGCCGGTTCATCCCTTCGAGGCGATCATGGGCGGAACCCCCGCCGACAACGCGAAAGCGTTCCGCGCGTTGCTTGACGGGGCGACTGGCGCCTATCGCGATGCGGTCCTTCTGAATGCCGCGGCCGCGCTGATCGTGGCGGGCAAGGTCGAGACCCTGAAGGCGGGTGTCGATCTTGCGCGCGAGAGCATCGACAGCGGGGCCGCACGGACGAAAATCGCGGAGGTTGCCCGGATCACTCAGGCGGCCTAGCCGGGCTGGTGGCGTCTGGCAATGATGGGTCGGCCGGCGTGACACCCGCCATGTCATGATGATCCGCAGCCACGTGCGGGTCTGATCCGGCAGCGGTGTCACGGCCCCCGCGACAAGTGTGCGCAACCTTTTGTGGGCCTTCGCTCTTTTCATCGGGATCACCATTGGCTAGGCAAGACGGATGAGCGCCATTCTGGATCAGATCAAAGCCTACAAGCTGGCAGAGGTTGCCGCCCGCAAGGCAGCGCGACCCTTGGCCGACGTGGAAGCGGCGGCCGATGCGGCCTCGCCTCCTCGCGGTTTTGCCCACGCCCTGTCCGACGCGGCGACTACCGGTTATGGTCTGATCGCCGAGATAAAGAAGGCGAGCCCCTCGAAGGGCCTCATTCGCGCAGATTTCGATCCGCCCGCCCTCGCTCGGGCCTACGAGGCAGGCGGTGCGACCTGCCTTTCGATCCTGACAGACACACCATCGTTCCAGGGGGCGGACGCCTTTCTCAGCGCGGCGCGCGAGGCAACGCAGCTTCCGTGCCTGCGCAAGGATTTCCTCTACGACCCCTACCAAGTGATCGAATCGCGGGCCCTTGGGGCAGATTGCATCCTGATCATCATGGCCTCAGTGTCGGATGACCAAGCGGCGGAACTGGAAGATACCGCGCGATCCATGGAAATGGACGTGTTGATCGAGGTTCACGATCGCGCGGAACTGGATCGCGCCGAAAGGCTGAAGTCGCCGCTGATCGGGATCAACAACCGCAACCTGCAAACATTCGATGTCACGCTGGACACGACACGAACGCTGGCGCGGCATGTTTCCGAAGACCGGCTGATCGTGGCAGAAAGCGGTCTCTATACGCCGGCGGATCTGGCCGACCTCGCGCGGTACGGCGCGCGCTGCTTTCTGATCGGTGAAAGCCTGATGCGCCAGCAGGATGTCGAGGCAGCGACCCGGGCCATTCTGGCGCAACCCTATGCCCACGAACGGGGTCTGTGATGACGTCACGCGGATTGACCCATTTTGACGCGTCGGGCAACGCGCATATGGTGGATGTTTCGACCAAGCCGACGACCGATCGGGTTGCGGTTGCCCGCGGGCGTGTCGTCGTGGCGCCAGAGACTTTCGCCGTCATTTCGGAGGGGCGTGCGAAGAAGGGTGATGTTCTGGCCGTCGCGCAACTTGCCGGCATCATGGCGGCAAAGCGCACGGCAGACCTCGTGCCGCTGTGCCATCCGCTTGCACTGACCAAGGTTTCGGTCGAGCTGAGCCTGAACCCCGGCCTTCCGGGCGTCGAGATTGAAGCCACGGTCAAGACCAGCGGCCAGACAGGGGTCGAGATGGAGGCGCTGACCGCAGTCAGCGTGGCCGCGCTGACCGTCTATGACATGGTCAAGGCGATCGACAAGGCGATGTGCATCAGCGATATCAGGCTTGTCCTGAAAGATGGCGGCAAATCAGGTCGCTACGAGGCAAAGCTGTGATCACGGTCGAAGACGCGCTGGCGCGTGTCCTGGCCCTTGCCTGCCCGCTTGCGAACGAGATCGTGCCGCTTGTCGATGCCGCGGGACGCTCGATGACCGTGCCTGCGCGGGCAATGCGCGCGCAGCCCCCCTTTCCGGCGTCGGCGATGGACGGCTATGCCGTTATGGATCCGGTCAGCGCGGGACAACGCCTGACGGTGATTGGCATGGCCGCGGCAGGCCACGCCTTTCATGGGACCGTTCATGCGGGGCAGGCCGTGCGCATCTTCACCGGCGCGCCCGTGCCTGCAGGCGCAACACGGGTGATCATTCAGGAAGATGTGTCGGTCGAAGGCACGACGATCCTGATTGGCGACACGGTGGAAACCTCGACCAACATCCGCGCGGTGGGACAGGATTTTAAGGTCGGCGATACGATTTCGGCACGGCGCCTGCGGCCCAATGACCTTGCGCTTCTCGCTTCGATGAATCTGGCCGAAGTGACCGTTGCGCGCCGCCCGATCGTGGCCTTTGTAGCAACAGGCGACGAACTCGTCATGCCGGGCGAATCGCCGCCCGATGACCAGATCATCGCCTCGAACGCCTTCGCCCTCAAGGCGATGGCCGAGGCAGAGGGCGCAGAGGCACGATTGCTGCCCATTGCCAGGGACAGCATCGAGGATCTGACCACGGTGTTGGGCCTGGTCGGGGATGCCGACCTTGTCGTGACCATCGGCGGCGCGTCGGTTGGCGATCATGATCTGGTGGCAAGAGTGGCCGCCGCCCTTGGCATGGAGCAGACGTTCTACAAGGTTGCCATGCGCCCGGGAAAGCCGATCATGGCGGGCCGGTTGCGCGGGGTGCCCTTGCTGGGGCTGCCCGGAAATCCGGTATCGGCGATCGTTTGCGGCCATCTGTTCCTATTGCCGATGATCCGCGCGATGCAAAGCCTTCCCGCCGTTCGAGAAAGCCGCCGCGCGATCCTTTTGCAGGACCTGCCCGCCAATGGACCGCGCACGCACTACATGCGCGCCCGCCTCTCGCCGCGCGACGGCCTGCCCGGCATCCGCGCCTTCGAGCGTCAGGACTCGGCTCTGCTGTCAATTCTCAGCGAGGCGGATGCCCTGCTGATCCGCCCGATTCAGGATCCGGCGCGACCTGCGGGCGCGGAAGTGGACTATCTGCCCCTTTGACGCGAAACGCTTGACACAAACCGGAAACACCGGCAGAACATTGCAAGAACCTGTGATCTCACATTGCCGGAGGCTGTGCCAATGTTGACCCGCAAGCAACTGGAACTTCTGGATTTCATCCGTGTCAGGATGGAGGCTGAAGGGGTTCCGCCTTCGTTTGATGAAATGAAAGAGGCGCTGGATCTTCGATCCAAGTCGGGCATCCATCGGCTGATTACCGCACTCGAAGAACGCGGCTTTATCCGGCGGCTTGCCCATCGCGCCCGCGCGATCGAGATCATCAAGGTGCCCGAAGCAATGGAACGGCCCGGCTTTTCGCCGCGCGTGATCGCCGGCGGGCGAACGGAACAGGCGCGCGCCGAACGTCCGCGCGACGCAATGAACGTCGAGGCGGTGCACGCGATCGAACTTCCGCTCATGGGGCGGATCGCGGCAGGTGTTCCGATCGAGGCGATCTCGCACGTTTCACGCCATGTGGCTGTTCCAGGCGCCATGCTGTCCAGCAACGGCCAGCACTATGCGCTCGAGGTGAAGGGCGACTCGATGATCGAGGCCGGCATCAATGACGGCGATATCGTCGTGATCCGCGAACAGCAGACTGCCGAGAACGGCGATATCGTCGTGGCTCTTGTCGATGACCAGGAAGCAACCCTGAAGCGGTTTCGCCGCAAGGGCGGCACGATTGCGCTCGAGGCCGCCAATCCGGCCTATGAAACCCGGGTCTACCCGGAACATCAGGTCAAGGTGCAGGGCCGGCTCGTCGGCCTGATACGCAGTTACTGAACCGGATTCACCCATCGCAGATTGCCTGGCCCCAGCGCTGCCGGGCCGCCAGACGCCGCAGCCTCATCGCCGGGGCGGCGACCAAAGGCGTGCGGCCCCCAGGGTCGGCTCCATCCGCAACCCGCCATCGGCTTGCAGCCACAGCGCGACAGCGCCTGTCTTGGCAAGCGAGGTCGGGTCCAGAACGATGCACCCGGGCGCCTCACGCGCACCAAGTGCCACGGATGAAACGACGATATCCGCCGTCTTGCAGGCTTGGGCAAAAGCCCCCGCCGCCTTCACCCCCTTCAAATGGATCCCTCGCCAGCGCCCCAGCGCAAAGGCGCGCTCACCAGCGTTGCCAACAAAACCCGGGCGTGCAGCTGCGGTCTGTTGATCGGCAAGATCCCCGTCATTTTCCAGCCAGGTGCGGGCCGCAAAACCTGCGCCAGTCGGAGACGACACAGACCTCCCCTGCGGACCGAGCGCGGCAACCAGCGCCCCATCGGCACTGATCAGGATCGGCGGGCGTGATCCACCGATCCACAGCGCCAGCGCAATCGCGATCGGCATCCCCCCCCACAGCCGGAACCGGCCAGCCCCGAGCACCCCAACCAGGGCCCCCAGCGTCAGCAACGGCAAGACCCAGGGCCCCGGGGTGGGAATCCCCGTGACCGCGCCCTCCCAACTCGCCACGAGGCGGGCAACGGACAGGATCCAGCGGGATCCGAGGTCGAGCATCCACAGGCCGATCACCTCGAGCCCCAGCGGCAGCAGCAAGACCGCCAGAACAGCGCCCGGCATGATCAGCAGGCCCATCGCCGGCACCGTCATCAGGTTGGCCAGCAACCCGTAGTCGG
This sequence comes from Rhodobacter sp., assembly GCA_041738105.1. GTDB lineage: Bacteria > Pseudomonadota > Alphaproteobacteria > Rhodobacterales > Rhodobacteraceae > Aliitabrizicola. Next base: position 10,519 of record JBGSQL010000440.1, on the reverse strand, counting down.
TGAACCTGTTGAAATGGGCCGCCGCCAGCGGTGCTGTCGCTAGGCCGGCGAGCAGCGACGACAGCACCAGCGTGAACACCGGCATGGCCCACCGCGGGATCCTGCCCTGGACGATCTCACGGTCAAGCGCCGCAAAACCGGCAATCAAGGCGGTTGTCGCCGCAAAGCTCATCTGAAATCCGGGCGAGAACAGGCTTTCGGGCCGCAGCACCAACAGCAGGGTTGCCGCCAGCGCGACCGAACGCAGCGAAAGCGCCCGGCGATCAGCCAGCACCGCCACCAGCATCACCGCCACCATCAGGAACGCGCGTTCCGTGGCCACGTTTGCGCCCGAAAGCGCGAGGTAGAACGCCGCGACCGCCAGCGAGACGACCGCCGCAATCTTCTTGCTGTTGACCCGCAGCGCAAGCGGTTGGCACAGGGCCATTCCATAGCGCACGAGCGCGAACACGAACGCCGTGATGAAGGCCATGTTCATTCCGGAAATGGCCAGCAGATGCGACAGGTTGGAATCCCGCAGATCGGAAACCGTCTGTTGCGTGATCCCCGACCGATCGCCGGTCACTGCGCCCGAGGCAAAGGCACCCGCTTGTCCCGGGATCTGCCGGGTGATCGCCCCGGACAACGAAGCGCGCAGGCGATTGATCCATTGCGTGCCCGGCTCCACCTCGGCAAGGCGCAAGACCGGCGTGGATGTATAGCCGACGGCCCCCAGACCGTTGAAGTAGGCCATGCGCCGAAAGTCGAACCCGCCCGGCTCGGACGCCCCCGGCGGCGCCGTCAGATGACCCGTCAGGATGACGGTCGTGCCGGGCGCCGCCCCCGCACCAGGCGGATCCTCGTGCAAAGAGACGCGCACGGTGCGGGGCGTCCTTTCCGGCGCCACGCGATCCAGAACAACCCTGTCGAGGGTGATCCGAAGGTCATCGGACTGCGATCGGTCAATCTCGATCACGCGCCCCTCGATCGGCCCGTAGTAGCGAAACCCGAGCACTGGAGCAGCCACCAGATGCACCCGCAGGCCTGCTGCGAGACCGCCGATCAGTAGACAGGCCACCAACGCAAGAGGTGCCTGCAGCACCTCCGGACCCTGATACCAGACCCCCAGCAGGGCAAGCACCACGCCAGCGGCCATCAGGTAGACGGCAAGTCCAGGCTCCCAGGGCAGGCGAAACCAGACCGCAACTCCGCAGCCAATCAGAACCGGCACCCATGGGAACAAGGTTCCACGCGCCGCCTGAAGGGCTTGCAAGGGCTGCATCAACCACCGCACCTTGCCACCCTATCCTCGATTGCCTAGACAGGCGCGAACGTTACCGCTGCCATGGTTTCCGAAAGGTTAATCGTCATGACCGACCGCCCCGCGCGTCCTGTCGTCACGCGCTTTGCCCCCTCTCCAACGGGGTATCTTCACATCGGTGGGGGCCGGACCGCGCTGTTCAACTGGCTTTTTGCCCGTGGCCGGGGCGGCACCTTCCTGCTGCGGATCGAGGACACGGATCGCGAACGGTCAACCCCCGAGGCGACGGCGGCCATTCTGCGCGGCTTGAAGTGGCTGGGACTCGACTGGGATGGCGAAGCCGTCAGCCAGTTCGACCAGCGCCACCGCCATGCCGAGGTTGCAAGAGACATGCTTGCCCGCGGATCGGCTTACAAATGCTTCTCGACCCAGGCCGAGATCGAGGCATTCCGCGAAACGGCCCGCGCCGAAGGCAGATCGACGCTGTTTCAAAGCCCCTGGCGCGATGCCCCGGCCTCGTCTCATCCCGATGCGCCTTTTGCGATCCGCATGAGGGCGCCGCATGACGGGGAAACCATCATCGAGGATGCCGTGCAGGGCACCGTACGGTTTCGCAATGATCAACTCGATGACATGGTTGTGCTCCGCTCGGATGGCACGCCGACCTACATGCTAGCTGTCGTCGTTGACGATCACGACATGGGTGTCACACATGTCATCCGGGGCGATGACCATCTGAACAACGCGGCGCGTCAGCAGATGGTCTATGATGCCATGTCCTGGGAGGTGCCGGTCTGGGCCCATATTCCTCTGATCCATGGTCCCGACGGCAAGAAACTCAGCAAACGCCACGGCGCACTCGGGATCGAGGAGTATCAGGCGATGGGATACCCCGCGGCCGGGATGCGAAACTACCTGACGCGGCTTGGCTGGTCACATGGGGATGACGAGTTCTTTACCAGCGAACAGGCGATGCAATGGTTCGATCTGTCCGGCATCGGCCGCGCCCCGGCGCGACTCGATTTCAAGAAGCTAGAGAATCTCTGTGGCCAGCACATTGCGGCGATGGACGATGCTGCACTGCTGCAAGAACTCGAGTCCTATCTCGCGGCTGCAGCAAAACCGCCCCTGTCTCCTGCACAACGCGAGCACTTGTCACGCAGCCTTTACTGCCTGAAGGATCGCGCGAAAACATTCCCGGAACTCATTGATAAAGCGCACTTTGCGCTAGTGAACAGACCGATCGAACAAGACGCTGCGTCGCTGGCGCACCTCGACTCTGCATCCCGTGGTATACTGAAATCCTTGACGCCGCAGCTGCGAAATGCTCACTGGACAAAAGAGTCGCTCGAGGCAATTCTGTCAGCACAGGCTGCGGCCGAAGGGATCGGCTTTGGCAAGATGGCCGGACCGCTGCGTGCCGCACTAGCGGGCAGAACTGTTACACCGAGCGTTTACGACATGATGTTAGTCATCGGTCGGGACGAAACGGTTGCGCGTCTGGAGGATGTGTTGGCCTGATGCGCCACCGCTCCAGATCGGGGCCTCAGAACCGCCGCCTCTTGCGAGGCGCAACAGGACAGGGGATGAACGATGCCGGATACCAAGGTAGACACCAAGACGGCGACGCTGAACTTTGAAGGCAAATCGATAGATCTGCCGGTTTATTCGCCAAGCCTCGGGCCGGACGTCATCGACATCCGAAAGCTCTATGCCCAAGGCAACGTATTCACCTATGACCCGGGCTTCACCTCGACCGCGGCCTGTGAAAGCGCAATCACCTACATCGACGGCGACAAGGGCGAATTGCTGTACCGGGGCTACCCGATCGAGCAGCTGGCCGAAGGGTCGAACTATCTGGAAGTGTGCTTTCTGCTGCTCTACGGCGAACTTCCGAATGCGACGCAACTGGCGGATTTCGAGCATCGGGTGACGCATCACACGATGGTTCACGAACAGATGCACTACTTCTTCCGCGGGTTCCGGCGTGACAGCCACCCGATGGCGACGATGGTGGGCGTCGTGGGCGCGATGAGCGCCTTCTATCATGACAGCCTCGACATCAACGATCCGTGGCAGCGTGAGGTCGCGGCGATCCGGATGATCGCAAAGCTGCCGACAATCGCCGCGATGGCCTTCAAATATTCGGCCGGGCAACCCTTCGTGTATCCCAAGAACTCGCTCGACTATGCGGGCAACTTCCTGCACATGTGTTTCTCGGTTCCGGCTGAGGAATATGTGGTCGACCCGATCCTTGCCACCGCGATGGACCGGATCATGATGTTGCATGCCGACCACGAGCAGAACGCTTCGACATCGACCGTGCGGCTGGCGGGGTCGTCGGGGGCAAACCCCTTTGCTTGCATCGCGGCGGGGATTGCCTGTCTCTGGGGGCCAGCGCATGGCGGGGCGAACCAGGCCTGCCTCGAGATGCTGCGCGAGATCGGCACGGTCGATCGGATCCCGGAATACATCGCGAAGGCCAAGGACAAGGATGATCCGTTCCGGCTGATGGGCTTCGGGCACCGGGTCTACAAGAACTTCGATCCGCGGGCCAAAGTGATGAAGGAAAGCGCCGACGAGGTGCTGGACTTGATGGGGATTCACAACAATCCGACGCTTCAGGTCGCGAAGGAACTGGAGCGGATTGCGCTGGAGGATGAGTATTTCGTCTCGAAGAAGCTCTATCCGAACGTGGATTTCTATTCGGGGATCATCCTCGATGCGATGGGCTTCCCGGTTTCGATGTTCACCCCGATCTTTGCGCTGAGCCGCACCGTGGGGTGGATCAGCCAGTGGAAGGAAATGATCGCGGATCCGACCCAGAAAATCGGGCGGCCGCGGCAGCTTTACATCGGGCCGAAGAATCGGGACTACGTTCCGGTCGAGAAGCGCTGACGGGGCGTCGATACGGATCTGCGGCCCCGGATCTGATCCGGGGCGCACCCGGCATTGCAAGGCAATGTCGCACAGGTGGACGCTTTCTCAACCCTTTGTTTTTCAAGAATATCCCAAAAATCGTTAGGGAATTCTTAAGGATTGCTGGCGGATGTCACGCGTCGGCATGACCTGTTTCAGATTGCTGGGCAGTCGGACAGCCGGCTGAAGATGGCGATCACCTCGTCTTCGGTGGCGCGCTCGATTGCGCCGGCGGCCACCTCGGCCCGGGACCAGACCCAGGATCGTGCCGGATCGTCGCGCATCGCCCAGGCCGAGAACAAGCGCCCCTCTTCGGGCAGCTTGCGACGGGTCAGGCGGGTAATCTCGGTGTGGCGATCATCGCGCAGGATCCGGGCATAGGTGGCTTCGACCGCCGCCTCGGGCCCTTCGAGCAATTGCAAATACAGATCGTCCCGGCAGATCAGCGCACCGGTTATCGCATCCCGCTGATTGCAGCGCCGCGCATCGAGCAGGATCCCGGCAAGCGTGGGCGCATCAAAGCCGAAGGGGCGCGACGCATAGGTCAGTTGCAACAGCGGCATCCCGTTTCTCCCGAACCTGCATGCAAGAGAATAGCCACTTCTGGCCTGCCCCGCCAGCGGAACGAATCCGGACGTGACACCCCCCTCTGCCGGTCGTATCAAGATGTTTGAGCGGAACGGGAGGGGAAATCCGGATGAACATGCGAGGGGCAGCCAGCAAGGCACGGACAGTTTCGGCGGAAGAAGCGGCAGGTCTGGTGCGATCGGGCATGTGGATCGACTATGGTGCGGGCCTGTGCCAGCCGGATGTCTTTGACCGGGCGCTGGCCGCGCGCCGGGCCGATCTGAGCAACGTCAAGATCCGGTCCTGCCTGTCAACGCGGCCCCGCGCCGTGCTGGAAGACGACCCCGAGGGCAACCATTTCTATTGGCTCAGCCTGCATTTTTCGGGCTATGACCGACGCAAGCACGACGATGGCCGCAGCGGCTATCTGCCCGTCAATCTGGGAGAGATCCCGGACTATTACCGCCGCTTCATCCCGCCGGTCGACATCGTGATCCTCAAGACCTGCCGGATCGACGAGAACGGATTTTTCACTTTCAGTGCGGCGAACCTGTGGCATCGCGCCATCATCGAGCGGGCGAAAGTGGTGATCGTCGAGGTGACGGATGGCTTGCCCTATGCCCTCGGCGTCGAGAACGGGGTTCACATCAGTGAGGTCGATTACATCATCGAGGGTGACAATCAGCCCTCACCCGTCCTGCCAAACCCGGCGGCCTCGGACGTGGATCGCGCGGTCGGTCGCCTGATTGCGGCCGAAATCGAGGACGGAGCCTGCCTGCAGATCGGGATCGGCGGCATGCCGAACGCCGTCTGCACCGAGCTTCTGCACAGTTCCGCCCGGGATCTGGGCGTGCATACCGAAATGCTGACCGACGGCATCATCGACCTTTACAAGGCGGGGCGGGTCAACGGCGCGCACAAACAGTCGCATCCCGGCAAGATCACCTATTCCTTCGGGCTGGGATCGCAGGCGCTGTATGACGCGGTAGACCACAACCCCGACATCCTGTGTCTGCCGGTCGATCACACCAATCTGCCGCAGAACATCATGACGAACGATCGCGTGGTCTCCATCAACAACACCACGCAGATTGATTTGCAGGGGCAAGCGGCATCGGAATCGGATGGGCTGCGTCACATCAGCGGAACCGGCGGGCAATTGCAGTTCGTGCGCGGCGCCTATGCGTCGAAGGGGGGGAAAAGCTTTATCTGCCTGTCTTCGACCTATGACAAGAAGGGCGACCGGCGCAGCCGGATCGGGCTGAGCCTGACACCGGGGAACATCGTGACCACGCCGCGATCAGACGTGATGTTCGTCGTGACGGAATACGGCATCGTGAACCTGAAGGGCAAGTCCGTGGCCGAACGCGCGCAGGCGCTGATTTCAATCGCGCACCCGGATTTCCGCGAGGATCTGACCCGACAGGCGCATGAACATCGCCTGATCCCGCGCGGCTTCACCTTCTAGGGGATCGCGGTCAGGGCGCTGCGCGGGTTCCCCCATCCAGCGTAGCGACGGCCCCGTAAACCTCGGGGCGGCGATCCCGGAACAGGCCCCAGACGCGGCGCAGATCAGCGATCGCGTCAAGATCGAAGCTGGCGGTCAGGACTTCCTGGCGTTCGCGCGAGGCTGTTGCCACCAACTGGCCGGTCTGGTCGGCGATGAAGGATGATCCGTAGAAGGTGACAGAGGTGCCTTCCGGCGCGGTTTCGGTGCCGATCCGGTTCGAGGCGACGACGGGCAGGATGTTCGCGGCCGCATGACCGCGCATGACCATCTGCCAGTGCGGCGCGCTGTCATAGCCGGGTGTGGCGGGTTCCGACCCGATCGCGGTGGGATAAAGCAGCATCTCGGCGCCCTGCAGCGCCATCGCGCGGGCGGCTTCGGGGAACCACTGATCCCAGCAGATCCCGACGCCGATCCGCCCGGCGGCGGTCTCCCAGACGCGAAACCCCGTGTCGCCGGGCGAGAAGTAGAACTTTTCCTCATACCCCGGATTCTGCGGGATATGCGTCTTGCGATAGTTGCCAAGGATACGCCCGCCCGCGTCGATCATGGCGACGCTGTTGAAATGCGCCGTGCCCGCACGCTCGAAATAGGACACCGGCAGCACGACGCCCAGGTCCCTGGCAAGATCGGCAAAGCGGGCGATCAGGGGATGCCCCGCCATCGGACGCGCCAGGTCGAAATACTCGGCGCGCTGGGTGATGCAGAAATAGGGCGCCGCGAACAGCTCCTGGATCAGGACAACCTGTGCGCCCTGCCCCGCCGCCTGCCGGATCAGCGCCTCGGCCCGGTCGGCGTTGGCCGGCAGATCCCAGGAACAGGCAAACTGGGTTGCGGCGACGGTGATCTTGCGCATGGGAGTGCTCCGGGTTTCGGGCGGGTTTCGGGCGAGAGTGGCTTGGCGGCAGCGGGCTGCAAGGTTTGAAAGGCGGGTGGGGTCGGCCCCGCTCAGAGTGGGCGGCGGCGCAACATGTCGGGCCAGGTTCGGGGCGCTGCCATCGTGACGCTGGGGTGGATGTGTTCCGACCGATCCTGCCCGACCTTGCGGCGATGGCGCAGCAGAAAGGCCTTGCCCACGCCCCGCCAGGTGCCGGCGGCGGGCGCCTCGGGGTCGCAGGGGAACCGGGTCTGCCAGCGGGGCGGCAGTGGCAGGCCGCAGACCTCGGCCCGTTCCAGCATCCACACCAGCGGGATGTTCGACAGCGGCCTGGCGGCGGCAAGGCCGCCAAGCTGGCCCCCCACATCGCCATGCGAGCCGCGAAACCACATCTGCTCGACGTTGCCCGTCCAGTCGGGCGGCGATGTCCACAGAACGGGGGCGAAGGCATCGCGGGTTTCATCAAGCGCGAGGGCATGGAAGCCGTGCAGGGTTGCCGGGCCCAGGTGGGGCGTGTGGAAGGCGTGGCGCGCCTCGGTCAGCCGCCACAACAAGGGCAAGCGAAGGCCCAGCGCCTTGACCGTATCCCAGACGCCGATCATCTCGATCTTCAGGTCCGGGTGGCAATGGTGCGCCGCGAAGGCACGGGCAGCGGGGCCGTCCGGCGCCGTCCGGTAGTGGCGGTAGGCCATGCGCACGTTGCGCTCGGTGGCGCAGTCGTGGTGCAGCAAGCCGACGCGGTCGATCACGCCGGCCAGCGACCGCACCGCGTAGGCGCCGCGCGAGTAGCCGAAGAGAAAGATCTTGTCACCCTGGCGATAGCGCGAGGCGAGAAAGCCGTAGGCGCGGCGGATCTGGCGGTTCAGGCCGCGGCCCTGGATCACATCCTGCGCCTGCTTCCAGCTGGTCCACTGGATGCCGGGCTCGTAGTACAGCGACAGCCCGTTGCGCCGGCCGCCATCGCGCAACAGCCGGAAGGTCAGCCCGGCATTCGTCTCGCAACCCGGAACCAGCGAGGACATGGTGCCATCGAGGATGATGACATGCACCACAGGCTTGCGTTCGCCGCCCTTCAGCGGGGCGGGTTTCGGCAACGGGCTGCTGAGGGCGACAGCCGGCCGCCGCAACCATCGGCTTATGCGATCAACAATGCGCAACCGCGTCCCCCACAAGCCAGCCCTGGCCGCCGGAGGAAGGGCACATCACCCGCCTGGACACCACGCGGAGAAAACGCGGCGTCGCCCGCGTTTGCGGCTTGCCGGACGGGTTCGTGGCAAGGCGGGCGGCATTGCCAGACAAAGGCCCGGGCGTGATGGCGGCGAACAGCAGAACCATGCCACCGGCTTGAAACTCGATGCGTTCAGACGCCTGTGCCGTACCGACCTTCGTCATCAAACTGCCACTCGGGACCGTGGACCGCCATGGTATCCCCCCGGCCGGGAATGTCCAGCCGGGGGGTTTCGCGCGTGCCGCTAGACCTTCAGCGACAGGACGGTTGCGATCGACAACTCGCCAAAGCCGTTGAATGCGGTATTCGTGACGGTCGAATAGGCGCCCATGCCCGCGAAGGTCACATAGTCGCCCTCAGCAATCTCGGCGGCGAGCGGCAATTCGCCCGGCAAGCGGTCGATCGAGTCGCAGGTCGGACCGAACACGATGAAATCGCGGTGCGCCGTCTGCCGCACGATGCCGTCGGGCGTCAGCACTGCAATGCGGTCGATCACGCCCATGATCGGCATCTCGAACAGCGACCCGTAGACGCCATCGTTCAGGAACACATGCACGCCATCCCGGACCGCCTTGACCTGTGCCACCAGCGAGAAGGCCTCGGCCACCAGCCCGCGCCCCGGTTCGCAGACCAGTGCCGGGCGATCGGCCCCGAAGGTTTCGGTCGTGACACGGTCGATCAGGGCAAAGATCGCTTCAAGCGCGGGAGCCTCGGCTGCCACGCGGTGCGAGGGGAAGCCGCCCCCCACGTTGAGCCGCGCGATCTTTACGCCCGCGCCGCGCGCGATGTCACCGGCTGCGCGGATGTAATGCTCCCACGCGGCGGGATCGGTGCATTGCGTGCCGGGATGGAAGGTCAGCGAGGGGATGAAACCCGCAGCCGCCACTTGCCGCAGCAGATCCGTCGCCAGTTCCACCGTCGCGCCGAACTTGGCGCCAAAGTTGTAGGCCGCGCCTGACACCGGCAGCTTGAAGCGCACGGTGATCTCGGTGCCCGCAGCCGGCACAAGCTCGATCAGCTTGGCAAGTTCTGACGCCGAATCGACCGAGTAGCTGTGAACCCCGAGGTTCACCGCCACGCCGATCTCGGCCCGCGAGCGCACTGGGTTATTGTAGTGCAGTGCCGCCTCGGGGCAGAGACGCTTGATCAGGCGGATCTCGAACGGCGAGGCCACATCAAAGCCGCGCACGCCTGCGGCAGCCAGGTTTTCAACCACGGCCTCTTCCGGGTTCGACTTGACGGCATAGGTCACAAGACCCGGAAAGCCATCAATGAAACGGCGCGCGGTTGCCTGCAGCACGGCCGGTGAAAACAGCAGGACCGGCGTTTCCGGCCCGTTTGCACGGATGAATTCGGACGGATTCGTCCAGATCGTCTTCGAGAGTCCCATCGGCGTCTCCTTCTGCTCTGCCAACAAGACGCAAGCTTTTCTCTTACCCCGGCTCGACGGGTCGGGAGACGCTTTGCGCGTTCATTCCAACCAGGCCAGGTGCGTATGAGCCGCCCTTTCCCTGCACTTCAAGGATGCCGCATATGTATGACATTTTCACCGATCAAAAGAGTAGATTTGCAGCGTATGGCGGTTATTATGACGAAGCGGAGTTAAAAAATGCATGGATGAACTTGATCGCAACATGATTGGCCTGCTGGGCGCGGATGCGCGCATGTCGGTGGCCACGCTGTCACGCCGGCTGAAGGTGGCCCGATCGACCGTTCAGGCGCGGCTGGAGCGGCTGGAAACCACCGGCGTGATCGTGGGCTACACGGTCAAGCTGGGCGAGGCGGCGCGCGAAGGGCGGCTGCGGGCCAGCGTTCTGCTGACGGTCGAGCCGCGCGCGCAGGCCAATATCCTGACCCGTCTCAAGGCGATCCCCGAGGTCGAACGGGTGTTCACCACATCCGGCCGGTTCGATCTGCTGTTGCAGATCGCTGCGCCGTCGACAAAACTGCTGGACGATGTGCTGGACCAGATCGGGGGAATGACGGGGGTGCGATCGTCGGAAAGCCTGATCCATCTGTCCACCCGGATCGACCGGGCGGTGTGACGTGATGACCGAAACACGCGAAGAACGGCTGTTGCGCACCTCGGAGGTGTATCGCCGGCTGCGCGCGCCGGCGCTGCCGGATCGGGCTGCGCCCGCCATAGACCTGGGGCGCGAGGCAACGCCGCCCGATACCGCG
>JBGSQL010000169.1:0-2060 GCA_041738105.1 Rhodobacter sp. | reverse complement strand
CCACCGGCAGGTTCGACATGCACCAGTCGTCCAGTGCCGCCGCCAGTGCGCGATGCCGGTCCTCGAAGAACGGCCAGTCCAGGAATGTGCGATCCGGCATCCTGCTTCCTGCTCCTTCTTCTGTTCGCAAATATCCCACGGGGGTCCGGGGGTGTGAAACCCCCGGCGCCTGCCACGGACACCGCCCTCAATCCCCGCGAAACACCGGCTTCTCCTTTCCGACAAACGCCCGGTAGGCCCGCTCGAAATCCTTGGTCTGCATGCAGATCGCCTGCGCCTGCGCCTCGGCCTCGATGGCCTGATCAAGGTTCATGGTCCATTCCTGGTTCAGCTGCGTCTTGGTCATCGCATGGGCAAAGGTCGGGCCATCCGCCAGCCGCCGCGCCAATGCAGACACCTCGGCCTCCAGTGCGACCGGCTGATGCAGGGCGTTCCAGAAGCCCCAGGCATGTCCTTCGTCCGCCGCCATCGCCCGCCCGGTGTACAGCAGTTCGGCCGCCCGGCCCTGGCCGATGATCCGCGGCAGCATCGCGCAGGCACCCATGTCACAGCCCGCAAGACCGACGCGCGTGAACAGGAAGGCGCATTTCGCATCCGGTGTCGCAAGACGCAGGTCTGCCGCCATCGCAAGGATCGCGCCCGCCCCGACGCAGATGCCGTCGACTGCCGCGATGACTGGCCGCTGGCAGGCCAGCATCGCCTTTACCAGATCCCCGGTCATCCGGGTGAAGGCGAGCAGATCCTTCATCGGCCGGCCAATCAGCGGGCCAATGATCTCATGCACGTCGCCGCCCGAGCAGAAATTGCCGCCGTTCGAGGCAAGGATCACCACGTCGACATCGCTGGCCTGGGGCAGCGCGCGGAAGGTATCGCGTAGTTCGCCGTAGCTTTCAAAGGTAAGCGGGTTCTTGCGTTCGGGCCGATCGAGGCGGATCGTTGCGATGCGGTCGGCCACGTGCCACAGGAAATGCCGGGGCTTCAGATCTGCGAGTGTCGTCATGCCCGGCCTCTCATGCGTTTCAGTATCTCGGTCAGCGTATCAAGATCACTTTCCGAAAGGGTGGCAAAAACCCGGCCCACCGCCTGTTCGTGATCGGCCGCCAGACCTTCGAACAGCGCCAGACCTTCGGGCGTCAAGCTGACGTGGATGGTGCGCCGGTCTACCTCTGACGGGGTGCGACGCACGAGGCCGTCGTTTTCAAGCCGGTCGACGACTGTGGTCGCATTGCCGTTCGACACCAGCAGCATCCGCGAAAGTTCGGTCATCGTGACCCCGTCGCGCCGCCGGTAGAGGGCGGCCATCACGTCAAAGCGCGGCAGCGTGGTGTCGTGTTCCAGGCGGAGGAACTCGCGCAGTTGCGACTCGGCCGCGCGCGTGACGCCAAGCAGGCGGATCCACATCTTGAGCCGGCGCTTGGACAGCGGATCATTCATGGCTCGCCCCCGGAGATCGCGATGGCCTGCCCGTTGACGCCCTCGGCCCCGGGGGCGCAGAGCCAGAGCGCGGCTGCAGTGACCTCGGCGGGCGAAATCAGGCGGTTCTGCGGGTTCGTCGCGGCCAGCACGGCCCGCGCTTCGTCATGGGTCTTGCCGGTCTTTTCCATGATTGTGGCAAGGCTTGTCTCGGTCATCTCGGTGTCGAGAAATCCGGGGCAGATGGCGTTGACCGTGACCGGCCTTTTCGCCACCTCCTGCGCCAGCGCGCGGGTCAGGCCGACCACGCCGTGCTTTGTGGCCACATACGGGGCGACATAGGCATATCCCTTCAACCCGGCTGTTGAGGCGATGGCGATCAGCCGTCCCCAGCCGTCCATCTGCGCCAGCCCTTCGCGGAAGGTCAGAAAAACGCCGGTCAGGTTGACCGCGATCATCGCGGACCAGTGATCGAGCGTTACGCGACCGATCGGCGCGCTTTGAGCGGCGCCTGCGTTGGCGATGACGATCTGGCACGGGCCGGCAGTGGCAAAGAGCGCGCGCAGGCTGGCCTCGTCCGTCACATCCGCGACAACGGCGCGCGCACCCAGCCGATGGGCGGTCGCGTCGAGCACGTCCTTGCGCCG
>JBGSQL010000461.1:0-8987 GCA_041738105.1 Rhodobacter sp. | reverse complement strand
GCGCCTTCGCCCCAGTGCTGGCGATGCGCCGCCTCGGCCTGGGCGCGCGCCCATTCGGCCGGGGTCGTGGCCAGCATGATCTCGTCGGTGCGGCGGATATCGGCGTCAATGCCCTCGGCCTCGGCCACGCGGATGACTTCGTCCACAGTACCGTTCATCGCCTGCACCATGGCGCGCACACTTTCGGCTGTGCCGGTCGAGAGATACTTCTCATGGCTCCAGGCAAAGCCCCCCGTCAGCCATCCGCCATTGCGCCCCGACGCCCCGAACCCGGCAAACTCTTTCTCGACGATCAGGATGCGCAGCGTCGGGTCGGCCTGGCGCAGATACCAAGCGGTCCACAGGCCGGTGTAGCCCGCCCCAACGATGCAGACATCGGCCTCGGTATCGCCATCGAGCGCGGGCCGGCGCGCCGGCACCCCCCCGATGTCGGCATACCAGAAAGACACATCTCCGGTGCGGGTGTGCTGCATTACGTCTGCCAATCCTTATCAAGAGAGCCGAAACCTGGGCGAAGCCTGCCTCTTGCGATCCAGCAGCGCGCGATACCGCGTCGGGTCGACACCGCTGCGGCGGTGCGGGCCCGGGCAGGGCAGGGCGATTGATCCGACCGCCTCATTCTGGCGCGCCCGCCATGGGGCGCCCCCCCGAGAAGCGGTCAAGATCGGCCAGGCCCGAGGTCGGCGGCGCGATGATCCACTGCACTTCCGCGCGGCCAGCCCCGCAATTCTCGATCCGGTGCGGTGTGGCCGACGAATATTCGATGCTGTCCCCTGCACTTAGCCTAAACCGTTCAGGCCCCAGCGTGATCTCGACGTTGCCCTGCAAGACCAGCATCATCTCGTGGCTGTCGCCATGGGTGTAGGCATCGGGGCCGGTCGATCCCCCAACGTCGAACTCGCCCACATAGACCTCGAAATCGTGGATCGGCCGCTGCGACAGAAGCGTCTTGCGATAGCCCGAGGACTCCGGCAGCGCCGGCCGCTGGTGGCGATGCAGGATCCGATGGGTCGAAGCGTCGCGTTCCTCGAACAGATCGGCCACCGAGATCGAAAGCGCCTGCGCGATCTGCAGAAGCGTCGCAGCCGTTGCGCCTGTCAGGCCGCGTTCAAGCTGGCTCAGGAAACTGGCCGAGGTGCCGGTCAGATCGCCCAACTGGCGCAGCGACAACCTGCGTGCTTGTCGAAAACGCTTCACCCGCCGTGCGAGCAGGCCCAGTTCCGGCGACAGCGGCGGGGTTGAAATGTCGTCGGCCCTCATCAGCGCACTCCGTACTCACTTCACAATCCATGAAGCAGCCTTGCGCGATTTGCAACGCGCTTCCGTGCGCAAAGGGTTTGGCACGACCCCATCCGGGCGCACACCGCACGGGAGGGTGAGCCTTCGCGGCCGGTCGTATGTCCTTGCCGTGCCGGTTGCCTGCGCTGCCGGCTTGCAACGCGGAGCGCGACGCCTAGTTAGGTGCTCTGGCGGGGCGGAGACGGCGCGGATGCAGGCGGACTCACACAGTGCGGAAACTGCGGCCGGGGATGACAGGCCGGTTGCCCTGATCGTTTCCCATGGTCAGCCGTCGGATCCCGATCCTGCCGAGGACGAGATTTCCGCCCTTGCGGTCAAGGTCGCGGCCCATCTGCCGGACTGGTCGATCCGGTCCGCCACGCTGGCATCCAAGGGCGCCTTGGCCCGTGCCCTGTCGGGGGCAACGCGGGTGCGGGTCTATCCGCTTTTCATGGCGGAGGGCTGGTTCACGACAACCCATCTGCCCGAACGGCTGGCGCAAGCCGGCGCGCCCGAGGTGATTGCGCTTGCCCCCTTCGGAACCGACCCTGCTGTGCAGCAGCTTGTCGTCGATCTGGCGCGTGAAGCGGCGGCGGCAGAGGGGCGTGATCCTGCGGGGGTGGATCTGCTTCTGGCCGCGCACGGATCCTTTCGCAGCGATGGGCCGGCGGCGGTTGCCCGCCAGGTGGCCACGATGATCGCGGCCCAGGTGCCGTTCCGCAGGGTTGCCACGGCTTTCATAGATCATGAACCGCAGATCGCCACGGTCGCTGCCGGCTTGGCCCCTGGGGCGCTGTGCCTGCCGTTCTTTGCAGCGCGCGGCGGACACGTCACCGACGACCTTCCCGAAGCGCTCGCGCAGGCGCAGTTCAAGGGCCGCCTTCTCGATCCGATCGGGACGGATCCGCGGGTGCCTGGGCTGATCGCCGCCGCGCTGCAAGCGACACTTTAGCTTGCCCTGTCCATGAGTGTCGGGCGCGCCTGTGACAGCGCGAGCCGCGTGGCAGGCCAGATCTCGGCCAGTGCCGACTGCAATCCGATCATCGCCACCGCTGACCCGGCGTTCGCTTCCATGGACGACAGAAGCGCCGCAAGCCGTTGTGCCCCAAAGGTCGCGGCGGATCCGGCCAGACGGTGGCAAAGCCGATCAAGGTTCGGCACGGGCGGAGAGGTCAGCATCCGCGGCACCATTTCAGCCCCTTCGGCCAGAAACCGGCGCAGCAGATCTTCGGCGATTGCCGGATCCAGCCGCAGGATGATGTCGTCAAGCTGGCCCGTGTCGATCAGTGGCAGCAGGCCATACTCGCCGCCAAGCGCCGGGGCTGGCAGCGAGATGGATTGGCCCGACATCGCGCGGGCAAGCGTCCCCCGCGTCACCGGCTTGATCAGGCAGGCATCAATGCCGGCCGCGCGAAAGCGATCCAGTTCTTCGGGCAGGGCATGGGCGGTCACAGCAATGATCCGCGCGTTGCGCGACTTGCCCTCACCAGACCGGATCCGCCGAGCGGCTTCAACCCCGTCGAGGCGCGGCATCGAAATGTCCATCAGGATGATGTCGTAGGCATCAGCGTCGGCCATCGCGACCCCTTCCAGGCCGTCGACCGCCTCCTTGACGGTGTTGTTTACCTCTTCCAGCAGGGCGCGCAGCACGAACCTGTTGATCGCATTGTCTTCTATCAACAGGATCGACACGGCAGGTGTGGGGGCAAGGTCTGGATCCTCTGGCTGCAGACTGGCAACGGGTATCGGGTCCATCTCTGGCTCAAAAGGCAATCGCACCCAGAAAACGCTGCCTTGGCCAGGTTCGCTTTCCATGCCGATCTCGCCACCAAGCGCATGGACGAGGCGCCGCGTGATCCCGAGGCCAAGCCCCGTTCCGCCGGTTTCCCGACCGTAGGAACTGTCGAGCGTAACGAAGTCGTCAAAGATCCGGTTCTGATCCGCCTCGGCGATCCCGATCCCGGAGTCGATGATCCGGAACTCCACGATCCGGTGACCGTTTTCGGCGGTTTCCGCTTCGATCTCGACAGTGATCCTGCCGTTGAGCGTGAATTTCACGGCGTTGCCCACGAGGTTCAGAAGGATCTGTCGCAACCGCGCCGGATCGCCGGTCACCCGCCCGACCGGTTCAGTCACGGCCACGATCTTGATCTCGTTGCCTGCCGCCGCCGCCAGGCCGGTCTGGTTCGCGACAACTTCGCGGACCAGCGCCTCGACCGTGAAAGGCGCCCTCTCTGGCCGGACGGCGCCTGCCTCGGCGCTGGAAATGTCCAGCACCGAATTGACATGATGCAGCAGCACCTGGCCCGATGTCTCGACCACCTCAAGGATCTGGCGTTGGGCCGGGCTCAGGGCCGATGCGCCCAGCAGATCCACCGAGCCGAGCAGCCCGTTCAGCGGGGTCCGCATCTCATGGCTCATTACCGCCAGGAACTCGGCCTTCGCGCGTTCCCCCTTCAGCGCCTGATCCCGCGCTTCGGTAAGATCCCGTTCGGTTTGGCGTCGCTCTGATATGTCGCGCAGGAAGGCCACGAAGATCTCGCCCTCGGCATTTTCGGCCGACGCCACGGACAGCTCTACCGGAAACCGCGTTCTGTCCTTGCGGACGGCTTCCAACTCGATGCGCTGGTTGCCCGACAGTGGCGCCTTCGGGCTGATCAGATGCGTTTCGATCGCGGTGATCGTATCCGCGATCGCATCGGGGGGGAAAATCAGATCCGTCACGCGGTTGCCAAACGCTTCGGCGCGGCTGTAGCCAAAGATCGCCTCTGCCGCTGGATTGAACTCGCGCACAATGCCGCGACGATCGACCACCACGATCGCATCGACCGATGTGGTCACGATCGTTTCAAGCCGGGCCGAGGTCAGCCGGTTGTGTTGCGCCTGGACACGGCTGCGATGGTACATCCGAAACAGCACGGTCACGAGCACCGACAGGGCCAGGATCAGGACGACCGTCATGGCCGCGACGCGTTGCAGGGTCAGCGCCATTTCGGCACGCTGCCGGTCGGATTCGGCCGAGAAGAAATCTATCCCCGTCAGCGACATGGATTTGACAGCCTCCCGCAGCCCGGACGCTTCGGCGTGCAGGGTGGGCAGCGCGTTTCGCAACGCGTCGTCGGGGCCGTCGATCAGGGGCGTCGTGCGTTCAAGGAAACCCTGGATCCGGGTCAGGGGTTGCCCGAACTCGATCCGCTCCCGCAGCCCCGCGTAAAGCGTGCTGGTCTCGAATATGACCATCCGGGAATAGAAGATATCGAACCGCTTGCGGACTTCTGTCAGATCCGGGTCCGACGGTTCCAGGCTTTCCCGCAGCAGCTGGGTTTCGACCTCCAGCTGCGCGAGGGCCCATTGCACGCTGTCCGAACTGGCCCGCGCAAGCGCCTCAAGCCGACGCTGCACGTCGAACACGAGGCCGACCATGATCCCAAGGACCAGCACGAACAGCAGCACCGCCCCGGCGATGTTCAGTTTCCGGAGGCTGTTGCGCTCGCGCGGCTTCACGTTCGCCATGCTCCCCCTTGCGCCCGCAGCCCTTTGCTGCGTCGTTCGGGCCGCAACGCTAGCCTAGCGAGGGCCGCGATGCCAGCATCGTGGTGTGGCGGCGCGTTGCAGGCCAGGCTTGGCAGATCGCGCCCCCAACTATAGAGTCGTAACGCTAGGTCGCATCCGCAGCATATTCGCCAAGAGAAGCGGCGTCCTGCCTCCACCCATCCTCAGCCATCAGGCCCGCCCGACATGACTATCCTGCTTGCCGATGACCATCATCTTGTGCGCGAAACGATTGCGGCGTTTCTGAACGCCGAAGGTTTCGGTCCGGTTAATGTTGCAGCCAGCCTGCCAGAGGCGCTGGCGCAGATCGGGCAAAAGGGGCCGTTCGACCTTGTTTTGCTCGATTATCACATGCCTGGCATGAACGGGTTGCAGGGGCTGGAGCTGGCCTTGTGTGCAAACGGGGAAGGCTGCGTCGCGGTGCTGTCGGGGACTGTTTCGCGCGACGTTGCAGAGGCGTCGATCCAGGCTGGGGCAATCGGGTTTCTGCCCAAGACTCTTGGATCGCGCGCGATGCTGTCGGCCATGCGTTTGATGTTGCAGGGAGAAACCTTTGTACCGTTCGGCGCCCTGCCATCCCAGGGCGGCATGGGAGACGGTCCGTTCAACCTGACGCGCCGCGAGGAAGAGGTGCTTCGCGGCATCTGTCTTGGCAAGTCGAACAAGGAAATCGCGCGGGATCACGACCTGCAAGAGGTCACGGTCAAGCTGCATGTAAAGACCCTTAGCCGCAAGCTGGGTGCAAAGAACCGCACCCATGCGGCGATGATCGCCCGTGACAACAACCTGCTCTGAGCCATGCCGGGGGCGGTCTGGAAACCGTCTGGTTTCAGTATGGCAGTCGTCTGTAGACAGAAAGCCTCGGGAATAGCGTCCGGGGTGGCAGCCCCGCAACAACTCTCGTGTCAGACCGTGTGCAGATAGAGATCGAAATCCACGTCCGAAATGGTGCGCGCCACGCGGGCATATTCCGCCGCCTTGATCGCGGTGTAGGTGCGGTGCATGTCCTCGCCAAGCGCATCGCGCAGGAAGGACGACGCGGTTGCAGTCTGGATCGCCTCACGCCAGTCCCGCGGGATCGCCGGCGCATCGGGCGCTTCGGCATAGCCGTTGCCCACTGTTTCGGGGCCGGGGTCGATCTGCAACTTCAGGCCGTGGCGGATGCCGGCAAGCACGGTCGCCGCGACCAGATAGGGGTTTGCATCGACCCCCGCCGGACGATGCTCGATCCGGCGCGCGCGGATGTCGCCCGCCGGGATCCGCAGCGCGACCGAGCGGTTGTTGACCCCCCAGGTCGGCGACACCGGCGCATAGGATTGCGCGGCAAACCGCCGCCAGGAATTGGCATGGGGCGCAAAAATCAACATCGACTCGCCCATCGTGGCGCGCAGTCCGCCGATCGCATGGCGGATCGTGTCGTTCCACTGGCCTTCGACCTGCTCGACAAAGACGTTGCGGCCCCCAGCATCAAGCATCGAGACATGGAAATGCATTCCGGACCCGGCATAATCCTCGTTCGGCTTGGCCATGAAACAGGCGGTCACGCCATGCAGGCGGGCATACATCCGCACCAGGCGCTTCAGCCGGATCAGATCGTCGGCCGCCTGCATCACATCGGTGCGATAATGCAGGGTCAGCTCATACTGCCCTGGCGCGAATTCTGAAATCAGCGTCTCGGCCTTGATCCCGGCCAGCCTGGCCCCGGCATAGACATCGTTGAACAAGGGCAACATGCCGTGCAACTGATCGACGGAATAGACATCGGTCTTGCGGTTGCGCCGGCCGTCCAGCACGTCGCGGGCGGGCACCATCTTGCCGTCTGGCCCACGCTCGTTTTCCAGCAGGAAGAACTCCAGCTCGAACGCCCCGGCGGGGTGCAGGCCTTCGGCCGCCAGCAGATCGACCTGACGTTGCAGTGCATGGCGGGGATCCGAGGTCATCCGCTGACCTTCCAGGTCATAGACGCTCATCAACACTTCGCCGCGCGCCGGGCTGGTGCCGTGCAGGGCGATCAGCGTGCCGGGGATCGGCCAGGCCCGCCGGTCGCCATCGCCCTGATCCCAGATCAGGCCCGTCTCGTGAACATCCTCGCCGCAGATATCCAGTCCGAGGATCGAGATCGGCAGATGGCGGCCGCTCTTGTACATCGACAGCAGTTCATGGCGGCGGATGATCTTGCCGCGGCCAATGCCGTTGGCATCGGTCAGCACGATATCGAAGGCTTCGATCTCGGGATGGGCCGCAAGGAAGGTTTCCGCCTCGGCAAGGCTGGAACCGGACGGGCTGGGCATGTCTGTCATTTTCATTCGGGCTCGAAGAGGTCGGTCAGGATTTCGTCAAAGGCGGCAATCAGGCGGTCGATCTGGCGCAGTTTCGTGGCCGGGCTGACCAGCATCATGTTGTGGAACGGGGCGATCAGGCAGCCCCGGTTCAGCAGGCCAGTATGCACGGCGGCCTCAAGCCGCGGCTGATGCGCGGCGGCCGCCTCGGCGCCGGTTTTCAGCGGGCCGGGGGCGCAGATGAATTCCACCCGTGCGCCAACGCGCACGACATGCCAGGGCGCCTTGTGCCGGGCGATGACCCCGGTCAGGCCATCGGCAAGACGCGCTGCGCCCTTTTCCATATGAGCATAGGCCTTGGCCGTCATCACCTCGGCCAGCGTCGCCTTCAAGCAGGCGAATTGCATCGGATTTGCCGAAAGCGTCGTGCCCATGCCCGAATGGCCGGAATCCCGCCCGGCGTTCACCGCAATATAGGCCTGGGCCAGCGCCGGGGTCATACCCCAGACAGCGGTGGGCATCCCGCCCGCCACGCATTTGCCGACAACAAACATGTCAGGTGTCAGGCCATGTACGGCGGTATAGCCACCAAGACCCGACGAAATCGTATGCGTCTCGTCAATG
The DNA here is from genome assembly GCA_041738105.1 of Rhodobacter sp. GTDB lineage: Bacteria > Pseudomonadota > Alphaproteobacteria > Rhodobacterales > Rhodobacteraceae > Aliitabrizicola. Next base: position 1,254 of record JBGSQL010000461.1, on the reverse strand, counting down.
ATCAGGATCGCCCCGTAGCGGGTGGCAAGCTGGCGCAGCGCCGCGTGAAAGCCGGGGGCGGGCAGCACCATGCAAGAGTTGGTCATCACCGGCTCGGTCAGGATCGCGGCAATCTCGCCCGTCTGCAGCGCCGCCTCGACGCCGGCGATGTCGTTGAACTCTACCGCCGTTGCGACCTGCGACAGATCCGCCACCTGACCCAGCAGGCCGGGGCGGTTGATCGTGCGGCCCTCGACATCGAGCGTCACAAAGATGTCGTCCACCGTTCCGTGGTAGCAGCCGGTAAAGACCAGCACCTTGGGCCGCCGGGTGATCGCGCGCGCGACGCGCAGGGCAAAGCGATTGGCATCGGTTGCGGTGGTGGCGATCTGCCAGCGGAAATCGCCGAAGCGCCGGGTCAGCAGTTTGCCCACCTCCAGCGCCTCGAGCGTGGGCAGCATATAGGTCAGCCCGCGTCTTGCCTGCTTGCGGATCGCTTTGGCGACCGGCGCAGGCGAATGGCCGAACATCGAGCCGGTGTCGCCCAGGCAGAAATCGTCGACGTCGAAACCGTCGATGTCGGTCAGCCGGGCGCCTTTGGCCTCGGCCACCAGCATCGGGTAGGGCATCGGCCAATCCTTCATCCAGTGCAGCGGCACACCGTCAAGATAGGCGGCGGCGCCGTCGGCCAGCGCCGCGCGCGTCTTCGGGCGGCTGCGCGCAAACCGGGCGGCTTCGCGCGCGGCCAACACGTCAAGACGGTCGCGGCGGACACCGGCGATCAGGGCGGGTTTCTTCGGCATGGCAGGCCTCGCAGCAGAACGCCCCGCTTATGGCCGATAATTTGATCAAATGAAAGGGCCGGTGGCCTGTGCCGTGCCCCGGGTTTCTTTCCGGTGCGATTACCTCCCCGCCGGTGGGGTCAAGGCGCGCCGCCAGCGTCACGCCATGACGCGCACCTCGATCATCCGGGGACCGCTGCCGGGGTGCAGCAGCGCGGCGCGCAGCGCCTCGGCCTCGGGCGGAACCGACACAAAGGGCAGGTCGCAAGCGGCCGCGAAGGGTTCCATGTTCAGCGGCGAGGGGGTGCAGCCGATCACCTCGGTCTTGGCGGCGCGCATCGCCTCGGCGATCTCGCCGAAGCCGGCGTTGTTCCAGACCAGGAAGGTGATCGCCAACCGCTCATCCACGGCGGTGCGCAATTCGCCGGGGCTGAACTGCAGCCCGCCATCGCCAATCAGGCAAACCACGGGCGTGCCGGGGGCGGCCAGTGCC
>JBGSQL010000393.1:0-3051 GCA_041738105.1 Rhodobacter sp. | reverse complement strand
GGCTGCGCAGGCGCCAACAGCGGCAGATGCCAAAGCCGCCACAGGCTTTGCCCCGCCGCCGCCAGTGTGCCCGCGACAGAGATGCCCAGCCCCGCCGCGCCCCAGCCCGGACGAAAGCCCAGCGTGCCCGTAACATCCGCGCTATAAAGACCGCGCAGTGTCGCCGCCACATCGGGCAAAAGGGCGGCGGCCACAAAATACCCCAACACTACCCCTGCGACGCCCGCAACAAGCGCCAGCAGCACCAGTTCGAACACCAGCAAATACGTCAGATCTCGCGCTGAAATACCCAGCGCGCGCAGCGTACGAAACACTGGCCGGCGCTGTTCAAAGGCAAGCCCGATGGCGGAATGCACGATGAAAAGACCGACCGCAAAGGCCAGAAATCCGAAGGCGGTCAGGTTCAGGTGAAAGCTGTCGGTCAAGCGTGCGATGTCGCTCTCGGTCGAGGGGGCACGCAGCCGCAAGGACGGAGCAACTTCGGTCAACGGCGCGTGCAACCTGGCGCCTTCGGGTGCAAGCAACAGATAGGAAAGCTGCCCCTCCAGCCCCAGCAGGCGCTGCGCTACCCCGATATCGACCAGCCCGGTTCCGGCCGGTAGGCCCTCATCCATGCGGCGGGGCGGCAGGTTGGATGCGGCAAGCCGATCGGCGGTGGCCGGGGCTACCAACATCAACCCCTCGGGCGAAATGAACTGGGCAAACTCGTCCCCCGTGCCCAGCCGCGCTTGCGCCGCTTCACGCGGCAGGGTCAGCGGCTCGATCCCGATCAGTCGCAGACCCGCTCCGTCCAGATGGCCCTCGACGACCGGCGAGACGTGCCAACCGGCGCGGCGCAACGCAATATAGACCTCCTGCGCGATCAGCCCGCCGTCGGCCGCAACAAGACGTTCCAGCCGGTCCTGGCCCAGCATCGCCGCCGCGCGATCGTAACTCGCGCGCGCCTCGGCGTTGATCGCCTGCACCCCCGACCAGAGTGCGGTTGCCAGCGCAAGCCCCAGCAGCAGCATCGACAATTGCAGCGGATGGCGCCGCCAATGCGACAAGAGCGCACCAAGTCCGGTCGCCCACATCACGCAAGCCGCCCAGCCGAAAGCTGCACACGCGCGCCAAGCCGGCCTGCAAGGCGGGAAGAATGGGTGACCATCAACAGCGCCGCGCCGGTGTCCGCGACAAGGCGCAACATCAGATCGAGCACCGCGTCGCCCGTTGCCTCGTCAAGGTTGCCGGTCGGCTCGTCAGCCAGAACGATCTTCGGTCTTGCAGCCAACGTACGGCCGATGGCGACCCGCTGCTGCTGGCCGCCAGACAGTTGCTCGGGAAAGCGCGTGAGCAAGGGAACAAGGCCCAACTCTCCGGAAAGCTGTGCCACCCAATCCGGGTCGTGCCGGCCCGAAAGGCGCGCTTGAAACGCAAGATTGGCCGCCACGTCGAGTGAGGGGATAAGATTGAACTGCTGGAAGACAAGGCCGACCGTGCCCCGCCGCAGCGCCGCACGGCGGGCATCGTCGGCCCCGCCAAGCGAGACGCCATCCACCACTATCTGACCCGCGTCCGCCATGTCCAGCCCGGCGACCAGATGCAGCAGCGTGCTTTTCCCGCAGCCCGACTCGCCGGTCAAGGCAAGGGTCTGGCCGCAATCAAGGGCAAGGTCGATGCCATCCAGCACCCGCAGGGGCCCTTCGCCGGTGGTATATGTCTTGGTCACGCCGGTGAGGGTCAGCAGCATCGCGACTCCGTTTCATCGAGTTTCACTATCTAGCACGGCAAACGTGCGGGGAAACGGTCGGGGAGCGTCGCGCCCTCGCCGGACAGCGGACGACGCGGCACGCGCCGGGGGCTTCACGCCCCCGGACCCCCGCGCGGTCTTTGCGCCGAAAGGAGACCGACAGGCGGGAAGTTGTTCGTTGGCGTCAGCCGGATGCCGCAGGCAGGGCCTACGCGGCCTATGGCGGCGTCTACATCGTCGCTTCGCTGGTCTGGATTTGGGTCGTCGAAGGGTTTCGCCCTGACCGTTGGGACGTAACGGGCGCGATTATCTGCCTTGTCGGCATGAGCGTCATTCTGTTCGCACCGCGCGGTACATGAAGCTGTTCACGTTCGCGTGATCGGTCCAGGTGCCTGGCGGGTCATAGGGAGCGGATTTTTCGCTGTAGTAGTGCTGCAATAGAATTTTCTATCATACAAAGTTTTCAGAAAAATCTATAACTTATGTAGGTTGAGTGGCAGCCCGTAGGGGAGTCGAACCCCTCTTACCAGGTTGAAAACCTGGTGTCCTAACCGATAGACGAACGGGCCACTAGCGGTCTGGCGCGGTGTTTAGGGGAGCGGTGGCGAGAGCGCAAGCCGATTCTTGCCGGTGTGGCTGCGGTTTGTTGGGTCAGGCCCGCGCCGCATCCTCGAGGCGCAGCTGCACCTTGCTGCGGCCGTTCCAGTGGCTGATCTCGAGCCGGCCCGCCAGATGGAAACGCTGTGCGCCAGGTTGGTTCAGCGCGGCGCCGAGGGGGGTGTCGAAGGCGCCGAAAGCAATCGCTTCGAGTGGGCTGGAGGTGCCGTCGGTAAAGCTGAGCCGAAGGTGCGTTTCGCCGACGCGGCGCGCGGTCACAGCTTGATCAGCGAAGGCGAAGCGCGGGGCAGGGGCCGAAGCACCAAACGGCCCGGCCATGTCGATCTGTTCGACCAGGGCCTGCGTCGCGGCGCCCGGCATCAAGAGCCCGTCGAGACGCAGATCGGCTGCCGCGCCCGTTCCGGCGCCCTGGCGCGCCAGCAGCACGCCCAGACGATCCATCGCGGCCTCGATCTGGTCCTCGGCCACAGTCAGGCCAGCCGCCATCCTGTGACCGCCCCCGCGCAGCAAGAGCCCCTCGGCCGCAACGCGGTGGATGGCTGCACCCAGATCCACCCCGCCGATCGAGCGGCCCGAGCCCTTGCCGATGCCGCCCTCGATGCCGATCACCACGGCGGGGCGGTTTGTCGCCTCTTTCAGCCGTGCCGCGACTATGCCGACGACGCCGGGGTGCCAGCCTTCGCCCGCAGCCCAGACAAGCGGGC
>JBGSQL010000447.1:0-7412 GCA_041738105.1 Rhodobacter sp. | reverse complement strand
CGCAGGCGGTGGGTCAGCGTGGCATCGCTGCACCAGCTTTCGGCGGCATAGATCACCGGATCCGCGGGATTGACCGCCGCCATCCGGCGCAGCGCCCGCGCCAGTTTGCCCTTGAGCCAGACATCATCCTGATCGCACAGCGCCACCGGCTCCGGGGGCAGGTCGGGGTGGCACAGCGCGGTCAGGAAATTGGCGGCGCTGCCTTGGCATGGCCCAGCGAGCAGACGCATCTCGCGCTCCGGGTTGCGGCGGGCAAAATCGTGCAGGATGTCGACCGTCGCATCGATCGAGCCATCGTCGCTGACCCAAAGCCGCCAGTCGCGATGGGTCTGCGCCACAAGGCTGGCCAACTGGGCGGGCAGGTGGGCCGCGCCGTTGCGGGTGGCCATCAGGATGGTGACAGTTCGGGTCATCTGGGTGCGCCGCCCTCGGACAGAGTCGAATTGAAAGAAAATGACCATGGTTTCCTTTCGCTTCGGTAACCATGCGCAAGGAAGTGCATGGGATTTTGCCACCAGGCGAGGTGACGTTTCTGGTTGGTGAGGGCGGCAGTGCTTGGGATGCAGGTGGTCGAGACATTTCTCGACGGGCCGGAAAACTTCCTGTCCGGCATCACTGATCTACAGGTGGTGCAGGCAGCAACCGGGCTGCGCCTTTACAGCGCGACGCGCCCGGGTGGTGGGATCCTGTCAATTGACATCGGCGTGACGCTGACGCTCAACGATCTTGAGGCGCTGCCAGTCGTTGCAGCCATTCCGGCTCCGGCGCGGCTGGAGGTTGCGCTTGTGGGCGGGGTCGAGACGCTTCTGGTCATCGGTGGCAGCGCGGCGCGGCTTGGCGGTTACCGGATGGGGACGGACGGTGCACTAGGGGCTGTTGCCCAGGTGAACGGCAGCCCGTCCGGGGCGATCTCGGCGCTCGAGATGGTGTCGATCGGGTCTGATGTCTTTGCCTATACCGCGCGGCTGGGTGACAGCGGGATCGTCGGCTCGCGTCTGCTGGCGAATGGTCGCATGGAAGAAGTGAGCCAGCTTCCCCTGGGCGGTGACTGGCAAGGGGTCGATGTAAGCGATCTGGCGCAGATCACGCGGGACGGTGCGACCTATCTGCTGGCCCTGTCGGTGCAACAGGCCGCGGTGCTGAGCTTTCGGGTGGACGGCGCGGGGGGCCTGACCGCTGTTGGGACGCTTGGCACAGCGGGGGGGCTTGGACTCGCTGCCCCTGCGGCGCTTGAGGTGGTGCGGCTGGCGGGTCTGGACTATGCGCTGGTTGCGGGGGCCGGATCATCCTCGATCAGTGTCGTGCGGCTGGAGGCGGGCGGGGCGCTGAGCCTCGCCGATCATGTGATCGACAGCCTCGACACCCGGTTTCAGGGGGTGCAGGCGCTGGCCAGCGTGACACTGGGCGATCGCGTCTTTGTCCTTGCGGGGGGTGGGGATGAGGGGATCACCCTGTTTACGCTCTTGCCCGGGGGGCGGCTCTTGCTGATGGGAACGGCGTTGCAGGCGCCGGGGCGGGCGCTGGACAACATCACCGCGATCTCGGCCGTGCTGGACGCGGGCCAGATCGAGGTTTTCGTGGCCGGCGAAGGCACCGGCATTACCCGGTTGCGGATTGATCCCGGCGCGTTGGCCCCGATCCGGCAGGGCGGCGCCGGGCCGGATGCGCTAAGCGGCGACGCCCGCGGCGATCTGATCGCGGGCGACGCGGGCAACGATACGCTGGCCGGGGGCGGGGGAGACGACATCCTGATTGACGGTGCGGGGGCTGACCTGCTTTCGGGTGGGGCGGGAGCGGATACCTTTGTGCTGCTGCGCGACGGCGCGACCGACATGATCACGGACTACGAGCCAGGCCTCGACCGGCTGGATCTTAGTGACTGGGGCCGCCTCTATGCGATCGAGGCGCTGGATATCCTGACCACCGGCACCGGTGCGACGCTGCGTTTCGCGACCGAGATGCTGAAGGTGAATACAGCCGAAGGCACGCCGCTGAGTGCGGCCGATTTCAGCGCGGCTGATCTGTTCGGACTGACCCATGTGACCCTTGATCCGGTGGTGTCCGGGCTGCGGATCGAAGGCACCGACGGAAACGACACGCTGATCGGCGAGGCAGGCGACGATATCCTTGTCGGATCTGCGGGGGCCGACCGGATGGAGGGGGGGGCGGGGTTTGACTTTGCCGACTACTCGATGGCGACTGGCAGCCAGCGCGTCGATCTTCTGGCGCCGCAGTTGAACACCAACCTTGCGGCAGGCGATGTGCATGTCGGAATCGAAGGGATCATCGGCGGGATGGGGCCGGACAACCTGCGGGGCACCACCGAAGCCGATATCCTGCGGGGCGGCACCAACGTCGATTGGCTTTTCGGCCGGCGCGGTGATGACTTGCTGGACGGGGGGGTGGGGGATGATGTTTTGCTGGGCGGGTTGGGACAGGATACGCTGGCAGGTGGCGCCAACCGCGACCGCGCGCAATATTCGGAAAGTCTCGAAGGTCTGACGGTTGATCTACAGTTTCCGCAGAACAATACCGGGGAAGCTTTGGGCGACGCGTTCGAGTCGATCGAGGATCTGGCCGGCAGCAGTCAAGACGACCGGTTGTTTGGTGACGCGGGCGGCAACCGGCTGTTCGGGCGCGACGGGGCGGATGCGCTGTTCGGGCGCAATGGTGCGGACTATCTGAACGGCGGCGCGGGGCGCGACACGCTCGACGGTGGCGTGGGCAACGATGCGCTGCGCGGCGGCACCCATGCCGATACCTTCGTGTTCAACGGTGGGCAGGATGTGATCGAGGATTTCCGAGCGCAGGATGGGGACACTCTGCAACTTGATGACAGCGTGTTCGGGCCGGGCTGGGCGGTTGCCGATCTGATCGATACCTTTGCGCGGGTATCGGAATCGGGCGTGCTGTTCGATTTTGGGTTCGACAATGTAGTGACGTTGCAGGGCGTGGACACACTGGGCGCGCTGGATTTGCTGGTGTTCCTCTTCTGATACCGGATCAGCCTTGAAGGGCCTGTTCATGCCGGGCGATGGCCTCGTCGAGGTCGTCGAACCAGGTCAGTCGACCGCCCTCGATGAGCATCGCGGCATCACAAAGTTCGCGCAGTTGACCCATCGCGTGGCTCACCACGATCGCGCCCGCCTGGGCCATGCGCGCGCGGAAGAGGGCAGCACTCTTGGCGCGGAAGGCGGCATCTCCGACCGCTGTCACCTCATCGACAAGGTAAGTATCAAATGCGATGCCCATCGAGACACCAAAGGCGAGTCTCGCCTTCATCCCGGCCGAATAGGTGCGGAAGGGCAGGTGGAAGGCGCGCCCGATAGCCGCAAAGTCTTGCGTAAAATCAATAAGTTCATCACTGTCCACCCCGTAGATCCGGGCAATGAACCGCGTGTTTTGTGCCCCAGAAAGATCGCCATGGAACGACCCGGCATAGCCCACGGGCCACGACACACTGCCCGACAGCCGCACCTGGCCTCGGGTTGGCATCATCGTGCCCGCGATCAGACGCAGAAGCGTCGATTTGCCCGCACCGTTGCGCCCAAGCAGCGCGATCGACCGGCCTGGTGGCAGGTCCAGCGTGATATCGTCGATCACCGGGAACTGACGGCCACGCAGCCGGAACGATTTGGTCAGCCGCTCTAGCCGGATCATCGCCGGTCTCGCAGCGCATAGAACGCAAGGGCAAGCGTTGCCCAGCCGAGAAACAGGAACAGCGTCACCAGCGCCAGCAGCATTTCGCGCTGGGGAAAGCGGGCGCTCTCGGCCCGTGTCGGCGCAATATGGGCGGCAAGGTAGCGGCCCTGGCGGCGCGCCTCCGCCACTGCGGCATCATAGGCGGCACGCGCCGCATGATAGCTTTCGGCGGCAAACTCGACATCGCTCGACAGCCGTTCAAATTCACCCACGACTTCGGCATAGGCCGATCCCGTCCCGCCGTCAGGGCCCAACCCCAACGTCTTGCGCTCGGCGGCGATGCGCGCGCCGATCACCCGCACGCGGGCTTGTGCCTGCTCCAGCCGGTGATCGCCCGCGCGCATCTGCGGGGTCATCAGATCGACGTCGATCAGGGCTTCGGCCAATTGATCTTGCAGCTTTGCCAACAGACCGGTCTGGCCCTGAACATCCGCCCCCGGATCGACGATCTGGGTGCGGTTGCGAAAGGCGGTCAGCAGACGGCGGGCCTGTGCCAACCGGGCCTCGGACTCGGTCAGATCAGTACGCGCGTGGCGGATCGTATCCTCGCGGGCGATGTCTGACAGTCGGTTGATCATCGCGCCCGACCGGATGAACAGCGCGCTTGCGATCGCCGTGGCATCCTCGGGTGCAAAGGCCAGCACGCGCACCTCGATCAGGTGTGTGCCGCTGTCATAGCTGACCCGAACCATGCGCTGCCAGTGATCCAGTAGATCCTCGATCGTGCCGGGCGCAGCATAGCGGAACACCGGATCCCCGGCAGGCTTGGACCAGAGCGCGCGCAGGTTCAGGTCGGCGTCGATATCCGCGACCAGACCGGGGCTGCGCATGTATTCGTAAAGGATGTCGGTATCGGCGGAGCTTGATCCCGAGATTGCCGCGAACCCGCCCAGCATGTCCAGCGCCGAGGCCGCTTCCTGTTTGCGCACCGAGAAGCCGACGTAGGACGCATACTGATCGGCGGCCCGCATCCAGAGATACCAGGCGCTGGCGGTGGCGGGCAGCAGCACCAGAAGGACAAGGCTCGCCAGCAGCCCCCAGTGCCGCGTGCGCATCCGGCTGGCCGATGCGGGGGGGCGCTGTGGCAGGGGTGGTGCCGGCACCAGGGTTGGCGCGCGCGGGCGCGGAGAGGCGGGCAAGCTCTGAGCCGGCGAGGCTGAGTGGATCATCGTATACAATTCCTAAATGATTGGATGAAACGGTCCCGAGTGCCGCGTCTTTGCTGGCCGGCGGGCAGTGTCCCGCTCAGTCCGGCGCCTGTTTTGGGGAGACTTCACTTGACCGCTGCCATCCGATCGCCGCAACCACCGCAACCACGCGCCCGACGTGGCGCCAGCTTGCGCGCGATCGGCGCGCTGATGCTGCGCGAGATGGCCACCACCTATGGCCGCTCGCCCGGCGGATACCTCTGGGCGGTGCTGGAACCGGTTTTTGGTATCGTACTGTTGTCGCTTATTTTTTCGCAGGGTTTCCAGGCGCCGCCGCTGGGGCGCAACTTCGTGATGTTCTATGCGTCCGGGCTGATGCCGTTCATGATCTACACGACGATTTCGGGCCGGGTGGCTGTGGCCCTGATGTTCTCGCGCAGTCTGCTTGCCTATCCGGCTGTCACGTTTGCCGATGCGATTCTGGCGCGCTTTTTGCTGAACGCCGTGACGCAACTGCTGGTCGCCTACCTTGTCATTGGTGGCATCCTGATCTGGTTTGACACGCAAGCGGTGCTTGTCGCCGGCCCGATCCTGCTCAGCTTGGGGCTGCTTGCCCTGCTGTCGCTTGGGATCGGGACGCTCAACTGCTACCTGTTCACCCGGTTTGCTGCGTGGCAGACGATGTGGTCGATCCTGATGCGACCGCTGTTCCTGGTTTCGGGCGTGTTCTTTACGCTCGATGCGGTGCCCGATCCTTACCGCAGCTGGCTGTGGTGGAACCCCTTGAACCATGTGGTCGGGTTGTTGCGCGCCGGGATCTATCCGGGCTACCGAGCCGACTATGCGGCCCCGGGCTATGTGCTGGTGGTGGCCCTCGTCCCGCTGGTCACCGGGCTTTTGTTGCTGCGGCGTGAGGCGCGCGATCTGGTACATGACTGACCCTGCGTCAGGCCCGGACCGGGTGGCGGCTTAGAAGCTCGGCGTCACGGCTGACGAAATCCTCGACCTGGCGCCGGGCGGCATCGGTTTCCAGCGCTTCCATCAGGCGCGGCCAGCGTGGTTCGTGGTAGGCGGCACCGGCATTGTCATAGTGCCCGGCCAGGCGCAGCGAAAAGCCGTAGCGTTCGGCCAGCGCGGCTTCGAGCGGGCGCAGATCGGCGGTCTGGAACACGCCGTCAAGGTCCGCAAGACCGTGACGCGCGCGGGCGAGCGCCTCGACCCGGGGCAGCGCGCGGAAGGCTTCGGCGCCGCGGAACCGGCGGGTTGCGAAATAGGAACAGTAGAAGTTGTCGTAGTGGTCGCGGATGAATCCCTGCCAAGCCGCATCGCCACCACAAAAGTAGTCGTCGACCGTCCACAGCAGCGCATGGTGGCGGCCGATGTTTTCGGGGGCCCGAAGCGCCTCGGGCGACAGCCGCTCGGCCTCGCGCCGCAGGTAAAAATAGAACGAGGCGATCCGCTCGGCGGGTTCGCGCAGCACGGTGAAGGTAAAGCGCCCCGCCGGCAGCACGTCAATCCCATCCCAGTCGAGATGGCCGGAGTACAGCGCGAAGTCGGGGGGATATTGGCTGCTGCCGGGTGCCACCTGCGTGTGCAATCGGACCGGCGAGACGCGGGAGGCGCCGACTGCGCGGGCCAGCGCATTGTGGATGGTCTGGCCCGCGGTTTTGGGCAGGTGCAGAAAAACGATGGGATGGCGGATCAGGTCCATGGGCCAGGTTGCCTCAGGTCTAGGGTGGTGGGGGCAAAGGGGGCCGTCCCTTCCATGCGGAAGACGCCGGCGATGAAGGCTTCGGGCATGGCGGGATTCAGATGCGCCAGTTGCCAGGGAGCGAAACGCCACCATCGGCAGCGCAGCATCGGCGAGATCAGGCCAGGCGGCAGGCGGAACTTCTTGATGACGGCCGGGTTGCCCGCCACCACGGCATAGGGCGGCACGTCGCGGGCCACGACGGCACCCTGCGCCACCACCGCGCCATCGCCGACACTGACGCCTGCGGCGATGATCGCGCCATGGCCGATCCACACATCGTGACCGATTGTGGTTACACGAACGCGCGTTGGCGGTTCACCGGGCGTGAAACGATAGCGGTGATAGTCGGCCGCGCCTTCGAACCCGTCGTCCAGGTCGAAGGTGTGATTGTGCAGATAGAACACGGGGCTGGTCGACGCCCAGGTCATGGGATGGTTTTGCCGGCCAATCTGCACCTCTTCCCCGAAAGAGCAATAGCGCCCGATTCGCGCGGCGGTGCAGAAGCCGGACACCTGATAGGAAAAGGCACCAAGCTCGATCGAATGACCGAACACGGTCCATTTCAGGCTGGCGGGTGCCTCCAGCACGCAATGTCGAGGCAACGTCACCTGTGTGCCCTGGCCCGGCCGGCGCAGAGCCTCGATTCCGCGCGCGCGCAAGTCTGCGATGGCGACCTTGCGCTGGGTCATGCCATCGCCCATTCGGCGCCGGCCAGGGCAGTGTCTGGCACGCGAGGCGCCGTGCCGAGCAGGGCTGCCATCAGTTGGTCCAGATCGACCGCGCCCCCGATCAGCGGCACCGTGCCGCCC
>JBGSQL010000442.1:0-4790 GCA_041738105.1 Rhodobacter sp. | reverse complement strand
CCGCCTGGTGCCCGCTGCCGCCGACGCGATCATCGGCACCACGCTGGATGACGCCGCCCTTGCCGCCCTGTCGGCTGCCTGTTCGGCGGCGTGCAGCCCGATCGACGACAAGCGCGGCACGATCGAATTCAGGACGCAGGTGGCGGGCGTGCTGGCCAAGCGCGCCGCGCTGATCGCCTATTCCCGTGCCGGAGGCAAGAAATGAAGTCCATTCAGGTTTCCGCCACCGTCAATGGCGATGCGGTCGAGTTTCTCTGCGCGCCCGACGAGACGCTGTTGGATGTGCTGCGCAGCCGTCTTGGGCTGACCGGTGCGAAGGAGGGCTGCGGCACCGGCGATTGCGGCGCATGCAGCGTGACGCTGAACGGGCGCCTCGTCTGCTCTTGCCTCGTGCTCGGGGTCGAGGCCGAGGGGGCGACGATTGGCACCGTCGAGGGCCTTGCCGATGGCGACATGCTGCACCCGCTGCAGCAAAGTTTCATCGACCATGCCGCCCTGCAATGCGGCATCTGCACGCCCGGTATTCTGGTGGCGGCCAAGGCGCTGCTGGAAAAGAACCCCGACCCGACCGATACAGAAATCCGCTATTGGCTGGCCGGAAACCTGTGCCGCTGCACCGGGTATGACAAGATCATCCACGCCGTTCAGGATGCGGCCCAGAAGATGAGGAGCGCCTAGCATGGCTTTGGACAACACGGGCAAACGCGTCTTCAAGGTTGTCGGCACCCGGCCCCCGCGCCCCGATGGCGTGGACAAGGTGACCGGCCGGGCGCTCTATGGGGCCGATGTCTCGGCGCCCGGGATGCTGTGGGCGCATGTCCTGCGCAGCCCCCATGCCCATGCCGCGATCGTGTCGATCGACACTTCGGCGGCCGAGGCGCTGCCGGGCGTCAAGGCGGTGGTCACGGCGGCGGATTTTCATCCGCAGGACGACGATTTCCTGCGCGATGTGCAAGACAACTGCATGGCGCGCGACAAGGTGTTGTATGACGGCCACGCGCTTGCCGCCGTTGCGGCGACCACGCCGGCCATCGCCAAGGCGGCGCTGAAGCTGATCACGGTCAGCTACACCGCGCTGCCACATGTGACCGATGTGGATGCCGCGATGCGGGCCGATGCACCGGTTGTGCAGGAGGGCCGCAGTCTGGAAACCGTGCCCGAGGGCATGTCGCAGAACGTCACCAGCCATTGCGAGTTCGGGCACGGCGATCTTGCCGCAGGGTTTGCCAAGGCCGATCTGGTCGTCGAGCGCAGCTTTACCACGGCGGCCACGCATCAGGGCTATATCGAACCGCATGCCTGCCTGGCGTCGATGACGGCGGATGGCAAGGCCGATCTGTGGTGCTGCACGCAGGGGCAATACAACGTCCGCACCCTGTGCGCGGAGATGCTGGGGATGGAGGCGAGCCAGTTGCGCGTCACCGCCTCGGAAATCGGTGGCGGGTTCGGCGGCAAGACCACGGTCTTCATCGAACCGGTCGCGCTGGCCCTGTCACGCAAGGCGGGGCGTCCGGTGAAGATCGTGATGTCGCGGGATGAGGTGTTCCGGGCAACCGGGCCAACGGTGTCGTCGTCGATCGACGTCAAGATCGGCATGACTCGCGAGGGCCGCATCACCGCTGCCGAGGCGCATCTGCGGTATTCCGGCGGGGCCTTTCCCTGCGGCACGGTGGATATGGGCGCGCAAGCGGCCTTTGCGGCGTATGACCTTCAGGCCGTGCGCACGCTCGGCTGGAATGTGTTGACGAACCGCCCCAAGGAAGCCGCCTACCGCGCCCCCGGCGCGCCGCAGGCAATTTATGCGGTTGAAAGCGTGGTGGACGAACTTTGCCAGAAACTAGGGCTCGACCCGCTGGACGTGCGGTTGAAGAATGCGGCGCGCAAGGGCACCCGATCGTCTTACGGCCCGACGTTCGATGATATCGGCCTTGTCGCCACGCTGGAGGCCGCAAAGGCGCACCCGCATTATTCCGCGCCGCTGGGCGAAGGGCAGGGGCGGGGGCTGTCGGCGGGGTTCTGGTTCAACTTTGGCGGCAACACCTGCGTGTCGCTGAACGTCAACACGGACGGAACCGTGGGGATCACCGAGGGCAACCCCGACATTGGCGGCTCGCGCGCCGCGATCAGCCAGATGGCGGCGGAAGAACTTGGCATCCCCTATGACAAGATCCGCACGATCATCGCCGATACCAGCTCGCTGGGGCACAACGACGTGACAGATGGCAGCCGCGTGACCTTTTCGGTCGGGCTGGCGACGATCGAGGCCGCACGCGATGCGATTGCAAAGATGTGCCACCGCGCTGCCCGGATCTGGGGCATCGACGAAGATGCGGTGGTCTGGGAAGACGGGGCGGCCAAGCCTGCAGGCCCGAATGCAGGAAAGTTCCCGCCGATGACGCTGGCCGAGATCGCGGCCGTGTCGTTCAACACCGGAGGGCCGATCGCGGGGCATTTCGAGTTCAACGCCGATGGCGCGGGCGTCAGCTTTGGCGTGCACCTTGTCGATGTCGAGGTGGACCGCGAGACGGGGGCGACCAAGGTGCTGCGTTATACCGTGTTCCAGGATGCGGGCAAGGCGGTGCATCCGTCTTACGTCGAAGGGCAAATGCAGGGCGGGGCCGTGCAAGGTATCGGCTGGGCGCTGAACGAGGAATACATCTACGGCGCGGACGGGCGGTTGCAGAACCCGGGTTTCCTTGACTACCGCGTGCCGGTCGCGTCGGACCTGCCGCCGATCGAGACAGTGATCCTGGAGATCCCGAACCCCGGCCACCCCTATGGCGTGCGCGGCGTTGGCGAGACGCCGATCGTGCCGCCCTTGGCTGCGTTGTCGAATGCGGTGTCGCGGGCGATCGGAACCCGGCTGCACAGCCTGCCGATGTCGCCGCCGCGGATCCTGAAGGCCCTGTCGCAGGGCTGAGGGGATGGTCGCGGTGACGATCTGGGGGTCGTTGCGCCGGTTCACCGACGGGCAAGGGCAAGTTGAGGTTGAGGCCAGCAATTTCAAGGAATTGCTGGATCGGCTGTCACAGGACTATCCCGGTCTGAAACCACAGATCGAGCGCGGGGTGTCGCTCGCGCTCGACGGCCGGATCTATCGCGAGGCGTGGTTCACCGAGATCGGGCCGGAGAGCGAAGTGGTGCTGATGCCCTACATGGCCGGGGGTTAGGGCAAGGGACAGCCTGCGACCGGGATCAGTCTTGCCCCGCGAGCGCGTCGATCTGATTGCGCAGCCCTTCAAGCTGGTAGCCGTAGCGCGCGGGGAGCGCGATGAGCTCGTCCGTCGGGCGGCGTCCGGCCTCGGCCAGCGCCCAGACGATCGACGAGCGGTTGCCTGAGGCGCAGTAGGCCAGGACGGGGCCGGTCGCGGCGCCGATTGCCGCGCGTTGAGCCTCGACATTGGCCATGGTCAGCGCGCCGCCGATCACCGGATTCACCACAAAGGTCAACCCCAGGGCCTCGGCCGCCGCCTTCATCGCGGCCATGTGAAGATCTGCCGGGATCTCGGCATCGGGGCGGTTGTCGATCACGGTGGTAAAGCCCGCCGCCTTGATCGCGGCAAGATCGCCGGGCGTGATCTGTGGCGAGACGGCGTAAGTTTCGGTCAGGCGGCGGATATCCATCTTTGGTCCTCGGGTTGAAGCCCGGCGCAGGAGCAGCGCCGGGCGGACGACCTGAGCATAGCCGTGGCGGGCGGCGGACGAAAGCCCAGGGGTGCGGTCCCCCCTTTGCTTGACCTACATCAATGCGGCGCCTGTTCCGGGCAGCGCAGACTGCATCATTGATGCAATGGAGGACCGGATGATTCCCATCAGTCAGAGACGCAAACAGCTTCAGGCGCGCCTTGACGATCTGCAATCCCGCCTGGTGCGGATCGAGGGTGAGCTTGACTCGCGCGAGTCCACGGACTGGGAAGAAAGCGCGATCGAGCATGAGGATGACGAAGTGCTGGAAGGCATCGGAAACTCGGGCCTGCTGGAGATCCGGCAGATCGAGGCGGCGCTGGAGCGGATGGATGCCGGTGAGTATGGCCTCTGCGTCACCTGTGGCGAACGGATTTCGGACGAGCGGCTGGATGTGTTGCCCTACACGCCGTTCTGCCGGAACTGCGCGCCATGACCCGGCGGCGGGCAGGAACGGCGGAGGAGCCGTTGCGGGTGCTGGAGGATGGCAACGCCCAGTTGCAGCATCTTTACAAGGAGATGGTTGCGCTGATGACCCTGGTTCCCGGAACCGGCACGCCCGGCGGACCGGCTACGGGCGCCAAGACCGGGCCCTTGTCGGACGAGGACGAGGTCGAGGCGGCTTTCGACAACTTGCCGATCTGATCCCCCCAAGGATGGCCTATGCTGGTGCCGCACCGTCTGCGGGGCGTTGCCAAGTCGGCGCAACCGCTTACTAATGGTGCTGCGGGGTGGGAACATGCCCCCGGGTGGCAAAGGGGCGGCTGAATGACCGGAACGGTGCGGCAAGAGCGCGAGGGCGGCGTTGCGATCCTGGTGATTGATGCCCCCCCGGTGAACGCGCTGGGGGCTGCGGTACGCCTGGCGCTGGCCGAGGGGTTGGCTGCAGCCCTGGCCGATCCGGCGGTCGTGGCGATCGTGCTGCGGGCCGAGGGCAAGACCTTTTCGGCGGGCGCGGATATTCGCGAGTTCGGGCAGCCGGTGCCCGAGGGCACGCCCGCGCTGCCAGAGTTGTGCAACCGGATCGAGATGGCGACCAAGCCGGTGGTTGCTGCGGTGCAGGGCGCGGCGCTGGGCGGCGGGATGGAATTGACGCTGGCTGCGCA
>JBGSQL010000433.1:0-9790 GCA_041738105.1 Rhodobacter sp. | reverse complement strand
GTGCCGGTGCGGGTGATGGTCGCCCCCATCGTGCCGGGGCTGACGGACGCGGAACTGGAGGCGATCCTGTGCGCGGCAAAGGACGCCGGCGCGGTTGCTGCCAGCTGGATCATGCTGCGCCTGCCGGCCGAGGTGGCGGTGCTGTTCCGCGAATGGCTGCAAGCCCGGTTTCCCGACCGCGCCGCCAAAGTGATGGCGCGGGTGCGCGATGTTCATGGCGGGCGCGACTATGATCCTGCGTGGGGGCGGCGGATGCGTGGCACCGGGGCATGGTCTGACCTGATCGAGCAGCGCTTCAAGCTGGCGCTGACCCGGTTTGGTCTTGACGCAAGGCTGCCGCCCTTGCGCACGGACCTCTTTGCCGTGCCGCCATCCGCCGGGGATCAGCTGACGCTGTTCTGACGCCCGGTCAGCTATTCTGACGCACGTTCAGCCGCGCCGGCCTCGGCGTTCACGGCGCGGCGCACCGGCATCGTCGCCGGTCCCGTCCGAGGCCGAGGAAAAGCCGCCAAGCAGCGCGGTGATTGCCTCGAGCGTCGGGCGTGGACCCTTCGGGCGGGTTTCCAGCGCGTGGCGCATCTGCTTCAGGTGTTCCGCCATCGTGCCGCAGCACCCGCCGATGATCCGGGCGCCGGAATCGCGCGCCAGCACCGCATATTCCGCCATCAGTTCCGGCGTGCCGTCATAGTGGATGTGGCCGTCGTGATATTTCGGGATGCCGGCATTGCCCTTTGCGATGATCGGCCGCTCCGATCCGAGGGCGGCAAACCCCAGAATGGTGCGCAACAGGTCAGAGGCGCCCACGCCGCAATTGGCGCCAAAGGCGATCGGAGGGTTGGGAAGCCGTTCAACCATGTCCACCATCGCGGCCGAGGTCACCCCCATCATCGTGCGCCCCGCCGTGTCAAAGCTCATCGTGCCGCACCAGGGCATGTCGGCCAGCCGTGCGGCCTCGGCCGCCGCGCGGTATTCCTCGGGCGCCGAGATCGTCTCGACCCAGAGCACATCGACGCCACCGGCCTTCAGGCCCTCGGCTTGTTCGTGGAACATCTCGACCGCGACCTCATGCGTCAGGGTTCCCATCGGCTCGAAGATTTCGCCGGTCGGGCCCATCGACCCCGCAACCACGACCGGCCGCCCGGCCGCATCCGCAATCTCTCGGCCCAGGCTGGCGGACACGCGATTGAGTTCCTGCACGCGGCCTTCGGCGCCGTGCAGCTTGAGCCGGCTGGCATTGCCGCCAAAGGTGTTCGTCAGGAAGATGTCCGAGCCCGCATCGACCGAAGATCGGTACAGCGTCCGGATCCGGTCGGGATGCTCGATGTTCCACATTTCCGGCGCATCGCCCGAAGACAGGCCCATGTTGAACAGGTTGGTTCCGGTCGCACCGTCGGCCATCAGCCAGTCACGGGTTGCAAGCAGACGGGACAACAGATCGGTCATGGAAGATCCTCACGCAGCAGGACAGGGGCATTGCCCCATTTGCCGACCTCTGGCACGCAACAGGGGCCGAGGCAAATCCATTCTGTGCAAGATGATCTTGCGCCGTTTGGCACTCTGCGCGCTGTCTTTCGCGTCGGGTGTGCGCAGATCAGACTTCGTCGATCAACTGCGCCTTGGCGACGGCCATCAACTCTTTCATCTTTTCGCGCACCTCATCAGGCGACGACAGCGATCCCAGATCGCTCGCCACCTTGCGCACGACATCCTCGATGCCCGGCTCTTCGAAATCGGCCTTGACCACGCTCATCGCGTACTCGCTGGCCGCGTCGCCCGTCTTGCCCAGCAATCCCGCGGCCCAAAGCCCCAGCAGGCGGTTGCGGCGCGCCTCGGCCTTGAACTGCATCTCTGTGTCGTGCGCGAACTTGGATTCGAACGCCCGCTCGCGATCATTGAAAGTGGTCATGGCAAGTTCCCTGCTGATGGATCCGGTCCGGGTTCATATGACCGTTCGAAGGCGTTGCTGCAAGGCCCGGCGCCCGGTTCAGTGCCTTGCGACGGCCCCGGCGTTGACGTATAGCACGCGCGTAGCGGGTGGGGCTCGGCGTTGCGGAAGGCTGCGACCGCCGTCTTCGCCAATCGGAGAGATCATGGCAAGGCGCAAGAAGATCTACGAGGGCAAGGCCAAGATCCTCTACGAAGGCCCGGAACCCGGGACGCTGGTGCAGTACTTCAAGGACGAAGGTGGCACGATCAGCACGCCACGGCCCGGCCAAGCCATCGAAGGCAAGGGCGTTCTGAACAACCGCCTGTCGGAATTCTTCATGGCCGGCCTCAATGCGATCGGTGTGCCGACGC
This sequence comes from Rhodobacter sp., assembly GCA_041738105.1. Lineage (GTDB taxonomy): Bacteria > Pseudomonadota > Alphaproteobacteria > Rhodobacterales > Rhodobacteraceae > Aliitabrizicola. Next base: position 7,492 of record JBGSQL010000433.1, on the reverse strand, counting down.
ATTTCATTCGTCGGCTGAACATGCGCGAACAGCTTGTACGCATGGCCGAGATCATTCCGATCGAGGTCGTGGTGCGAAATTTTGCCGCTGGCCCGATCTCGGAACGCCTTGGTATCCCCGAAGGCACGCCGCTGCCGCGTCCGATTGTCGAATATTACTACAAGGACGACAAGCTGGGCGATCCGATGGTGGCAGAAGAGCACATCGTCGCGTTCGGCTGGGCCAGCCAGCAGGATCTGGACGACATGGTGGCCCTGGCTCTGCGCGTCAACGATTTCCTGTCGGGTGTGATGATGGGGGTCGGCATTCGTCTTGCCGATTTCCGCATCGAGATCGGGCGGATCTGGGAGGGTGACTTCATGCGCCTGATCATCGCCGACGAGATCAGCCCTGACAGCTGCCGGCTGTGGGACATGCGGGCGGCAGAGCGGGTCGAGGGGCTTCCGCCCGCCGAGCCCGGTCCGATCGCGGATGTCTACAGTGAACTTGCCCGCAGGCTGGGGGTGATGCCGTCGAATGTCACCCACACGCCCAAACCCACATTGATCAACTGAAAGGCCCGCTGCCGATGAAAGCCCGCGTGCATGTGATGCTGAAGGACGGCGTGCTCGATCCGCAGGGCGAGGCGGTGCGCCACGCCCTTGGAACGCTGGGCTTTTCGGGGGTCGCCGGAGTGCGGCAGGGCAAGGTGATCGAGTTGGACCTCGACATGGCGGATCGCGCTGCGGCCGAGGCTACGGTGCGGGCCATGTGCGAGAAGCTGCTGGCCAATACGGTGATCGAGAAATACACGGTCGAGATCGCCTGACGCGGCACGGCCCGGTGTCGGGTGCAGCGGGGGCCAGCCCCCGCACCCCCGGGATATTTGGGAACAGAAGAAAGCCTGCCGCCTGCCTGTCACCTTGGCCCAGCGAGGAAGGAAAGCCATGAAAGCCGCCGTCATTACCTTTCCCGGATCGAACTGCGATCGCGATCTGGTGGTCGCGCTGGAAGCTGCGGGGGCCGAGGTTTGCCGGGTCTGGCACAAGGACACCGATCTGCCACGGGGCACCGATCTTGTCGGTATTCCCGGCGGGTTCTCGTTTGGCGACTATCTGCGCTGTGGCGCGATCGCGGCGCGCTCGCCCATTGCGCAGGCGGTTGCGGCCCATGCCGCGCGCGGCGGCTATGTGATCGGGATCTGCAACGGCTTTCAGGTGTTGACCGAACTGGGTCTGTTGCCGGGCGTGCTGATGCGCAACGCCGGGCTGAAGTTCGTCTGCCGCATGGCCGAGCTGGTGGTTGCGACGCAAGACAGCGCCTTTACCGCGGGTTGGGTCCGGGGCGCCCGGGTGACGTTTCCGATCGCGCACCACGACGGAAACTATACGGCCGACGCGGCGACGCGCGCCCGCCTGAGTGACGAAGACCGGATCGCCTTTCGCTATGCCGCCAATCCGAACGGCTCGATGGATGACATCGCGGGCGTCCTTTCCGCCAGCCGCCGCGTCCTGGGCCTGATGCCGCATCCCGAGCGGGTGATCGACGCGGCTCAGGGCGGAACCGACGGCTTGGTGCTTTTCCGCTCGCTCGCCGGCGCCTTCGCGCCGGTCTGACCCCAGGCCTGACCCCAGTGCCTTGAGGCGGAACGGCGCAGCGCCTAATGTGGACCCATGAAAGAGACGCCGACCGATCCGCCCGGCGGTCCCGAGGCAGGGACCGTGACCGCTGGTAACAGCTGGCGCGTGAAGCTTGCCATTGCCGTGATGATTGCATTTGCGATTGGCGTCGTGCTGTTCACCAACCAGTGGTTGACCGAACGGTTTACCGAAACGACCCGCAGCCGGGCAGAATTGCGCCTGGCCCTTTACTCCGGCAACATCCTGACCGAGTTGCAGCGCAACTCGGTGGTGCCGCTGCTGCTTGCGCGCGATCCCGAACTGATCGGTGCGCTCGAATCGGACAACTTTGCCCTCACGTCCCAACGGCTGATCTCGTTCCAGTCAGAAATCGGTGCGGCGTCGATCCTGTTGCTGGACAGTGGCGGGCGGGCGGTGGCCGCCACGAACCGGCAGCGGATCGGCTCGAATCATGCGAATGAGCCGTTCTTCGTCGAGGCGCAGCGCTCGAAAGAGACGGTGTTCTCGGCAGCGCCGCGCGAGGAGGGCGGTTTCGGGTTCACCTATTCGCGCGCTCTGGTGGCTGAAAACCAGATCGTCGGCGTGATCGTGGTGGAAGTCGACCTGATGAAATACGAGCGCGCCTGGGCCGGCCTGCAGGACGCAGTGGCGGTGACCGACAGTGAAGGCGTGGTCTTGCTATCGACCGAGCCACGCTGGCGCGGATTGCCGCTGGACGAGGCGATCACGCTGACCGAGCCGCCGTCGCGGATCGAGCGGGCGTTCAAGGCGACGGCCGACTGGGCGCAATCGCCGGCCGACGCCTATGTCAGGGGTGAGGCCGTGATGCGGACCCAAACCCGCATTCCGTTTCGCGGATGGCGTCTGGCCACATTCACCGCTTATGATTCCGTGCGCGAGCGGGTGAATGGCGTGCTTGCGCTTGAGATCATGGGATTTGCCATTCTTCTGGCGCTGACCTTCTATGTCCTGTCGCGGCGTGCCTGGTCGCAATCGGTGTTCTTCCAGCGCGAAAGTGCGGAACTGCGCCTGCTGAATGCGCGTCTGCAGCGCGAGATCGCTGAGCGTGAACGGGTGCAAAAGACGCTTGCCGTGGCAGAGCAGACACTTGCCCAATCCTCGAAGTTGGCGGCGCTGGGCGAGATGTCGGCGGCGGTCAGCCATGAATTGAATCAACCCCTGGCTGCGATGAAGACCTACCTCGCAGGCGCGCGGCTGCTGTTGCAGCGTCGCAGGCCGGATGAGGCGCTGTCGTCGTTTCAGCGGATCGACGATCTGATCGACCGGATGGGGGCAATCACGCGGCAGCTGAAGTCCTATGCCCGCAAGGGAGGCGAGGCGTTCGAGCCGGTGGATGTGAAGCAGGCGATCTCGTCGGCGCTGTCGATGATGGAACCACAGCTCAAGGCGCGGGTGGTGAAGATCACGCGCACTCTGCCGCGCGGACCTGTGATGGTAATGGCGGATCGGGTTCGTCTGGAACAGGTGATCATCAATCTGCTGCGCAACGCGATTGACGCGACGCGCGGCAAGCCCGATCCGGAGATCGAGATCCTGCTTTCAGCTGGTGAAACGGCGACTTTGGCGGTGCGCGACAATGGCGACGGGATTGCCGATCTGGAGAACCTGTTCGAGCCGTTCTACACCACCAAGAAGCCGGGCGAGGGCGTGGGATTAGGGCTGGCGATTTCTTCGGGCATCGTGAACGATCTTGGCGGGCGGCTGACCGCGCACAATGGAGAGGCGGGGGGGGCTGTATTCGAGGTTCAACTGCCCATATTGGGACAGTCGGGGTCCACCGGAACGCCCCGAGGTGGGGCTGGTGCCTTGCACGGGACCGGGACAGAAGCAGCCGAGTGAGGGGACATGGCACGCACGATGAAGGTTGCGATCGTCGATGACGAGGCGGACATGCGCCAGTCGATCAGTCAATGGCTGGCGCTGTCGGGGTTCGATACGGAAACATACAGCTGTGCCGAAGACGCGCTGAAGGGGATCGGCGCGGATTTTCCAGGCGTCGTCGTCAGCGACATCCGGATGCCCGGCATGGATGGCATGGCCTTCCTGAAGAAGCTGATGGGCCAGGACTCGGGCCTGCCGGTGATCCTGATCACCGGGCATGGGGATGTGCCCATGGCGGTCGAGGCGATGCGGGTGGGGGCGTTCGACTTTCTGGAGAAGCCGTTCAATCCCGACCGGATGACCGAACTGGCCAAGCGGGCGACGCAGGCGCGGCGGCTGACGCTGGACAACCGGGCGCTGCGGCGGGAGCTGAGCGACGGCACGATGCTGATGAAGAAGCTCATCGGGCAATCGGCCGAGATGGAGCGGCTGCGCGAGGATATCCTCGATCTGGGGCAGGCGGACGGGCATGTGCTGATCGACGGCGAGACCGGCACGGGCAAGACGCTGGTGGCCCATGCCCTGCATGCGGTGGGGCCGCGGGCGGGCAAGAAGTTCGTCACGATAAGTTGCGCTGCCTGGTCGGAGGATCAGTTGAGCACGCGGCTGTTCGGGCCGAGCGACGACGGGATGATCCCGCTGGTCGAAGAGGCGCGGGGCGGCACGTTGTGTCTTGAGGATATCGAGGCGCTGAGCCAGGGATTGCAGGCCCGGCTGCTGACGGTGATCAACGAGCAGGGGACGCCACCCGAGACCCGGATCATCGCGATCTGCAACGAGCATGCCCCCGACAAGACGGTCGAGGATGCGTTGCGGCCGGATCTGTACTACCGGATCGGGGCGATGAAGATCACGCTGCCGCCGCTGCGGGCGCGGGGGGAAGATATCCTGACGCTGTTCACCCGGCTGAGCGAGGAGTTCGCCGAGGAATATGGCTGCGAGGCGCCGCAGGTGACGGCGCAGGAGGCGGCGCAGCTGTTGCAGGCGCCGTGGCCGGGGAATGTGCGCCAGCTGGTGAACATTGCCGAGCGGGCGGTGTTGCAGAACCGGCGGGGGTCGGGGTCAATCGCGTCGCTTCTGATGGCGGACAACGAAACGGCGGGGCCGGCGATGACGACCGAGGGCAAGCCGTTGAAAGAGTATGTCGATACCTTTGAGCGGATGCTGATCGACAACACGATGCGGCGGCACAAGGGAAGCATCGTGGCGGTGATGGAAGAGCTGTGCCTGCCGCGCCGGACGCTGAACGAAAAGATGGCGAAGTATGGGTTGAGCCGATCGGATTACGTTTGAGCGGGGCGTAAGACGCAGGCAAATGTCGCACAGGTGTAACGCTTGGCAGAAACTTGAAAACAAACGATATTCCTGTTTTTGTTTACCGGATCTTAACGGTTTGGCGCTTTTCACACGCAACAACCCCTGATTGTGCCCGGCCTTCTGTGCTTCGCGGGCGGGGTTGAAATAGGCCATTGTCTTTTCGTGCTGCAGGCCGCTATGGTCGTTCGACGCGGACGGTGTCATGTGACATTTCATCCGCGCGTGAGTTTCGCCGCTGGAGGCGTGCGCCGGGCCGTAAGGGCCGGGACATGCCAGAGGCGGCAGGAGCGGCCGCAAGGCCACCAGCTTGCCTGCCAAGTCATTGACGACGTGGGCTATTCAGAATGGATGGCGCATTTCTGCGTCGTCTTGGACAAAACCGCGATGACGCGCGATGAACTTCGGGATCGACGTGAGGAGTGCCGTTCAGGCACCGATCCGCTTTGCCCGTTGCGCGCGCACGCCCGAACACGTCACCCAAGCCCATCCGCCTTGCGTCCCGGAGCACGCTCCGGGCCAGATCGGATGCGCCGGTGCATTGGATTGTCATGGTCAAGAAGATGCTTATCGATGCCACCCACGCCGAGGAGACTCGCGTGGTTGTGGTGGACGGAAACAAGGTCGAGGAGTTCGATTTTGAGAACGTCAACAAACGCCAGCTTGCGGGGAACATCTACCTTGCAAAGGTAACGCGGGTCGAGCCGTCGCTGCAGGCCGCCTTTGTGGACTATGGCGGAAACCGCCACGGGTTCCTGGCGTTTGCGGAAATTCACCCGGACTACTACCAGATCCCGGTGGCTGACCGAAAGGCGCTGCTGGAAGAAGAGCGCGCCTATGCGCGCGCCGAGGAAGAAGAAGAAAACACCCGCAGCCGGCGCCGGCAGCGGCGCCCCGCCGCGCAGGCCGAGACGGCGACAGACGGCGATGCGGTTCAGACCGCCGAGATCCGCGGCATGAATGTGGTCGATCTGGGCGAGGAAACCGGGGCCGATGCGCTTTATGCGATGTCGACCGACGACACGCCTTCGGATCAGCCGCGCCCGGCATCGCCCGAGGACGAGGACAACGGTAACGGCAACGGCAATGGCAACGGGGCTGGCCGGACCTATCGGTCGATGGATCACGCCACCGAACTGGACGACGAGATCGAAAGTGTCGCCGAAGAGGATGTGGCCGAGGAAATCCGCCAGCCGCGCAAGCCGCGCCCGCGCAAATACAAGATCCAGGAAGTCGTCAAGGTGCGCCAGATCATGCTGGTGCAGGTCGTCAAGGAAGAGCGGGGCAACAAGGGGGCCGCGCTGACGACCTATCTGAGCCTTGCCGGGCGCTATTGCGTTCTGATGCCGAACACGGCGCGGGGCGGCGGGATTTCCCGCAAGATCACGCAAGCGGCGGACCGCAAGAAGCTGAAGGAGATCGCGCAGGAGATCGAGGTGCCGGAAGGCGCGGGCCTGATCATCCGCACGGCAGGTGCCAAGCGCACCAAGCCCGAGATCCGGCGGGACTATGAGTATCTGATGCGGCTGTGGGAACAGGTCCGCGAACTGACGCTGAAAAGCATCGCGCCGGCCCCGATCTACGAGGAAGGCAACCTGATCAAGCGGTCGATCCGCGACCTCTACAACCGCGAGATCGAGGAAGTTCTGGTCGAGGGGGCCGAAGGCTATCGCGTGGCCAAGGACTTCATGAAGATGATCATGCCGTCCCACGCCAAGGTGGTGCAGCCCTATGCCGATACGGTGCCGCTGTTCGCCCGCTATCAGGTGGAAAGCTACCTTGGCGGGATGTTCAATCCGACGGTGCAGTTGAAATCCGGTGGTTACATCGTGATCGGTGTGACCGAGGCGCTGGTGGCGATCGACGTGAACTCGGGCCGGGCCACCAAGGAAGGCTCGATCGAGCAGACGGCGCTGAACACGAACCTTGAGGCGGCGGAAGAGATCGCGCGGCAGTTGCGCTTGCGCGACCTGGCCGGCCTGATCGTGATCGACTTCATCGACATGGAAGAGCGCAAGAACAACGCCGCCGTCGAGAAGAAGCTGAAAGACAAGCTGAAAACCGATCGGGCGCGGATTCAGGTGGGCCGCATTTCGGGCTTTGGCCTGTTGGAGATGAGCCGCCAGCGGTTGCGGCCGGGGATGCTGGAAAGCACGACGCAGCCCTGTCCGCATTGCCATGGCACGGGGCTGATCCGGTCGGACGACAGCATGGCCTTGCAGATCCTGCGCGCGCTGGAAGAGGAAGGCACGCGCAAGCGGTCGAAAGAGGTGCTGCTGAAGGCGCCGGTCGCGGTGGTGAACTATCTGATGAACCACAAGCGCGAGCATATCGCGCTGATCGAGGCGCGCTATGACATGGCGGTGCGGATCGAGGCCGACCCGGCGATGATCAGCCCGGATTACTCGATCGAGAAGTTCAAGACGGCAACGCGGGTGATCTCGGCTGCGATGGCGGCGGTGATCTCTACTGAATCGACGCAGATGCCGGATCTGCTGGACGAGGACGAGGACATCCCCTTCGAGGAGGATGCCGACGAGGCCGAGGTCGAGACCGAGGACGATGAGACGGCCGAGGTGGCGGCACCGCGGCCTGAGGCGGCTTCGGGCGAGGGTGCCCCCGGCAAGAAGAAGCGCCGTCGGCGGCGGCGGCGGCGC
>JBGSQL010000391.1:0-16437 GCA_041738105.1 Rhodobacter sp. | reverse complement strand
CCCGAAGCGGCCTGCGCCTGGGGCTTCATCGCGATACGCGCCTGGGCACGGCGGCGATGCTTTGCGCGCTCGCCCTCGGCTGGGCCTGACCGATCAGCGCCCGACGGCGCTGTAGGCGACAAAGCCTGCGGCCTTGGCTTGCTCGTCAGAGTAGATGTTGCGCAGATCCGCCATCCGCGCCTGATGCATCACCCCAGCCAGGCGCGGCAGGTCCAGGGCCCGAAACTCGTTCCACTCGGTCAAGATCACCACCACGTCAGCCCCCTCGGCCGCGTCGTAGGCGCTCGCCATCCAGGTCACACCGGGCAGCAAGCGCTCACCTTCGCGCCGCCCCTCGGGATCGACGACGCGCACCTTGGCGCCGCCCCCAACCAGCGCGGGCACGATCGTCAGCGACGGGGCATCGCGCATGTCGTCCGTATTGGGCTTGAAGGTAACCCCCAGCACCGCCACGATCTTGCCCTGTACCTCGCCGCCGCAAAGATCGGTGATCTTGTCCACCATCCGACGCTTGATCTCTTCATTCACCTTGATCACCGTTTCGGTGATCTGCATGGGCACGGCATGTTCCTGACCGATCCGCGCCAGTGCCTTGGTATCCTTGGGAAAACACGATCCGCCATAGCCCGGACCCGCGTGAAGGAACTTGTTGCCGATCCGGCCATCCAGCCCGATGCCCCGTGACACCGACTTCACGTCGGCGCCTACCTTTTCACACAGCGCCGCGATCTCGTTGATGAAGGTGATCTTGACCGCGAGAAACGCGTTCGCGGCATATTTGATCATCTCAGCCGATTCCAGATCAGTGTAGACAACCGGAAAGTCGCGCAGGAACAGCGGGCGATAGATGTCCGCCATCACCGCCTTCGCGCGCTCGGTCTCGACCCCCACAACCACGCGGTCGGGGCGCATGAAATCGTCGATGGCCGCCCCTTCCCGCAGGAACTCGGGGTTCGAGGCCACATCGAACTCGGCCTCGGGCGCCGCCGACCGCACCGCCTCGGCGACCTTGCGGTTGGTTCCGACGGGCACCGTCGATTTCGTGACGATCACCGCATAGCCGGTCAGCGCCGCGCCGATCTCGGCCGCCGCCGCCATCACATAGGTCAGGTCCGCATGGCCATCACCGCGCCGCGTCGGCGTCCCAACCGCGATGAACACCGCATCCGCCCCCGCCACGGCCGCGTGGATATCCTGGGTAAAGGACAGCCGCCCCGCCTTCACGTTCTTGGCCAGAAGCACATCCAGTCCCGGCTCGAAGATCGGGATCTCGCCACGCTCCAGCTTTTCGATCTTCGCCGGATCCTTGTCGACGCAAACCACGTCATGCCCGAAATCGGAAAAGCAGACCCCTGATACAAGGCCCACATATCCCGTTCCTATCATCGCTATCTTCATGAAATCGGCACCTGCCTGATGGAAATACCCTCGCCCTGACTATGCACATGCAGCAAGACTGTCAAACGCCTCGGCGGTCAAAGGGCTACGCCCGGGTGGCTTCGGGCGCAGGTGTGACCTCGCGGCGATGGGCTATGGCCTCGCGCCACGAGATATAGCTGATCGCCGCGATGATCAGCGTGCCACCCAGGATCACGAACGGATCGACCGGTTCGGCAAAGACCAACGCTCCCAGCAGCGTGGCCCAGACCAGCTGCAGGAAGATGACGGGCTGCGTCACGCTCAGCGGGGCCGCGCCAAAGGCGCGTGTCATGCAATAATGGCCGGCGGTGGCAAATCCCGCGACCAGCGCCAGCCAGCCAATCTGCACCAGCGTGACCGGCACCCAGACCGCCCATGCAAAGGGCAGCAGCACCAGCGTCACCATCAGCGACATCATCGCCACCACCACCCCCGCCGCCACGATCTGGCTCAGGCGCTTGGCGAACAGATAGGACGCCGCAAAGAATGCCGACGCGCAAAGTTGCGCAAGATGGCCGTCGCTCAGGTCACGCAGCCCGGGGCGCAGCACGATCAGCGCGCCAATCAGCGCCACCGCGATCGCCAGAATGCGCCGGATCGCCAGACGTTCGCCCAGCAGCGCCGCCGCCCCCAGCGTCACCAGGACCGGGTTGAGATAGCCGATTGCAGTTACCTCGGCCACCGGGATGCGCGCCATCGCGTAGAACCAGAAGATCACCGCCACCGCATGAACCGCCCCCCGTCCCAGGAACAGCGGCAGCGCGCCAGTCGGCAGGCCATTTCGGATCAGGGCGCCCAGGGCGGGCAGCAGAAACACCACCCCCTACGCAAACCGGATGAAAGCCGATTGCGCGGCGGGCAGATCCGTGCCGAGATGGCGCACGATCCCCGTCACCGCAACGAACAGAAGCCCCGTCAACAGCATCCAGAGGATACCCTCGATCGGGCGTGACGTGGCCTTGGTGACTGACATGGCGGCCAGATGATCCGATCGCCTGCGGATCTTCAACCCCGCAAGATCAGCCCCAGCGCGATCGCCCACATTACGCAGCCCACGCCCGTCTCCAGCCAGACCCAGGCCACAGGTCGTTCAAAGACCGGCACAAGCAGCCGCGCGCCATAGCCCAGCGCACCGAAGAAGGCAAAGGACGCGGACGCAGCCCCCACACCAAAGGCCACCAGATGCGGCGCATAGCCCGCCGAAATCGAGCCGATCAGCACCAGCGTATCCAGATAGACATGCGGATTGGCCCAAGTCAGCAGCAACACCGCGGCCAGCACCCGCCCCAGAGGGGCGCGGTCCGTGTCCGAAGGCACCAGCGCGGCCCCACCGCGCAACGCCGCGCGGAACCTCAATGCGCCGTACACCACCAGAAATGCGGCACCACCAAGCCGCATCGCGTCCGCCAGCCAGGGCAACCCGGCCGAAAGCGCGCCGAACCCGGCCACCCCGGCCGCAATCAATACGGCATCCGACGCGCCGCAGGCCAGCACGACAGCGCCGACATGCTCGCGCCGCAGGCCCTGGCGCAGCACGAATGCATTTTGCGCCCCGATCGCCACAATCAGGCTGAGCGAAACAAGAAATCCGGAAACCAGTGCACCCGCCATGCCACCCCCAATTTGCTGGGGATGCCTAACGCTTGCGGCACACGCGCGTCGAGAGGTTGTTTTCTGGAAGTCGACAGGATCTGTTCCGCGCGGGTCAATACGCGCGCTGACCGATGCGCTCGCCTAAACCGCGCGGTCCAGCCGTTCGCTCAGCACCCGGATGATCTCGGCCATTGTGCCGGGGCAGCAGGCGAGCAGCTTGTGGAAATGATCCTTGGTGATCCGCAGCGCTTCGACTGACGTCAGCGCCGTCACGGTCGCAAGGCGCGGCGTATCGGACAGAATCGCGACCTCGCCCACCACCGATTGCGGGCCCACAGTCACGCGCTTGATCTCGCCCTCGATGGTCTCTATCCGGATTTCCGCTTCACCCGCCAGGATCACATAGGCGCAATCGGCCGTTTCTCCCTGCCGGAACAGAACCGATCCTGGCTCGAAAATCACGCGATCCGACGCAAATGCGAGCAACTTCAACTTTGCCGGTTCCATGCCGGCAAACAACGGTATGCCGCGCAGCAGGTTGAATTCGTCCTTCAGCATCATCGGAATGGATCTCTCGCTTCGTCCCAATCCCCGTGCCGGGCCTGACTACGACCCCACGGCAGCTTGAATATTAGCAGGTTCCCGCTCGGTTGTCTCATCCGTTTCTTGGTTCAGCAGCGTCCGGTCACTGAACAGAACAAGGCGTTCAAAATGTTTCGCAAACACCTGCGACGAAAGAACCCAGACCACGGCAGGCGACTCGGCCTCGGCCTTCAGGAAGCTCAACGTATCAACCACGATCTGATCCTGAAGCAGCGGATCGAGGGCAGAAAGCGGTCGGTTGAAGACGTAGAAATCCGACTTGCGCAGCAGTTCGCGTGCCAGATTCAGCTTCTGGCGCTGGACCAGCGTCAGACGCCGCCCTGACCCGCCCAGATTGTATTCCAACCCGACCTCGAAGATCCGTTGTGCCAAGGCGGGCTGCGCCTCGAGCAATCGCGTGATCACCGCGCGCACCTGCCGTTCGGCCTCGTTGAAGCGCAGGTTGATCTTGCCGAACACAATGTTGTCCAGCAGGCTGCCTGAGGCGAGGTAGCGATCCGGGTCATAGCGCTCGAACAGGGACTGAAGGTGCTGCGGGATACCTTGATGGAAGATCTCGCGCACCTCGACGATCTTGCGCATCAACGGCTCGTTCAGCACACCAAAGCGATGTTGCGGCTCAATGTAGAGAAAGCTCAACCGGATGATCGCGATCCGGTCCTCGGGACTGGCGTGATCGAAATCGCGCCCTTTCAGACGTTGAACAAGCGCCTGAAACTTGGGGATGTCATCCGGGTCCATATAGCTCAGCCGCTCGAAGAACGGGTGGTCGCGGGGTAGATCCTGGAACAATTCCAGCGTCGTTTCCGCGATCGACAATCCCATCTCGTACAGCATGGCACCGAGACCAGACTGGATGATCATGCGGTTGAAATAGGCCGTGCCTTCGGCCATCCCCGCCTCGTTCTTCACGTTGGTGAAAACTCCGAACAGGATGTTGTCCACCACCCGCGCCTCGGGGTTGTAGCTGCCAGCGGCAAACGGCACGACAAGGTTGCTGTGGCCCTGGCGCTCCAGTTCTTCGTGCAAGGCGCGGCGCAACGCGACGATCTGATCCGCGAACTCCGGGTCTGTCGCCACATTAACCGTCGAATAGGCCGCAAATTCGTAGATCTGCTCGGTCAGCCGGACCACATCCAGCACTGCCTTCATTGCCCCCATCAGCCCGCCCGGCCCTGTCGCGGCGTTCACCGTCGAAAGGTCCACCCAGTCGCTGTTCAGATCAAGACTCGGGTTGCCGGATTTCGCCGCCTCCTGCAACTCCCAGCGCCGCTTGCGCAAGGCCCGGCCCGTGTACTCGCATTCCTTCAGCGGGGCATGCTTGAGCCCGTAAAGCAGGTTGTCGCGCAACGAACCAAAGAAGAAATAGGTGTCGGCCGAGGCGTAAGAGATCCGTCGCCCGGTCAACGATTCGGGCAGGTCGAACAGATCATCCTCGCCTGCGTTCACCTTCCCGCTTGCAGGCCAGGCGATGCGCGCGATGGCCTCGGCAAGGGCATCGGCGCCACTGTTGCTGTCGCCGACCACCGCGACTGTCTCGCCGGGTTCCACCCTCAGCGACACATGCTCCAACCTGCGTGCCCCGCTTTCGTCTTCCAGCGTCAGGTTGTTCAGGATGATCGGCAGGCGCAACCGGTCGCCGTTGCCCGCGTTGACCGAGTGGTGGGCCGGGTCGAGCATCTGGACGTTGCTGAACTGCTCGACCACCTGCTCGTACTTCACCTGAACATCCTGCCGCGCCAGGTCCCAGTCGATCAGCTCCTTGAGCGGGCCGGGCAGCTCCTTGTACGCGTTGATCACCGCTACAAGCTGACCCACGTCCAGACGGCCCTGAATCGCAAAAAATCCGCCGATCAGGTAGAATAAAAATGGTGTGACCTGCGCCAGGAAGTTGTTCAGGAACTTGACCATGAACTTGCGCCGGTAGATGTCGTAGCGGATGGCAAAGATCGCACCCAGCCGGGTCGCGATATCCGCCCGCTCATAGTTGGAGGTGTCGTTGGCGTGGATCGTGTTGATCCCCTCGACGATCTCGTTCACCCGCCCCGCCAGCACGCGCGCCGTCAACTGCCGTTCGCGGCCCAACTCGATCAGCCGACGGCGCAGCCGCGGAATGATCAGGAACTGAACCCCGGCCATAAAAAGCGCAATCATGCCCAGCCAGACATTCTGCACGAAGATGAAGACCAGCGCCGTCAACGCTTGCCCACCCAGCAGCGCCGGCTGCACGAAAGCATCGCCGGTGAAGCCGCCCAGCGGCTCCACCTCGTCCTTTACCATGCTGGAAACTTCGGCGCCCTTGACGTGCTTGAAGTGGTCGGGGCGAAACCGCAAGATCCGGTCCACCAGCTCGAAACGGATGCGCCGCAGCAGCCGCTCGCCCAAGAGGCCCTTGTAGGTGTTGATGTAGTACTTGAAGAGACCGTTGATGATGACCAAGCCCAGAAAGGCAAGGCTCAGCCCCACCAGCGTTTCAAGCCGGCCCAGTTCCATCCCACCTATGAAACTGACGGTGCCGTAGTAGGGCACGTCGATCGTCGTCGGCATGAAGACCTGCTTTGCGCCCGGTGTCTCGAACCCGACCCCCATGATCGGCCCGTTGACGATCTGTTTTGGCAGATCGAATGCCAGGTAGTACGGCAGCATCGACAGCCCGACGACGCACAGGATCCACATCTGCTGCCGTCGCGTGTGGGTCCAGATATACTTCGAGAAACTGGGTTCCATGCCTGACATATCTAGATCCCGGTCCCGGTCCCGCGCCGACACGCCCTGTGGCCGCAGAACGTTCGTCCTTGGGCAATACCAAGCCGTCTTGCGCTTGTTACAATTGTTGCAGGATTTTCACAGTGCGGCCAGTGCCATCTGTGGCAATCGCCAGCGCGTCCCGAGAGATGTCCTGTGCAAGCGCCCGCCTGATCGCCGCGGCCATCGCAGATCCGTTCAGATCCACGTCGGGCAGGACCACAGCGCGACCAAGACGCTCGAGCCGCTCGGCACGATCCGCCTGCTCCGTTTCGCCTTGTGAGGTATAGGGGATCAGCAGTGATCGGCAGCCAGCCTGCAGGATGTCGCCCACGGTATTGTATCCGCCCTGCGACACCGACAGCCGGGTCGAAGCGAGAAGATTGGGGAAATCGGCGCGAAATCGCATCAACGTGACATTGGGCGGTGCCTTGCGGGCGAGATCGTCATAGCTGGATTGCGGCAGGTTCGGCCCCGCGATGACGCCCCAGCGCGGCAGGTCGGGCAACAGCGCCGCCGCCTCAAGCGCCGTGCGCACTACCTCAGCGCCCACCGCACCGCCCCCCGCCGATACCAGCACATCGTAGCGTTCGGGCGAAGGTGTCGGGCGCGGGGCACAGACCAATCCAGTATAAACCACCTTGTCCGCGATCGCATCAGCCAGCGGAAAGCTGTCGCCCAACGCCGCGAAGGCCGGATCGCCATGCACCAGCACCCGGTCGAAATGCGCCCGCACCTGCTCCACGGTTTCCACGTCACGCTCGGGCTTGCCCTGGCGTTGCAAGATATCGCGCAACGAGGTGACAAGCTTGGGTCGGGGCCGGGTCGCCTCGATCGCCTCGATCAGCGCGAACAACTCGAACCGCACCTGCCTGCGGCCAAAGGGGAACGCCTCGATCATCACGATGTCCGGCTGCGTCGCGTGAAACGTCTCGACCAGCAGATCGCGCCGGCGCGCCATGTATGCATCATCCACCGCCGCGCCAGTGGCATCGACCAGCCCCTTGAAGCCGCCATCCCGTACCGCGACCGGCGGCAAGGCAACATGGGGAATGTCATCGCCCGGAAATCCGGGTACGTCGCGCCCGCCCGTCACCAGCGTCACCTTGAAGCCGGCAGCAATCATTGCCCGCGCCAGGCGGCTTGCGCGCGCCAGATGCCCGATGCCAAGCAGATGCTGCACATAGAACAAGACCTTCGGCGCGATCATTCCCGGCTCCACTCCCGCTCAAACAACGTCACCAATTGCCCGACGCTGGTGGCATAGTCCAGCGTGACGCGCACCTTCGCCTCGGCCGCGGCCCCCAGCCGCGCCCGCAGATCAGGCGCGCGGATCGCCCGCTCCAGCGCCTGCGCCAATGCCACCGGATCGTCAGGCGGCACCAGAAGCCCCGTCTCGCCATCGGTAAACACCTCTGGGATCGCCGAGATCGTGGTGCTGACGCAGGCAAGCCCCTGGCTTGCCGCCTCGACCAATACGTTGGGCAACCCATCACGGTCGCCATCCGCCGTCACCCGACAGGCCAGCGCAAAAAGGTCGGCCGCACGATAGCCCGCCAGGATTTCGGTCTGGCTCATCGCGCCGCGCAACTCTACCCGGTCCGCGATGCCAAGCGCTGCGGCCAGTTTTGCCAGCGCCTTGCGCCCATCTCCGCCGCCCAGATGGACAAAGCGCCAGTGCAGATCCGGCGGCAACCGCGCCAGCGCCTGCAACAGCACGTCATAGCCCTTTTTCGGAACCGCGCGCCCGACGCTGACAATCCGCACCGGGTCCTTCACCTGAGTTCCGTCGCGCGCCGGGCGTGGGTCGGCAAAATGCGGAAACAGCGCCAGATTCAAGCCGTGATAACTCAGATGCACGCGGTCGGGGTCATGCGACAGCGCCCGCAGATGATCGTAGCCGCTGCGGGTGCAGGTCACGGCCCAGCGCGCGCGATCCAGCTTGCCCGCCAGTTCCCAGTCCGGCAGCGTCCAGATATCCTTGGCATGGGCCGAGACGGTGAAGGGCACCCCCAGAATCCGCCCGGCATAATCCGCGACCGAGCAGGGCGTGTGGATGAAATGCGCGTGCAGCCAGCCGCAGCCCTGGGGCCATTCCGCCGCCAGAACCGCCGCCTGCCCCAGCCGGCGCACCCGGTTCGGCGTAAGATCGCGGCGCAAATCGCGCAAGAAGGCGCGGAACGTCGCGCGAAAGCCCGGTTGGCGGCGCGCCGCCCAAAGCCCGCGCAGCACGCGCAGCGGCTCCTGATACAGATACTCGGGCAGATACAGCACCGGCGCCCGGATCTCGTCATGCACGACGTGTCGCTTGCTGTCGGTCGGCTGGCGCAGCGACACGATCACCAGATCCAGCCCTGCCAGTTCCAGCCCCCGCAGTTCCTGCGCGATGAAGGTTTCCGAAAGGCGCGGCCAGCCCTTCACCACCACCGCGATCCGCCGCCGGGCAGTTTGCGTCACTGCGCCTCCCGCAGGACAACCGGCCTGCGGGCCCGCCGGCGCAGATCCGCACCTACGATGCGCGCGATATTGGTCAGCCCTTCAAGCACCAGATGCGTGCCACCCCGTGACGGCAGGTCGCGATCCTGCAGTGCGCGTAACGCAGCGGCCAGACGCGCCGGATCCGCCGCCTCTTCCGGCAGCAGCATGTCGATCATCCCAAGTTCGGCCGCCCTTTGCGCGCGCAGCAGTTGCTCTTCGCGAGGCGTGGTGCGCGGCACGATCAGCGCCGGCTTGTCAAACGAAAGGATCTCGCAATAGGTGTTGTAGCCCCCCATTGCCACCACGGCCCTGGAACTGGCGATCAGCTCCTCCATCCGTGTGTCGAACTCGATTACCTCGATCTGCGGGATCTCTCCACCCTTGCGCAGAAACTCGGCGCGCTGCTCTCCGGGCATGTAGGGACCCAGCACGATCAACGCCCTGTGCGGCAACGTCGGATCGTGAAGATAGGCGTTCATCACCTGCTCGACCAACTCGGCCCCGTCCCCGCCACCACCTGTGGTGACCAGGATGTAGTCGCCCGGCAGGCGATTCACTGACAGTGCATCATGCAGGGCGCGGCGTTGCAGAAATCCGACGAACGTCATCTTGCGGCGCACGCCGGCCGGCACGTCCAGCCCGGTCAGCGGATCATAGAAATCCGGCGGGCCGTACACCCAGATCTGGTCGAAGTAGTGGTCGATCTTGCGCATCAGATCGCCGCGCTTCCATTCGGCGTCCAGCAGGGCTGGCGAATCCATCACGTCGCGCAGGCCTAGAACCAGGGTCGTGCCGCGCGTCTTCAGATCGGCCAGCGTCTCTTCGATCTCACCCCGCAGGCCCATCGGCTCCTTGTCGACGATGAAGATATCGGGCTGGAAGGTTTCGGCGGTGTGCCGGATGATCGAGCGGCGCATGGCGATCGTGTCGTGCAGATCCATATGCGACGACATCGAGGTGTACTCTCCGTTGCGCAGCTTGATCACGCTGGGGATCTTCACGAAATCGACGCGTGCGCGATAGTCGAACGCCCCAGCGATCTGCGAGCCCGAGATGATCAGCACGCTCAGCCCACGATATTCCTCGACCAGCGCATGGGCAATGGTCCGACAGCGCCGCAGATGGCCCAGCCCGAAGGTGTCATGGCTGTACATCAGGATGCGGGCATTCTCGAACCGGTGTGTCATGGAATGTGTCCTGCCAACTCGCCAATGGTTCGACTGTCTTGGAAACGTCGCAGACAACCGCGACGCGCCGGATCACTTGTAGGGATCGGCGGCATCCCGTAGCCCGTCGCCGAGGAAGTTGAAAGCCAGAACGACCAGAACGACAGGGATCACCGGAAACATCAACCAAGGATAAAGCGCGATGATGTTCACGCTGCGCGCCTCGGTCAGCAGGATGCCCCAACTGGTGATTGGCGGGCGCAGGCCTATGCCCAGAAAGCTCAGCGCAGTTTCGCCCAGGATCATGCCGGGAATGGTCAGGGTCGCGCTGGCGATCAGATGCGACATGAAACCGGGTATCAGATGGCGCCCGATGATGCGCGAACTCCCCGCCCCCATCAGCCGCGCGGCCAGAACGTAATCCTCTTCCCGCAGCGCCAGCAACTTGGACCGGACCGCACGCGCAAGGCCGGTCCAGTCCAGCATCCCCAGGATCACCGTGATTCCCAGATAGACCAAAAGTGGGCTCCAGGTGACCGGGATGATCGCGGCCAGCGCCATCCACAGCGGAATGCTCGGGATCGACTGCAACACCTCGATTACACGCTGCACGATCATGTCGAACCAGCCCCCGCGATAGCCGGCGAGCCCACCGATCACGATGCCCAATACGAAACTCATGATCACGCCGAAAATGCCGATGGTCAGCGAGATGCGCGCGCCGTAGATGATGCGCGACAGGACGTCTCGACCCAACCGATCAGTGCCCAGCAGGAACAGCTGTCCCTCCTCGGCCGGGCAGACCAGATGAAGATCAGCGTCGACAAGGCCCCAGAAACGATAGGGATCCCCACGGCAGAAGAACCGTATGGTCTGCACATCGCTGCGATCTTCGGTGTAGATACGGCGCAGCGTCTCCATGTCCAGCTCCATCGTTCGCCCATAGACGAACGGCGCCGTCAGCCTGCCCTCGTGGAAGATCCGCACCGTTTGCGGCGGGGCATGGATGAACTCGACGTTGCGCGTGTGCAGGTTGTACGGCGCCAGAAACTCGCTGATCAGGGTTGTCGCATACATGAAGATCAGGAAGATGCCCGAGATCACCGCGATCCTGTGGCGTCGGAACCGCCACCAGGTGAGCTGCCACTGCGAAGCTTGTGCAACCTCGCCCTGCGCCTCTATCAACCGCTCGGCCGCATAGGGATCGAACGGCGCTTTCGAGACGAAATGCTCCATTGCCGCGCCGGGGTCTGGGATCGGGTTTGTCTGGTTTGACCGCGTCATTTGGCGCTCGCCTCCCCAAGCCGGATACGCGGATCAAGCAATGCCAGCGCGATATCAGAGACCAGCACCCCCACCACCGTCAGAAAGGCGAGGAACATCAGGAACGACCCGGCCAGATACATGTCCTGGCTTTGCAATGCCTTGATCAGCATCGGCCCGGTCGTTTCCAGCGAAAGCACGATCGCCGTGACTTCGGCGCCCGAAATGATTGCGGGCAGGATCGACCCGATATCCGAAATGAAGAAGTTCAGCGCCATGCGCAGCGGATACTTGCGCAACACCTTGCCCGGCGCCAGACCCTTGGCGCGCGCGGTGATGACGTACTGCTTTTGCAACTCGTCCAGCAAATTGGCGCGCAGCCGCCGCACCATGCCCGCCGTGCCCGCCGTGCCAATGATTACCACCGGGATCCAGATATGCGAAAGGATGGACAGCGCCTTGTCCCAGCTCATCGTCTGGCCGACGAACTCGCGATCCATCAGGCCGCCAATCGACACGCCGAACCAGACGTTGGCGAAATACATGATCACCAGCGCCAGCATGAAATTCGGAATTGCCAACCCCAATAGCCCCAGGAACGTCAGCCCGTAGTCGCCCCAGCTGTACTGATGCGTGGCCGAATAGATCCCGATCGGAAAGGCCATCGCCCAGGTGAAGATGATCGTCACTACCGACAGTACGATGGTCAGCCACAGCCGGTCGCCGACCACCTCGTTGACCGGCAGGCGGTATTCAAAGGAATAGCCGAAATCCCCCTGCAGCATCCCGGTGACCCAATTGAAGTAGCGAAACAGCGCCGGCTGGTCGAACCCGTAGCGTTCCCGCAGGATCTCGATCTCGGCCAGGTCCGCGTCTTCGCCCAGCGCGCGCAGTTCCGAGACATAGCTTTCGAAATAGTCGCCGGGCGGCAACTCGATGATGACGAACACCAGCACCGAGATCAGGAACAGCGTCGGGATCATGGCCAGAAAGCGCAGGAAGATATAGCGCACCATGCCTAGGCCTCGTCTTCATAGAAGAAGGTATCGGGCATGTACGCCCCGAGATAGCTCGTCGGTTCAAAACCGTACAGCGCCTCGTCCGGGACGTTTTGCAACCGAAGAGATCGCACGACGGGTTGCAAAGCGCTGTTGACAGTGCCGATCGTAAATACCTGCTCGGCCCGGATTTCCAGCATCCGCGTCCAGATCTCGGTGCGCGCCGCGGTGCTGCTGGTGCGCCGCCAGTCCTTCAGCAGCCGCACCAATTCCGCCGCCGCCTCCAGTTCCGGAGGCGTGCCCTGCGTCTCGGCCGACATGTAGTGCAGCCCCCAGAGCGGCCATTGCAACTGATCCTCTGCGGTTGGCGCAAGCTGCGTCGGGGCCATGTCGGGCGTAGGCACCGCATTGTCGAGCCCGGCCCAGACCGCCAGCAGCACATCCCCCGCCAGCGCCCGGCTACGGAAAATGTCGCGCTGCGAGGTGCGCACATAGATCGGCAGACCGACCATCCGGTAATGGTCGCGGATCAGTTCCAGCACATCCGTTTCCAGGGTGCTTTCGCCGGCCGTCTCCACCACGATCCCAGCCAGCCGACCATCGGGCAACAACCGGCGATCGGCAGGATCGCGTTCGCCAAGGCCCGCCTCATCCAGCAGCGCATTGGCCAGTTCAGGGTCATGCTGCGCCCAGGCCGCGGCATATTCAGGTTTGAACAGCGGGCTTTCCGGCAGAACCGTATCGGCGCTTTCGCGGCCCAGACCAAAGAAAATCACCTTGTTGATCTCGGTTCGGTCGATCGCAACCGACAACGCCCGGCGCACCCGTACATCGCGGAACAGGCCGCGCCAGACCTCGTCGCGGCAGGTCAGGTTGGGCAGCAGCGCCACGGATGACCCCTGCGTGCGCCGCCACAGGGCAACCTTTTGCGGATAAAGCGATTCCGAGTTCTTCAGCAGCGTGTAATCGTTGAAGGTGATGCCCACGCTTTGCAGATCGCTCTCACCGGTCGCGGTCTTGGCGCTGATGATCTCGGCCGAACTGACGTTCAGCACCATCCGATCAATATAGGGCAACTGGTTGCCCGCCTCGTCAACCCGGTGGAAATAGGGATTGCGCTCGAACACGAACTGTTCGGCGGGCGGCGCGGTGCGCGGGCGCCACGGTTCCAGCGTCGGCAGGTCCGGGTTTTCGGGCCGGTTCTGCCGCGACATCTTGGTGTGCAGCCCCTGCCAGTCGTCCACCCGGTATTTCTCGATCAGCGCGGCCAGGGCCGCCTCATCCTGATGGCGGGCGTGGAATTGGCGCATGTAAGCCGCAGGCAAGGCCAGCAGCAACGGCGCCGGCGCGGCAAGCTGCGGCAGGAAATCCGGCATCGGCACGTCCCAGCTGTAGCGCACCGTCAACGGATCCAGCACCTCGAACCGCGCCACCACCCCGTCTGCCTTCAGATCGACCGGCGGTCCACCGCGATAAAGCTCGATGTCGTTGATCACATCGTCCCAGCAATAGCGGAAATCCTCGGCCGTGAACGGGCTGCCATCCGACCAGCGATGCCCCTCGCGCAGCGTGAAGGTGTAAATCCGGTCTTCTTCGATCGTCACCGATGCCAGGATGTCGGGCAGAAGGTTCAGGTTTTCATCATAGCCGACCAGCCGCGAATAGCCGTTGATCGGCATCAGCCGGATATCGCGCTGCCCACCGACCAGCGTACGCACGGTGCCGCCATGGCGCCCGGTGCGCCGGCCCATCGCCGACAGCGGCACCACGCGCGGGTTCTTCGGCAGGCGCGCGGCCATCGGCGGCAGATTGCCCGCATCCACCTCGGGCAGGAACAGCGGCGACTCGGTCGAGGCGAGCACCTGTCGCGGCATCGCAGCCGTCGCAGCCAGCAAGCCCAAGGCGGTCCGGCGTGTGATCACGGGCGCAACTCCCTGATATCAACAGATTTGCGGGCCAGAACGAAATGCCCGTTGCCCAGATCGGCCGGCGCCAGGGCGCCGCGCGCCTCATCGTCCACAAAGGCCCGATCCCAGTTGCCGCTGGCCAGAACGCTGGTCTCCCCCGCTTTGTCGAAATCCAGCGGTCGATCCAGGTCAGGGAACGGCACCGCGTTCAGCAACGCCTTGGTATAGGGGTGCACCGGCGCCGTCATGATCACTTCGCGTGACGCGATCTCGACGATCCGGCCCGCCCACATCACGGCAACCCGGTCCGCCATGTAATCCACTACCGCTAGGTTGTGCGAGATGAACAGATACGTCAGCCCAAGATCTTTCTGCAAGTCCTTTAGCAGGTTCAGGATCTGCGCCTGGACCGAGACATCCAGCGCCGAAACCGGCTCGTCGCAGATGATCAGGCTTGGCGCCAACGCCAGCGCCCTTGCGATCCCGATCCGCTGTCGCTGCCCGCCCGAAAAGCTGTGCGGGTAGCGTTGCAGGGCGCCCTGATCCAGCCCGATCGCCCGCAGCAGGGCGGCCACGGCATCCCGCCGTTGCCCGGCATCGCCGCGATTGTGGATCTCGAACGGCTCCGACAGGATCTTGCCCACCGTCATGCGCGGCGACAGCGACGACACCGGATCCTGGAACACCATCTGGATCTTTGTGCGCAAAAGCTGCAGATCCGCACCTTGTGCGTTCAGCGCGTCGACAGGCCCCGCGCCGTCGTCGAATACTGCCGTACCGGTATCGGGCACCACCGCCCGCATCAGGATCTTGCTGACCGTGGTCTTTCCGCTGCCGCTTTCGCCCACCAGCCCCAGGCACTCGCCGCGCCGGATGTCAAAGCTGACCCCATCCACCGCCGGCACCTCATGGGCCTTGTCGACCTTCAGCTTCCAGTCGGATTTTCGCGTCACGAAGGTCTTGCGCAAATCGCGCACCGAAAGGATCACGTCCGACGCGGCAGCCGGGGCCGGCGCCGCAGCCGGCGCGCTGCCACCCAGCCCGGTGATCAGCGCGTCAGGGTCAATCTTGATGTCGCGCAGCGGCTTCAGCCGATCGCCCCGCGCCATACCGAAATGCGGGATTGCTGCCATCAGCCCCTTCAGATAGGGATGCTGCGGCTTGCTGAACAACGGCGCCACCGGGCCCGCCTCCATGATCTCGCCCTGATAGATCACCACGACCTCGTCTGCGATATTGGCCACCACGCCCAGATCATGCGTGATCAGCAGGATCGCCATGTTCAGCTTCTGCTGAAGGTCGCGCAGCAGCTTCAGGATCTGCGCCTGGATCGTCACATCCAGTGCCGTCGTCGGCTCGTCCGCGATCAGCAGGGCCGGCCGACAGATCAGCGCCATCGCGATCATGGCGCGCTGCCGCATCCCGCCTGACAGCTCGAACGGGTACATGTCAAAGACCTTGCCCGGATCACCAAAGCCGACCATCGCCAGCATCTCTTCACAACGATCGCGCCGCTCGGAACGGCCCAGAACCGTATGGATGCGCAACGCCTCTTCGATCTGGTTGCCAATCGTGTGCAGCGCCGAGAACGAGGTCATCGGTTCCTGAAAGATCATGCCCATCCGGTCGCCCCGGATCGACCGGATCTGTCGACCATCCCGCGGCAATTGCAGCATATCTAGCGTCGATCCGTCGCCCTGCGTATCGGTGAACAGAACCCGCCCGGACACCTCGGCAACCTGTGGCTGCAAGCCCATGACCGTCTGCGCCATGATGGACTTGCCCGAACCGGATTCGCCCACCAGGGCGGTCACCTTGCCCGGCAGCACCCGCAGGCTGGCGCCCCGCACAGCCTGCAAACGGCCATTCGCCAAGGGGAACGACACAAGCAAATTCTCGATGCGAAGAAGGTCCTTGCCCACGTTCATCCGACGTGGTCCGATCGTTCCAACATGGACCTCTTATGCCTCGAGCCTGCTATGCGTCTTCAAACTTTCGTGACGGTAGCGCAGCGTCAAATATCTGTCCATGCACATTGCGCCACCATACCAAAGCCCATGTCGCGCGGCGCTTGCGCCCACCCAAAGGAAAACGATACCGAAAAACCATGACAGCAAAGCAACGCGCCAACGACGCCCTCGATGCCGCCGCGACCCTGCGTGCGGCCGGCGCCTATGGCGAAGCGCGTGCGCGCCTTGCCGAACTTGCGGCCAGCCCTGACGCCACGACCCTGGGCGAGATCACTGCGCTGGGTTTGCCGCGCCG
>JBGSQL010000363.1:0-6945 GCA_041738105.1 Rhodobacter sp. | reverse complement strand
GCGCGCGCATCCTCTGGCTTTGCGGCCAGGCGGCAGCCGCCCGCGAGGCGGCGTGCCGCGCGGCCGGTCTTTGCAGCGATCCCGGGATCCGGCGCTTCCTTCTGGCAGATGGGTATCGAGACAACCCGCGAAGATAAGTCCGCCATCGTCGTTCGCCGCTGTCGAAATGACCCGGGCCCGCCACAAATCGGTGTCCGTTTTTTGTTTTGTCCGTCTAACTTGATGGCGACGCAGCGCACGACGGTTCCCCGCATTTCGCGATCGTCGATGCCATCGGCCTATTGCCATCTCTGAGCCCTGGTGGTTGCCTCAGTGCCGCCTCCTCGAACCGACTATTCGTCCTTTGCACGACGTCTGCAGTCTGGCAAGTTCTGCGGTGTGAGGCGCACTTCGCAATAGACGAACTGGGCGTCACTGAGCGTAGCAGACCAGATTAGTCCGACAATACTCTTACCGATAGCCGTCCGCCCTTCAGCCTCGTATGATCCCTGCAACGCATGTATCGCGACTGACTGAACCGAAACTGGTGGTCTCATGCAGGAAGCCAACGTCCAGCGTCTTTCGGCTGTGCTCTTTGCGGATGTCGAGGGTTATTCCCATCTGATGTGCGAAGACGAGGCCGGAACGCTGCGGCGATTTCGGGATGTGATTGAGAGTGTCGTTCGGCCTCTGCTTCACCAGCACAATGGCAGGCTCGTGAAGACGACGGGCGACGGGTTCATCGCCGAATTCTCCAGCGCGCTCGCCGCTGTCGAATGCGCGATCGCGATCCAGAGCGGTGTCGGGGTGCTGGATGTGGCGAAAGCCGGGGTTGAAGTGCTGGCGTTTCGAATCGGGATCAACGCCGGTGAGGTCGTGGTGGACGCCGACGACATCCACGGCACCGAAGTGAACATTGCCGCGCGCCTCGAGAAGCTGGCGCATGTCGGCGAAGTCGTCATTTCGGAAGCCGTTTATCGATCGGCCCGAAGGAGCTTGGGCTTAGCCTTCGAAAAACTGGGGCATCACTCACTCAAGAACATCTCCGATCCGGTGATGCTCTACAGGGTTTCCACCGCCACCGGGCCAAAATCCTTTCTAACGTCCAACCTCGTGTCTGCGTCGGCGAGGCCCTTGCACACCGAGGGGTTCGGCGGAGCCTGGACCGCGCAGCGCCCGTCGGTGATGATCACGCCTTTCGTCAACCTTAGTGGCGATCCCGAGCAGGCGTACTTCTGCAACGGGCTGACATTCGACCTGACAACGGATCTGTCGCGCTTCAAGAATCTGGATGTGGTTGCAGCGCAGACTGCGCTTCTTCTGCAGGACGACCGGCGGAGCGCCCGCGAACTTAGCGCCGAGTACGGTGTCAGTTACTTTCTTGAGGGGAGTGTCCAGCGCACTGGGGACGCAGTTCGAATCAACGCGCAGCTCATCGATGCACGGCGCGACCGCCACATCTGGGCGGATCGTTTCACGCGGCCTTTCATGGAACTGCCCCAACTTCAGGATGAGCTCAACCGAGCCATCGTCATCGCGCTGGCGATAAATGTCGACGCGGCCGAGCGCGAAAAGACGATGCGAAAGCATGCCAGCGACATGAACGCCTACGACAGATTTCTGAAGGGGCTTCATCTGTGGAACGAACATCTCGCGGTCGATCAGACGAGAGCGAGCCTGCTGGAGGCCCGATCCTACTTCGAGATCGCAAGGAGCATGGACCCGCAATTCGCCCGAGCGTGGAGCACGCTCGCCTACACGCTCGCCTGGGGATGGCGACAAGGATGGGAACCCAACGAGGCCCTGGATCAAGCGCGTCACCACGCGATCCATGCCGTCCGGTTGGAACCCGACAGCCATGATACGCACTGGGACCTCGCCTATTGCCTACTGACCATGAAGGACTTTGACGGGGCGCGACGCGAGTATGAGACGGCACGCAGGCTGAACCCTTACGACATCCTTCTGATGACGGAAGTGGCCGAGTTTCTGTGTTGCATCGGAGAGCATGAAAACGCCTTGAAGCTGATCGACGAGGCGATCGCACTGACCACTTTCACTCTCGACTACAGCCTTCAGACGAAGGCGGCGATCCTGTACTTTCTCGGCGACTATGAAGGTGCGCTGCGTCAGTCGACGAGCGTTCGGCAGACTTCCTACAGCGACAGCCTGATGCAAGCGATGTTGCGAGCGCACCTGGCCGAGCGGTATGAGGCCGAAGGCAAGGGTGATCTGGCCCAAGCCGAACAGGAGCAGGCAGGCTTGGCGCTTTCCGACTATCTCGCAAGAAGGTCGGACCGGACCGCTGACCAAGAGATCAGGACCTACATTCTCCGCCGTCCCGCGGACGAGGCGCATTGGCGAGATGGCCTATGTCTCGCTGGCCTAGTCGTCGGCTGACCGTTCGACCTCGCACTATTGGCCTCGGTCTCCCCGCGCCCTTCCATTACGGCAGGACAAAGCGAGGAGAGTGTGGTAGAATCCAAATTGATCGGAGTGTCCTGACAACAGATAGGACGTTGCCATGCCTGGAACCGTGAGCGCCGAAGCCTTCGCGCAGCTTCGGGAGGGAAGGCGCCGGATGAACTTCCCGGTTACCCAGGCCGATCTGGCCGCCGCCGCCCAACACTTTCGAGACGCGATCGCGTTCGACGCAGGAATGAGCTTCGAGGACGCACGCGCACAAGGCGAGATCAACGACAGAGGCTATCCCAAAGCCTGGGGGCATCTCGGCTACAACGTGCTGGCGACGTGGATCGAGGGATGGTCGCTGTCGGTTTCGCTGTCGGAGGTGCTGGCCGAGGCGGATGAGTACACGAGCAACGCTGTCGGCCAAATCCGCGGACAACTGGATTACGACACGCACTGGGACCGGGCCTTCTTCCTGCAAATGAGCGGTCCCATTAACGATCAAGGTTTCGACCTTGCTATCGCCGAATATCAGACGGCCATCGGTCTAAACATCGTCGACATGAACCTCTTGCTCGAAGCGTCCGAGGCTTATGTCAGCGCTGGACAGCACGACGAGGCGATCGACCTGGTTCGCCGGGCAGGCAAACACGTCAGACATGATTGGTACAGGTGGGATCTTGCCTGGGCCTACTTCTTCAAGGGAAGGTTGGGCGGGTCGATTTTCTACAAACTTGCGCTCGACGAGTTGCGGAAGATGCGGCATGCGCCCGGCGAGCCGAAGTACATGGTCGATGTCCAACTGCTTGCGGCTGCGTGCTATGCCCGTCTCGAACAGCCGGACATGGCCCAGTTCGCGTTCGGAAACTTCTCCAACGCCTCAAACGGCAAGCAGGATTGGACGTTGGCAGACGAGGATCGGGCGCGGCCCTTTCGTTTCGAAGAGGATCGAGTGCACTTGCTTGAGGCCTGCAAAATGGCCGGCTTGCCCGATCCGACCGGCCTTCTCCCATGAGTAGGCGCCCGGTCGCGAGGCGCTTTTCATGCTGAAGCACGACCCACACTTCGAGCGCCGCATCCGCGATCCCGCGCTCGAGTTCGCCGAACCGGACACGCTGAGAAGTTTGCAGTGGAGCCTGCTTTCCCCGATCCTGGCGAAGGCCAACGAGACGAATCCGTTCTACGCGGACCACTGGCGAAGGTCAGGTGTCGATCCCGGCCGTATCCGCTCGCTTGCCGATTTCGTCGCCCGCGTGCCGGTGGTGCGAAAGAAGGACTTCATTCGGGACCAGGAGGACCTGCCGCCCTTTGGCCGCCGGGCGGCCCATGCCCTGAACACCGGAGCGCCGCTGCGGGTGTTCCAGACCAGCGGAACCTCGGGCCAGGGCCAGGAAGTCCATGTACAGACCGCATCAGAAGCCCGGGCGGTCGACGAGATCTACCGCTATCTCTATCTTTGGGCGGGGCTACAGCCGGGCGATCAAGTCTTCCTCTGCTATCCGGTATCCATGCTTGGCGGCGGTCAAATGGACCTTGGATCGCTCCAAGCCTATGGCTGCACTGTGTATCCGGTCGGAACCTACGACGCAGTCCACAAACTGAAACTCGTGGAGCGGTTCGCGCCGAGTGCAATTTCGGGCATGCCGTCCTATTTGCGCCGGCTCGCCTCACTCGAAGGCTATGACGCAGCCAAGAACAGCGTGCGGACCCTGATCTGCTCGGGCGAAAGCAGCGGTCATCGGGAACTGAGTAACCTGGGGCAACTCTGGGACGCGTCCGTCTCGGTCTTCTATGGTGCGACACAACTGCGGGCTGACCCGCTCTTTACCTGCGAATGTGGGATCGGAACCCGGCCGGGCGAGGCGATCCTGCATAATGCCGATCCATATTTCCTCATGGAGGTCGTCTCGCCCGAGACTGGCCAACAGGTGCAGGACGGCGAGGCCGGCGAACTCGTCTTCACGAGCCTGATCCACTCCGTTGTGCCGTTGCTACGGTGCGCGACAGGGGATCGAGCGGTGTATCGCGAAGGCGGGGCATGCCGCTGTGGTCGATCATTTTCGGGCGTGGCGCTGGGCAGCATAGCACGGCTGGATGACATGCGACGAATCAGGGGGGTCAACGTTTGGCCGAGCGCCATAGACGAGGCGCTTGCCGGACTTGACGGCTTGCGCGAGCATCGGGTGATACTCCGCCGAGATGTCACCGGCGCCGATGTTGCGATCGTGGAGTTGGCTTTTGACGAATGGCAACCGCCGGGCGACGCTGCCGGGTTGAAGGCGCGGGTCGCGGAAATATTGCGAAACCAAGTTGGGATCGGGTTTCAGGTCGACCTGGCGCCGCCGAGCGAACCGGAAGGCAACCAGGTCAAGCGGCGCTGGGTCGATGATAGGAATTGAGTTGGTGCTGTGACCGATGGACCGAAAAGGGCCTCACAATGGAACGGGCGCTGCCCGAGTTCCAGCTTAAGCGCTGTCCTGACCCCACCTTCCTGCTGAATCTTTAACCTGCGATGCGGCCTGTGTGGAGATTTGCACGGGAGGTGTCAGTGGGAGTCCATCGGGAGCGCAGTATGGAGGCTGTTGCGTTCGTGGAGCTTCTGGCGGCTCCTGCGGCCAAGCGGCGATGGTCGGATGAAGCGAAGGGCCGGATCGTGGCTGAGACGCTGGTGACAGGTGTCTCGGTCAACGAGGTGGCGCGGCGACATGGGGTGAAGGCCATCGGTGTAGGACATCTGCGCTCTCGCTCCCAAAAAAATCCGGGGGGGGAACAAGCGTTCATTCACCGGGGCGGGCTTTGCAAGGTCGGGGAAGAAATGGCGGATTGATCGAAATCATTAAGACAACTTTACCTTTCAAAACAAACAGATGAAAGGAACTCTTGGCGGCCCCGGAAGGAATCGAACCCTCAACCTCGGACTTAGAAGGTCCTTGCTCTATCCAGTTGAGCTACGGGGCCGCTTGGGCCCTTTTGCGGCAGGCCGCGCCATCACGCAAGACCTCAGAGCACCGTCGTCATGTAGACAGAGTTCGGATCCAGGCTGTAGCCCTCGAACGGACCGCACTCCACAAACCCCGTGCGGGCATAAAGCGCGCGCGCGGGTGCGAACATCGCCTGCGATCCGGTTTCCAGGCTCAGCCGGCGAAATCCGGCGGCCCGGGCCTCGGCCATCAGATGCTCCAGCATCCGGCGCGACAGGCCCTGGCCGCGGCGTTCCGACAGCACATGCATCGACTTGATCTCGGCGTGATCCGCGTCGATCCGCTTGATCGCGCCCATGGCCACCGGCACACCCGTATCGCGCAGCACGAAAAACTCGATCCCTGTCGCGGCCAAGGCGGTCGCATCCATCATGTGGATGCTCTCGGGCGGCGTATCGGCATGCATGTCGGCGGTGTGCCGTGCCATCAGCAGATGCAGATCGGCGCCCAGCGGGCTTTCCGCCGCGATCGTCAGCATCAGTGCGTCCACACACCCCGGCGATCGGTCGCGAAGTTCTCGCCATAGCCGCGCGGCCGGATCACGGGCTTGCGCGTCTTGGGCTGCACCACCACATAAACCAGGCCATGCGCGCGCGCATAGTCTTCCGCCGCGTCCTGGCTGTCGAAGCTCAGCCGAACCTGCCGCTGGGTGTCCGAAGAGGATGTCCAGCCCATCAGAGGATCAATCTCGCGGGCCGTTTCGGGGGCGAACTCCAGCACCCAGTCCCGTGTCTTGGCGGTACCGGATTGCATCGCGGTGCGCGCGGGCTGATAGATGCGGGCAGACATGGGAAACCTCCGGGCTGACCCCTGCTTATTGCGGAAAACCGCACGAAGATGCAAGGGGGCGCGCAGCCGCCGCCCCGCAACCCGACCCGCCCCGGGATGCGGACTTGCCTGGGAACAAAAACGGATCAAATCTGATCCAACCCGAGGAATCACCCGATGCCGCACAACAACGACAACGCCCTTTCGCCGCGCCCCGAGGTGCTGACCCGCCCCAAGCTGGAAGGCGGGCGGCGCTTCGTGCTTCAGACGCCGTTCCAGGCGGCCGGCGACCAGCCGACTGCCATCGCGGAATTGACGGAGGGCGTGCTCGCGGGCGAGCAGAACCAGGTGCTACTGGGGGCGACAGGCACCGGCAAGACCTTCACAATGGCGCGCGTGATCGAGGAAACGCAGCGCCCCGCCATCATCCTTGCGCCCAACAAGACATTGGCTGCGCAACTTTACGGCGAGTTCAAGGGCTTTTTCCCCGACAACGCGGTCGAGTATTTCGTCAGCTACTACGACTACTACCAGCCCGAGGCCTATGTGCCGCGCTCGGACACCTATATCGAGAAGGAATCCCAGATCAACGAGCAGATCGACCGGATGCGCCATTCGGCCACACGGGCGCTGCTGGAACGCGACGACGTCATCATCGTCGCCTCGGTTTCGTGCATCTATGGCATCGGGTCGGTCGAAACCTATTCGGCGATGACGCAGGATCTGGTCGTGGGGCAAAGCTATGATCAGCGCAAGGTGATGGCCGAACTGGTGTCACAGGCGTATCGGCGCAACGATCAGGGCTTTC
>JBGSQL010000165.1:0-2525 GCA_041738105.1 Rhodobacter sp. | reverse complement strand
GCATCGATGGCGCGCTTGGCGGCATCCTTGATGTTCTGCGGCGTGTCGAAATCCGGCTCTCCCGCCCCCAGCGCCGTGGCCTCGGGCGGGCCGTCCAGCCCGTCCCCCTCACCGGTCAGCAGCCAGCGCATCGAGACGTTGAGAAAGCCCGCAAGCATCTGCAATCGGTTTGCGCGCGGCTCCATCACGTCATCTTCCCAGCCGCGCAGCGTCGTCAACCTGACCCCCAGGCGGCGCGCAAGATCTTCTTGCGTCAGACCCGCAGCCTCGCGTGCGCCCGCAACCCTGTCGCCAAATGTGGCCTGACTCTCGCTGAACCAGCTCTGTCCGGTGGCTTCCGGCATCTGCCTGTCTCCCCCTTCGATATCGCTTGAATGCATGAGGGGGCCACCCTAAGACAAGCTGCCCGAAACTTCCACCCCAGCAGCCGGAGCCCCCGCATGGCCTTCCTGTCCGAAACGCTCGCCCGCGTGAAACCTTCGCCCACCATCGCCGTCACCAACAAGGCGCGCGAGCTTGCGGCAACGGGACGCGACGTGATCGGGCTGGGCGCGGGCGAGCCGGATTTCGACACGCCGCAGAACATAAAGGATGCCGCCAAGCGCGCAATCGACGCGGGCAAGACCAAGTATACCGCCGTCGATGGCATCCCCGAACTGAAGCAGGCGATCTGCGCCAAGTTCGCGCGCGAGAATGGCCTGCACTACACGCCCGCGCAGGTGACGGTCGGCACCGGCGGCAAGCAGACGCTCTACAACGCCTTCATGGCCACGCTGAACCCCGGCGACGAGGTTATCATTCCCGCACCTTACTGGGTCAGCTATCCCGACATGGTGCTGCTTGCGGGCGGCACGCCGGTGCCCGTCGTCGCGGGGATCGAAACACAGTTCAAGCTGACGCCTGCACAGCTAGAGGCGGCAATCACGCCGCGCACCAAGTGGTTCATCTTCAATTCGCCATCGAACCCCACCGGCGCCGGCTATACCCGCGCCGAGGTCAAGGCCCTGACCGACGTTCTGATGCGCCACCCGCAGGTCTGGGTGATGTCCGACGACATGTATGAACACCTTGTCTTCGATGATTTCGTGTTCACGACCCCGGCGCAGGTCGAACCGGGCCTCTATGACCGCACGCTGACCTGCAACGGCGTGTCCAAGTCCTACGCAATGACCGGCTGGCGCATCGGCTACGCCGCAGGGCCCGCACACCTGATCAAGGCGATGGGCACGGTCCAGTCGCAAAGCACATCCAACCCCTGCTCGATCTCGCAATATGCTGCACTCGAAGCCTTGACCGGGACACAGGATTTCCTTGCCCCCAACCGTCAGATCTTCCAGCGTCGGCGCGATCTGGTGGTGGGGATGCTGAATGCGGCCACCGGCATCACCTGCCCGACCCCCGAAGGCGCCTTCTACGTCTATCCCGACATCTCGGCCTGCATCGGCAAGACCAGCGCCGGCGGCACCGTCCTGACCGATGATGAGGTTTTTGCCACGGCTCTGCTGGAAGAAACCGGGGTGGCCGTGGTTTTCGGCGCAGCCTTCGGTCTTTCGCCAAACTTCCGCGTCAGTTACGCTACCTCGGACGACGCGCTGCGCGAGGCCTGCACGCGGATCCAGACCTTCTGTGCGGGCCTGCACTGACGGAGGACAGATGGCGGCCGATCTGCCGGACTATTATTTTCGCATCCGCGAGAATGGCGCCGCCGTGTTCCGGGTCGATACCGAGAACCGCCAGCGCCGGATCGACATGGAACAGATCGCCATCGTCAACGTGCGCAACGGCGAGATCAAGCCGCAGGGCGACCGCAAGCTGACCCCCGCGGATCTGGCCGAGATCAAGGGCTGGATGGCGCGCCGGGTGGCCCTGCTCGCGCAGCGCGACATCGACGACATCCATCGCGCCGTCGATTACCTGAACCTCACGACCCAGTGGGTGCAAAGCAAGGCCAGCGATGCGCAGCTCGAGGATGTGACCGACGCGCTCTTGCTGGCGATGCACGACCTGCGCTCGGTTCTGGTGCGCAAGAAGGCGGAACGCCTGATGCAGGATGGCGCTCAGGACTGACCTTGCGCCACGCCCGCGTCCGCCCGTGGCGCGCGCAACCAGAACCGCGCCATCAGCAGCACCGCCGCCACCAACAGCCCGATCACCAGCCCGATCCACAGCCCGGCCGCGCCCAGACCCAGCGGAAACGCCAGCGCATAGCTTGCGGGGATCCCGATCACCCAATAGCTGATCGCGGCCAGCCACATCGGCACCCGCGTATCCTTGATCCCGCGCAGCAGGCCCAGCGCCATCACCTGCGCGGCATCGGCCAACTGGAACATCGCCGCATAGACCAGCAACGTCACCCCGATCGCAATGATCTCGGCGCTGCCCGGCTTGCCAACATCCAGAAACAGCGCGATCAGCGGCGCGGGATAGCTCAGGAACAGCACCACCATCGCGATGCCAAACCCCAGTGACAGCGCAATCGCCACCAGCGCGCCGTCGCGCAGGCCGCGCGCATCGCCCGCGCCCAC
>JBGSQL010000343.1:0-5727 GCA_041738105.1 Rhodobacter sp. | reverse complement strand
CCACCATCGCGCGGATCGCGGCGCGGACGGCAAGGAACAGCGGCAGCGCGGCAAGGCCCGCATCCTCGGTGCCGCGGGCCGCAAGAAGGTAGCTGGTCAACACGATGTTCGCCTGACGGGTCAGGTCGCGGTGGCACAGATCCATCAACAGGAACGCGAGGTCGTAAAGGACATCGCAGGTGCCGAGAGTCTCGTCGAACTCCAGCGCGTCGAATAGCACGGGGCGGCCATCGAGCAGGACGATGTTGCGCAGGTGCAGATCGCCATGCACCCGGCGCACATGGCCGGCGGTGGTGCGGGTGCGCAGCTCGGGCGCCTGTGTCTGGAGTGCTGCGCGCGCAAGCAGCAGGAAGGTCTCGATGGGGGGCGTGCCCAGGGTCTCGGCCAGACCGGGCAGGACACGGCCAAGTTCATCGAGGATGTCGCCGATCAGTCGGTCGCCTGCCTGGCGGCGGCGCGGGCTGGTGCGGTGGTAGGCCTCTATCTCGGTTCCCAGAGCCTCGGCCAGGGTATCGCCCAGCCCGCCGCGTTCGGCGATGGCGGTCAGTTCGCACGCGGCGGGAAAGCGGTGCATCCGCAGCACCCATTCAACCGGCGCGCCGCTGCCGTTCAGGGCAAGCTGCCCGTCGGCCTCGCGGGTCAAGGGGACGACATCGCGATAGATCATCGGGGCGGTGCGCTTGTTCAGGTGCAGTTCGCGCCGCAGCATGGCTTCGCGCAGTTCCAGGCTGGACAGATCCATGTAGTCATAGCGCACGGCCCGCTTGATCTTCAGCGCCTCGTCTCCGCACAGGAACACATGCGCGCCGTGGGTCTGGACATGGGTTACGGGGCCCGCGCCGGGATGGGCGGCAGGTGAAAGCAGAAAGGCCACGGTCTCGGCCTGGGGGTCGGGCGTGGCTTGGGGCATCTGGGGCGGGTCCGATCCGGCTGGTGGCGTTCGGGCATCTTCGGCCAGACCGGGGCCGCGCGCCTTGACCGGGGTCAAGCTGGTGCGACTGCAGGGCCGATTGACAGCGGTCAATGACCGGTCTGCGCCGTTGAGCAAGCGTGGGGTGGGTGTTCTTGGTATGGGGGATGGTGATGCAAGTCTTGTTTTTCCGAAACGGCACCGCCTTTGGGTTGCGTAAGCGGAGCCGGAGGCCGGCACGGCGCGACGGCGCGGTGCAGGCAGTGTCCGCGTGCCGGATGGGTCGCGATTCGGTCGAAGGTCGGGGGGTATGGGGATGAGCCATGCCATCAACATGCAGACCATGGACCGCCGGATTGACGATGCATCTGCGGTGCCGGGGTGTCCGAATTGCGGCGCCGGGCCTTTGGCGAGCCGGACGGTGGACACGCTGTTCTGGCAGGGAGAGCGTCCGGTGATGATCCGTGGCATCCCTGCGCTGCTGTGCATGGGCTGTGGCGAGGAGTTCATCAGCGATGACACGGCAGCCCGGCTGGACGGGATGAAGCGGGACGGCTTTCTGGGCCCGGTGGCCGAACATCTGACGGTGCCGGTTTTCCGTTTTCGTGACCGGCGGGGCGGAGGTGCCGACTGACTTGTGGCCGGGCGTGGCCATCTGGCCGCGCCCGGTGGCGTTGCAGCCCGTATCGGGGCTTGCCAAGTCGCCGCCGGTGTTTCCCTGAAGGCGGCGCGCGGCAGGGCTACCGCGCTGTTCGGTGGCAGGGCATGCTCGCCTGTGTGGGCCTGCAATCAAAGGAGTAGCGAAATGCTTGACATAGCTGTCAGACAAGACGTGCTCGATGCGCTGGAGTTTGAGCCAAGCCTCGATGCCGCGAACATTGGCGTAGCTGTCGAGGCGGGCGTGGTGACGCTGACCGGGCATGTTCCGACCTATGCCGAAAAGCTGAAGGCGGAAGAGATCGCGACGGCGGTCAAGGGCGTCAAGGGGATCGCGCAAGAGATCGAGGTGCGCCCCGCCGGTGCCAATCCGACGGCGGACGACGAGATCGTCCGGCGTATTCTGGAC
The DNA here is from genome assembly GCA_041738105.1 of Rhodobacter sp. Lineage (GTDB taxonomy): Bacteria > Pseudomonadota > Alphaproteobacteria > Rhodobacterales > Rhodobacteraceae > Aliitabrizicola. The sequence goes on along the minus strand of JBGSQL010000343.1, from coordinate 3,751 downwards.
GTGCTGCGCTGGAGCACCGGGATCCCGGTGGATACCGTCAAGGTCAAGGTGCAGAAGGGCTGGGTCACGCTGACCGGGACGGTCGAGTGGAACTACCAGCGCGAATCGGCGGTTCATGCGATCCGGGGGATGGCGGGGGTGACGGGGATCACCAATTCGATCCTGATCGGGCCAAAGGCCAGCCCCGTGGACATTCGCGACCGGATCGAGCGCGCGCTGAAACGGCAGGCGGAACTGGACATGGGCGATATCCGCGTGGCGGTCAGTGATGGCACCGTGACGCTGGAAGGCAAGGTTCACAGCATGATCGAGCGGCGGGTGGCGGAACAGGCGGCCTGGGCGGCCCCTGGGGTGCGCGCTGTAAAGGACCGCCTGTCGGTCGTCTGACCGGGTTGCGGCGCGCCCGCCCGCGCTTTGTGCCAGGTGATCACCGGATCGCGATGGATGGTGTGGCTCCAGCGTGGTGAGATCAGCCGTGATGATCTGCGACGGCGTGGACCAGTTCGCCCGTCAACTGCAGCGGCAAGGCGTGGGCGACATCGCCCAGGCTGAGCATGCCGACCAGGCGCTTCTTGTCGTCGATCACCGGCAGTCGGCGGATCTTCTTCTGCTCCATCAGATGGATGGCGTCCTCGACCGTCTGATGGGTGCGGCACCAGACGATGCCGGGCGACATCACCTGTTCGACGGTGGTCGTTTCGGGGTCTTTGCCTTCGGCCATCACGCGCAGCGCAAGATCGCGATCCGTGATCATCCCGATCAGCTTGTCATCGCGACCGACGGGCAGGGCGCCGATATCGGCCTCTTTCATCTTGCGCGCCGCCTCGGCGACGGTGGTTCCCGCCTCGATCCATGCGGCGGGGGCGTGCATTGCCTTGTCGATTTCCATGGCGTGCTCCTTGTCTGGTTGGGGCAGATCATCAGTCATAGCCGGTCGGGTCGAGGACGGGGCTGATCGGTTGGCCCTGGTGCATCCGGGTCAGGCATTGTCCGATCATCGGGGCCAGCGACAGGGTATGGAATCGCGGGTCGCTGGCGGCATCCGGCAGGGCCATCGCGCTGTCGGTGACGGTCAGGCTGGACAGGGTCGGGTCTTTCAGGCGGCCCTGTCGGGTTGGGTCATGCAGGACATGGGTCGTCAGCATGTGCACCGCGCGGGCGCCGCGTTCGTGGCAGGCGCGGGCCGCGCGCAGCAGCGTCTCGCCGCTTTCGATGATGTCATCGACGATCCAGACCTGACGACCGGCCACATCGCCGGCAAAGAGGCTGCCCGTGATCACGCCGCCCGAGCGGTGTTTTTCGAGAAAGGCAAAGCCGATCGGACGGTTCATGAGCAACTCGAGCGATTGGCGCAGCAGTTCGGCCCGTTTGATCCCGCCACCATCGGGTGAGGCGACGGTCAGCGGGGCATCCGAGGCGCGCGCGGCGACATGGGTTGCGAACAGCCGGCAGGTGTCGAGGTTCAGTGTGCGGCAACGAAAGCCGTTCTGGAACGCGGCGGGGTTGTGAACATCGACCGTCACGAAGGTGTCGATGCCCATCGCCTCGACCAGTTGTGCGACATAGCGCGAACTGACCGGATCGCGGGCCTTGGTGATCCGGTCCTTGCGGGCATAGGGCAGCCAGGGCGCGATGACCGTTACCCGGGCCGCACCATGTTCACGGCAGGTGGCGGCGAAGAACAGAAGCCGGATCAGCCGGTCGTTCACCGACTGCCCCTCATCCGCGTGCAGGACCGAAAAGACGTACACATCCTGCCCGCGCACGCTGCCAAGAGGGCGCATCTTGTGCTGACCCCCCGAGAACTCGCGCGCTTCGTGAAGTGACAAGGGAATGCCTGCGGCCTGCGCCAAGGCGCGGCCTAGCGGATGGGTCGGGGTGAGGTCGAATATCTGCATGGTTCGAATGGTCGGCCCCGATGCCGGGCGCCGCATTGATCGCGATCAATGAGCGCTTGGCGCTGTGCGCGGAGACTTGGCGCATCGGCCACTACGCCGCGGTCGGCCTGGGTCGGATTGACGACCGGAAAAAGGAGGTTTGGAATGAAGACGACAGGGATCGCGACGATCGACCATGCCCCGCAGGTGGTGGCCGAATGGCTGAACCTGTTGCAGGCAAATCTTGGTTGGGAGGATCGTGGCAGGGCCTACATGCTGTTGCGCCAGACCTTGCACGCGGTGCGGGATTTCCTGACGGTGGAGGAAGCGGTGGACCTTTCGGCGCAACTGCCGGTGCTGGTGCGCGGCATTTATTTCGAGGGCTGGGTGCCCTCGCGCACCCCGGCGCATCCGCGTTCGGCGGATGACTTTCTGGATCGGGTGATGAAGCCGTTTCGGAACAATCCGCCCGACAACCCCGATGTGGCGGTGGCGGCGGTGTTCGATCTGTTGCGGCGACAGATCTCGCCGGGCGAGTTTGACCAGGTGACGCAGGCGATGCGCAAGTCGCTGCGCGAGCTGTGGATGTGACAAAGCCGGGCGCCGGGACGGCCCCGCGCGGTGCGCGGGACGTGTCGCTTGCGCAAAAGGTGGCCGTCCTGTCGGCAATGGCGGGGGTGGAGCAGGTTGTCGAAACCCACATGGCCTATGTCTTTCTGACGGCAAGCCATGCGTTCAAGATGAAAAAGCCTGTCAGCTTTGGCTATTTCGACCATCGCAGCCTTGCGGCGCGTCACCATGCCTGCGCCGAGGAAATGCGGCTCAACTGGGAACTGGCGGGGGATGTCTACATCGGGCTGATGCCGTTGCTGCGTCGGGCGGACGGCGCGCTGACGTTGCTTGGACCGGGGCGCGTCGTGGACTGGCTTGTCAGCATGAAGCGGCTTCCGGCGGACCGGATGCTCGACGCTGTCATCGAGGCGGGGGTGGGACCGGCGCCGGGCGAGGTTGATGGCATTGTCGGCAAGCTGGCGGATTTCTTTCGCAAGTTTCAGACGCGGCGGCCACCGCGGGGGTTGTATCTGGATCATCTGCGGCGTGAACAGGCGGTGAACGCGGTGAACCTGCGCGAAATGGCCGCGCATGTTCCCGAGATTGCGCTGGCGCCCCTGCTGGATGGGCTGACCGCGCGGCTGGACGCCGCCGCGCCCGAAATTACGGGGCGCGAACAGGCCCGGCTGATCCTGGAGGGACATGGCGATCTGCGGCCCGAACATGTCTGCCTGACCGATCCCCCGGTCATCTTCGACCGGGTCGAGACGGCGCGCGAGATGCGGGTGATCGATGTGTTCGACGAGGTGGGCTATCTGGGGCTGGAATGTCGGCTGCTGGGGCGCGCCGATTTGCACCTGCGTCTGCTTGCGGGCCTGGCCGCCGCCGGATTTGATCCGCCGTCAGATACGTTGCAAGCGACCTACGGGGTGTTTCGCTGTGTCACGCGGGCGCGGCTGTCGCTGGATCACTTGCGCGATCCTGAGCCGCGCACGCCCGAGAAATGGCCGGTGCGCGCGCGTACGTATCTGCACGAGGCGCTGCGACTGTCAGGGCTCTCCGGCGTCGGCGTGTGGCCCTGAGCCTGCCGTGTCGAGCAGGCGGCGCACCTCGTCATCGCTGACCTGGGGGAAGCTGTCATAGTGCAGGCCGACCGCCACGAACGGTTCGGGCTGAGCCAGGCAGACAACGTCTTCGGCAAGCCCGGACAGGGTGGCTACGGTATCCGCCGCCGCAACCGGGGCTGCCACGACGACATGCGTCGCGCCCTCGGCCCGGGCGGCACCGATCGCTGCCCGCATCGTGGCGCCGGTGGCGATGCC
>JBGSQL010000310.1:0-2731 GCA_041738105.1 Rhodobacter sp. | reverse complement strand
CGCGCCGGTCGTGCGGGGTGGGGCGGGGCAGGCCGCGCTGGCGCTGCGCAAGTTGATCGAGGAAAAAGGAGGCGAGGTTCGGACCGGCGCGGATGTTGATCGCATCCTTGTCCGGGCAGGCCGGGTAACCGGCGTGGCACTTGCCTCGGGCGAAACGATTGCGGCGCCGTCAGTTCTCGCCTCGGTCGCGCCCGGCCAACTCATGACCCGTCTGCTGCGCGAAACGGATCTGCCCGAGGATCGCGCCGCCGCCGCGACCTTCCGGCATGGCCGTGGCAATTTCCAACTGCACTACGCGCTCGATGCACCGCCGGACTGGTTGACGCCGGGCCTTGAAACGGTGGCCTTGATCCACCTCGCCGATGGAATCGACTCTGTTTCGAAATCCTCGAACGAGGCCGAGCGCGGCCTTTTGCCGGCCGCACCCACGATCTGTGTGGGCCAGCCCGACCGCCTGGATCCTACGCGTGCGCCTGCCGGAAAAGCGGTGCTGTGGCTGCAAATTCCTGACGCGCCGCGCGTCATCAAGGGCGACGCCGCCCATGAAATCGAAACGACACCGACCTGGACCGAGCCCCTGCGTGAGGCTTTTGCTGACCGGATCGAGCGGATCCTGGCGCGTCACATCAAGGGCTTCGACAAGATCAAGCTGGCCCGCCGCGCCTATTCACCGGCTGATCTGCAGGCGATGAATATCAATCTGGTGGGCGGCGACCCCTATGGCGGGGCCTGTTCAGTCGACCAGTTCTTTCTGTGGCGCCCCTTTGCCCACAGCACGAACGGCACGTCGCCGGTGCGCGGTCTGCGCCATATCGGCGCCTCGACCCACCCCGGCCCCGGCCTCGGCGGCAGCTCGGGGTATCTGACGGCAAAGGCGCTGGGCGCATGACCGACCAGCGCCGCATCCCCGAGACTGCGCGCCTGGGAGAGATTGGGCTGACCAATTTCGCCCCCTATCTGATGAACCGGATCATGGGGCGCTACAACGCCTCGCTGCGCGAAGAAATGGCAGGGCTGGGCCTGTCTACCCCGAAGATGCGTGCGCTTGCCGTCCTGTCGGTGATCGAGGGCCCGCTGATCCGCGAACTCGCGGTTTATGCGGTGGTGGAACAGTCCACGCTCAGCCGCGCGCTGGACCAACTCGATGCCGAAGGCCTGATCCGCCGCGCCCCGGATGCCGAAGACAGCCGTGCAACGCGCGTTTTCATCACTGAAGCGGGACGCGCAACCTTCGAGACGCTCTGGCCGCACATGGTCGAGGCCCATGCCCGCATGTTCCGTTCAATCCCCGACGAAGAACGCCGTGCCTTTGTCGGCACGCTGCAAAAGATGCTCATCAATATCCGCAAACACGAGATCTGAGACACACCGGTCAGGCGCGGCGACCGGACATGGGTCGCGCGGAAAGCAAAGGCAGACACAGCATGAAAACCAGGCTCGCCGTCCTCGCCCTTCTTGTCGCCACATCCGCGCAGGCCAACCCCCTTCCCGGAATGCGCGGCGTTGATCATATCGGGCTGACCGTCCCCGACCTTCCCGCAGCCGAGGCGTTTTTCGCTGATGTGCTCGGGTGTCAGAAAGCCATGTCTTTCGGCCCGTTCCGCGATGACCAGGGCACCTTCATGCAGGATGTGCTGAACGTCGATCCGCGCGCCGTGATCGAACAGATTACGCTGATGCGCTGTGGTTTCGGATCGAACATCGAGCTGTTTCACTACACCGCGCCCGATCAGAAAACGGTGCAGCCGCGAAACAGCGATATCGGCGGCCACCACATCGCGATCTATGTCGACAGCATTGATGCCGCCGCCGCGTATTTCAAGGAGAAGGGCATCCGCACCCTGATGGGCCCCATTCCTGTGGCCGAGGGGCCCGCCGCCGGCCAGTCGATCCTCTATTTCTACGCACCCTGGGGTTTGCAGATGGAGGCGATAAGCTATCCCGACGGCATGGCGTATGAAAAAGACGGCGGCACCATGCTGTGGTCTGCCCGCGAGCCGTCGAAGTAGGGGCGCGCAATGGCGGAGCGGTCCTTCAAGGCAGAGATCGAGGATCTTCGGCTGGGTGCCGGGGAAACCTTTACGGGCGAGGGGATCCTTGCCATCACCAAGGCCCTGCTCGAAAACGGCGTGGGCTATGTCGGCGGCTACCAGGGCGCGCCCATCAGTCACCTGATGGACGTGCTGGCCGATGCCGAGGAATTGCTGGCCGAACTTGGCGTGCGCTACGAGGCCAATGCGAACGAGGCGGCAGCGGCGGCGATGCTGGCCGCGTCCGTCCATTACCCGATCCGGGGCGCGGTCACCTTCAAGGGGTCGGTCGGGGTCAATGTCGCCTCGGACGCGCTGGCCAACCTCGCCTCGTCGGGCGTCACGGGCGGCGCGCTGGTAATCGTGGGCGAGGATTACGGCGAAGGCAGTTCCATCATGCAGGAACGCAGCCATGCCTTTGCGATGAAGTCGCAGGTCTGGCTGCTGGACCCGCGCCCCAACCTGCCGTGCATCGTCAAGGCGGTGGGCGACGGCTTTGCGCTGTCCGAGGCGAGCAACACGCCGGTCATGCTGATGGTGCGCATCCGGTCCTGCCATGTGACCGGCAGCTTCACCACCAGGGACAACCGCCGACCGCCCCTGACCGTGCGCGAGGCACTGTCGAACCCCCGCAGCGATTTCGCCCGTGTCGTGCTGCCGCCGATGAGCTTTGCGCATGAGCAGGACAAGGTCAGGAACCG
>JBGSQL010000261.1:0-11891 GCA_041738105.1 Rhodobacter sp. | reverse complement strand
CGTGGGCGATCTGGCCCGTCCGGACCTGCGCACGCCCGAGGCGGGACAGGCAGCCAGCCGCGTGGCGGCAATCCCGGGGGTGCGCGCGGCTCTGTTGCAGTTCCAGCGCGATTTTGCCCGCAGGGATGGGGGCGCCGTACTGGATGGGCGTGACATTGGGACGGTGATCTGCCCCGAAGCCGAGGTAAAGCTGTTCGTGACTGCGAGTGATGAAGAACGCGCAGCGCGGCGATGGCGCGAACTTGGTGCCGAGGCCGCGCCATTGGGCCCCGACGAGATGCTGAAGGATCTGAGGGCTCGCGATGCCCGCGACGCGGACCGCGCGGCGGCACCGCTGCGCGCTGCACCCGATGCGATCCGGCTGGATACGACCGATCTGAGCATCGAGGCCGCTGTCGCGCGCGCAGTCGAGGAAGTCGAACAGAGGCTGGCGGAAAAAGGAGCAATGCAATGAGCAACCTTCGGATCCCGGATCTGGCGGGCAAGGCGGTACTGATCACCGGCGCATCGACCGGCATCGGTGCGGCGCTGGCGCGTGCCTTTGCCGGGCAAGGGGCGCAAGTAGGTCTGCACTACAACGCAAGCGAAGCGGCTGCCAAGGCGCTGGCCGCCGAGATCGAGACGGGCGGGGGAACTGTCTGCCTGATCCGCGCAGATGTCTCGACCGGGCGGGGCGCGCGCGAGGCGGTCGAGCAAGCGCTGGCAGCCTTTGGCCGGTTGGACGGGTTGATCAACAACGCGGGCGGCATGGTGCGGCGGGTGCCCTACGCCGAGGCGTCAGAGCGCGACTATGACGAGATCATGGATCTGAACGCTCGGTCCGTGATCGTTGCCAGCCGAGCCGCCATTCCGCATCTCAAGGCGGCGGGTGGTGGGTTCATCATCAATACCACCTCGATCGCCGCGCGCAACGGGGCGTCCGGCGGGGCAGGTCTTTACGGCGCAAGCAAGGCCTTCGTCCACAACGCGACGCGCGGCATGGCGAAAGAGCTTGTCTCCTTTGGCATCCGGGTGAATGCGGTGGCGCCGGGCGTGATCGCCACCCCGTTTCACGACCGCTATTCGACCGAGGCGCAGTTGCAGGCGCAGCTGACAACGATTCCCCAAGGCCGTCTTGGAACGCCCGAGGATTGCGTCGGGGCCTATCTGTTCCTCGCATCGGCACGGCTGTCGCCCTACATCATCGGTCAGGTGATCGAGGTGAACGGTGGCCAGCTGATGCCCTGAGCCGCCTATCGCCGCCGCCGCCCGATCCAGCCGGCAAGGCTGGCCACCAGCACCCCGGGCAGAGCAAGGACCACCACCGCGATCAGGCCAAGCGGCAAGAGCCCAAGTCCCGATCCGGTGGCAAGACCTGTCGTCAGTAGGACAATCGCCAGCATCGCGAAAAGGGCAACCACCCAGCGCCAAGGCCGATACGGGAAGAAAAAGCCCAACGCCGCGCAAAGCGCGATGGCGACGGGATAGAGGAGGGTCCAGAACTCCGGCGTATCCCACGGCTCGCTGCGACCGCCCAGCCAGACCCCGCCGCCCCACAAGACCACGCCAAGGCAAAGGCTGAGAGCGTAGGCAAAGTCCATGTCTCGCCACATGCGCGTGCGCCCTTTCCAAGGTCTGCAGCGCACTGAACCAGCTTCTGCCGCCGCCGTCATCCCTTGCCAGATCACGCACGCGCCAGCGGTCTTGCCAATCTGGCCTTCTTGCCCTATACGCGCCAGCGTCGAACAGGCCGCAAGAGCCGGGATTGCATGGGCAACGAGAGGGTCGGGATCACACCGGCCCTTGTTGTTTTGTGCTAGACCCTCTTGCTGAAAGACCAACCCAAGACCGGCGGAGCCAACCGCATGGCCAGTGAAATGTCGGAAAAAGGAAAAAACTACGCATGTGCGCTAAAGCATCTATGGAAGAATTCGAAGCCCTGCTGAAGGAAAGCTTCGAGATTGACACCCCCGAAGAGGGTTCGGTCGTCAAAGGCAAGGTCATCGCGATTGAGGCGGGCCAGGCCATCATCGACGTCGGCTACAAGATGGAAGGCCGCGTCGACCTGAAGGAATTTGCTGATCTGGGCGGAACCGCCGATATCGCGGTTGGCGATGAGGTCGAGGTGTACCTCGACCGTGTCGAGAACGCCCGGGGCGAAGCCGTCATCAGCCGCGACAAGGCAAAACGCGAAGAAGCCTGGGACCGTCTGGAGAAAGCCTACGCCGACGAAACCCGTGTGGACGGCGCAATCTTCGGCCGGGTCAAGGGTGGTTTCACCGTTGATCTTGGCGGCGCTGTCGCCTTCCTGCCTGGCAGCCAGGTCGATGTGCGGCCGGTGCGCGATGCCGGCCCGCTGATGGGCTTGAAGCAGCCGTTCCAGATCCTGAAGATGGATCGCCGCCGTGGCAACATCGTGGTGTCGCGCCGCGCAATCCTTGAAGAAAGCCGCGCCGAACAGCGCGCCGAAGTGATCTCGAACCTGACCGAGGGTCAGACCGTCGATGGTGTGGTCAAGAACATCACCGAGTACGGTGCGTTCGTCGATCTGGGCGGTGTTGACGGCCTGCTGCACGTTACTGACATGGCGTGGCGCCGGGTCAACCACCCGTCCGAGATCCTGTCGATCGGCGAGACCGTCAAGGTTCAGGTCATCAAGATCAACAAGGAAACCCACCGCATCAGCCTTGGCATGAAGCAGCTTCAGGCCGATCCCTGGGATGCGGTCGAAAGCGCCTATCCGCTCGGGTCGGTCCACAAGGGCCGTGTCACGAACATCACCGATTACGGTGCGTTCGTCGAGCTTGAGGCCGGGGTCGAGGGCCTTGTCCACGTCTCGGAAATGTCCTGGACCAAGAAGAACGTCCACCCCGGCAAGATCGTGTCCACTTCGCAGGAAGTGGATGTGATGGTGCTGGAAATCGACAGCGCAAAGCGGCGCGTGTCGCTGGGCCTGAAACAGACGCAGCGCAACCCGTGGGAAGTCTTTGCGGAAACCCACCCCGTCGGCTCGACCATCGAGGGCGAAGTCAAGAACATCACCGAATTCGGTCTGTTCGTGGGTCTCGACAACGATATCGACGGCATGGTTCACCTGTCGGACCTGTCGTGGGACCAGCGCGGCGAGGACGCCATCCAGAACTATCGCAAGGGCGATACAGTCAAGGCCGCCGTCACCGAGGTGGATGTCGAGAAGGAACGCATCTCGCTGTCCGTCAAGGCCTTGGGCGACGACAGCTTCACCGATGCGGTCGATGGCGTGAAACGCGGCTCGATCGTCACCGTTGCGGTGACGGCGATCGAGGAAGGCGGGATCGAGGTAGAGTATAACGGCGCCAAGTCGTTCATCCGCCGGTCCGACCTGTCGCGTGATCGTTCGGAACAGCGCCCCGAGCGCTTCCAGATCGGCGATCACGTCGATGCGCGTGTGACCAACATCGACCCGAAAACCCGCCGTCTGGGCCTGTCGATCAAGGCGCGCGAGATCGCGGAAGAGAAGGAAGCGGTCGAACAGTATGGCTCGTCCGATTCGGGTGCTTCGCTGGGCGATATCCTTGGTGCGGCGCTGAAAGGCACCGACAAGGGCTGATCAGCCCCCTGATCTGTGGATAATGGGGCCCCGTGGCAACGCGGGGCCCCTTCCATTTGGGCCAAGCGCTGCCAAGCGCCCGTCCGGGCAGGGTTTTCCTGTTTGTGCGCGAGAAATCTTTCCCTATAGTCGTCGAAGAACATGTGGCGGCGGAACGGCGCGACCACAGGGGGGACAAGATGATCCGGTCAGAACTGATCCAGAAAATCGCGGATGAGAATCCGCACCTGACGCAGCGTCACGTCGAACGCATCGTCAACACCGTGTTCGAGGAAATCATCCTGGCCCTGTCTCGGGGCGACCGGGTGGAACTGCGCGGGTTTGGCGCATTCTCGGTCAAGGCGCGTGATGCGAGACTCGGGCGTAACCCGCGTACCGGCGAATCCGTGCAGGTCGAGGAAAAGAACGTGCCGTTCTTCAAGACCGGAAAGCTGTTGCGCGACCGACTGAACGGCAAGTGACCCCAACCGGGAACGACAGGCCATGATGCGTTATCTGCGCTATATCCTGCTTGGGCTGATCGCGATTGGGCTGGTCACTGTGGCCATCGCCAATCGGGATAGGGTTGTCGTTCATGCCCTGCCGGCGGACATGGGACTGTTCCTGGGTTTCAACTGGTCGATGGAGTTGCCGCTGTTTCTGGTGATCTTTGGCGGGATCGTGGCCGGGTTGTTGCTCGGCTTCATCTGGGAATGGATGCGCGAGGCAAAGCATCGCAGCACCGCCAGCACCAAGGCCCGCGAGGTGGCAAAGCTGGAACGTGAGGTTACCCGTCTGCGTGCCACGAGGGCAGAGCCCGAAGACGAGGTGCTGGCCTTGTTGCAGGACAAGCGCAAGGCTGGCTGATCCGGTGGACAGCATCAGGGTCAAGATTTGCGGACTTCGCACGCCCGCCGATGTTGTGGCTGTCGCCGCAGCCGGGGCGGCCTATGCCGGGTTTGTGTTCTTCGACAAATCGCCGCGCAACCTGAGCTTGCCCGAGGCGCGCCTTGCAGCTCTCGCCGCACCACCCGGCCTTGCCAAGGTCGCCCTGACCGTCGATGCCGACGACGCCACTCTCGATGCGATTGTCGAAACCGTGCCGCTGGACATGCTGCAACTTCACGGGCACGAATCACCTGATCGGGTGGCAGCGGTGCAGGCCCGCTATGGCCTGCCGGTTATGAAGGCGATCGGAGTGGCAGATGAAAGCGACCTGCCTGCACTTCTCGATTATGCGACCGTTGCCGACCAGTTGCTGATAGACGCCAAACCACCACGCGACGCGGTTTTGCCGGGCGGCAACGGCCTTGCCTTCGACTGGCGCCTGATCGCCCGTCGCCGCTGGCTGCGGCCGTGGATGCTGGCGGGTGGACTGGTGGCGGAGAACGTGGCCGAGGCGATCCGGCTGACCGGGGCACAACAGGTGGACGTGTCCTCGGGCGTCGAGTCGTCCCCCGGCGTGAAGGATGCCGCAAAAATCGCGGCGTTCGTTGCGGCGGCTGCGGGTTAACCCGCCCTTTACCACGCTGGTGCAGGCTGCTGCCATGACCCTGCCCGCGACGATCAGACCCGAGATCTGGCTTCGCCAGTTGTTCAGCGCCAGGGCGGCGATCGATGGGGGTGTTGTTTGCCGTCAGCTGCGCGACGTCGAGCGGATCGTCGGCCGGGCCGCCTTTGAGCGTGAACTGCGCCGCCGCGGCTTCCGTGCAATCGAGAACGAGGGCCAATACGTGACCCTCTGCAACCGCGCCCCGGTCCGCCTGAACGACTGACGCCCGCCCTGCGCCGCAAATTCCTTCGAAGGAATTTGCCAAGAGTTTTCGAAAACTCTTGGGTCCCTCCGGCCGAAACGCGGCGCTTTACCCCGCCCCCGCGCAGCGCTACATGCGGTCCAAAGTGAACGGAGGATGCGATGCCCGAAGACCTGATCAACAGCTACATGACCGGCCCTGATGAACAGGGACGCTTCGGCAAGTTCGGTGGGCGTTTCGTGTCGGAAACGCTGATGCCGCTGATCCTCGAGCTCGAAGAGCGCTACGAGTTCGCCAAAACCGATCCGACCTTCTGGGCCGAGATGCACGATCTGTGGACGCATTACGTCGGCCGCCCCTCGCCGCTGTATTTCGCGGAACGTCTGACCACGCATCTCGGCGGCGCGAAAATCTATATGAAGCGCGACGAGCTGAACCATACCGGCGCGCACAAGATCAACAATGTGCTGGGCCAGATCATTCTGGCCCGGCGCATGGGCAAGACCCGCATCATCGCCGAAACCGGCGCCGGTCAGCACGGTGTGGCCACGGCCACCGTCTGCGCCAAGTTCGGCCTGACCTGCGTGGTCTACATGGGCGCGCATGATGACCAGCGGCAGGCGCCCAACGTGTTCCGGATGAAGCTGCTTGGGGCCGAGGTGATCCCGGTCACCAGTGGCCGAGGCACGCTGAAGGACGCGATGAACGATGCGTTGCGCGACTGGGTAACGAACGTCCGCGATACCTTCTACTGCATCGGTACCGTTGCTGGGCCACACCCCTATCCGGCAATGGTGCGCGATTTCCAGTCGATCATCGGCAAGGAAACCAAGGCGCAGATGATGGAGCGGGAAGGTCGGCTTCCTGACACGATCATCGCTGCCATTGGCGGCGGATCCAACGCGATGGGCCTGTTTTTTCCCTTCCTCGATGATCCCTCGGTCCGCGTCATCGGGGTTGAGGCGGGGGGCAAGGGCGTGGACGAGCGCATGGAACATTGCGCCAGTCTGACCGGAGGCCGTCCTGGCGTCCTGCATGGCAACCGCACCTATCTCTTGCAGGATGCTGATGGCCAGATCCTGGAAGGCTTTTCCATCTCAGCAGGTCTCGACTATCCCGGCATCGGCCCGGAACATTCCTGGCTGCATGACGTGGGCCGCGCCGAATACGTCTCGATCACCGATCAGGAGGCGCTCGCGGCGTTTCAGCTGTGTTGTCAGCAAGAGGGAATCATCCCTGCGCTGGAGCCCAGCCATGCCTTGGCCCATGTGATGAAGATTGCCCCCGGCCTGCCGAAAGACCACCTGATCGTCATGAACATGTGCGGTCGCGGCGACAAGGACATCTTCACCGTCGCAAAACACCTCGGCTTCGACATGAAGATCTGATACCTGCCTGCGCAATCCTGCCCCAAAAAGGCCCTGCCCGACTGGCGGGGCCTTTCTGCTTCGGCGATGCCATAAACTGGGGTTTATGCGCGCAAACCTCGGGTCGAGGCGCCGCCCCCTAAACCCCAGGTCAATTTCCCAACGGTCTGCATCGGGTGAAAACCGGCCCACGACAACAGATGCACCCTGCATCCCCATGAACGGAGACCGACCATGAAACATACTCTCACCCTGACCGCTGCGCTAATCCTGGCCAGCCAGGCTGCCCTTGCCCTGACCACCGACGCCGTGATCGACGATCTGTCGCGGCAGGGCTTCAGCCGCATCGATGTGCGCAACGGAGCGACCCAGATGAAAGTCGAAGCCGTGCGGGGGACCGAAAAGCTGGAGATCGTCTATGATCGGGAAACCGGCGCCGTTCTCAAGCAGGAAACTGGTGCGGTCGCGCCGTGGGACAACACGACCCCGGGCGTTCGCGTGCAGGAACGGTCGCGCGATTTCGTGCGCACCACAGGCCGCAATGACGATGGCAACGACAGCAACCGCGGATCGTCCTTCGGCCGTGATGCAAACGACGACGACAACGGCTCGGACGAGTCCGGCAGTTCAAACGACGATGACAACGGATCGGACGACAATGACAACGGCGGCCACGATTCGGAAGGTGGTGATCATGCGGACGGCCACGACGGTGGTTCAAGCAACAGCGGCGACAGCGACGGCGGCGACAGCGATGGCGGCAACAGCGATGGCGGCGACAGCGACGGCGGCAACGACTCGGACGATTGATCCGGTTCACCGTGCAACTTCGCGTCCGGACCTGCGGGTTCGGGCGCGCGCCATTCCTGGCGGGGTTGTTCCGGACGGGATCGTCAAGGATACTGCGGATCACGTCGCAGGATGCGCGTAAGGACAGAAGATGAAGCGAAGAGTGTTTCTGAGGATGATCGGCGCGGCAGCGACTCTGGCGGTCCTGCCGGCCTTCGCCGCGCGCGCCGAAATCATTGGTGACCAGATCGCGCAACAGTTGCGCCGAAGGGGATACTCGGACATCGCGGTGAGCCGCACCCTTCTGGGGCGCGTGCGGATCACCGCCGAGCGGGGCGGTAGCCGACGCGAGATCATCGTGAACCCGAGTTCGGGCGAGATCCTGCGCGATATGGTCACCGACAGGCGCACAGGCAGGGCATCGTCCAGCGTCTTTGATGGCGATCGCGGGTCTTCCAGTTCCGGTTCCGGCAGCCGGACCAGCGGGAGCAACGACAACCACAACAACGATGACGATGGCGGTGGCGAAGGTGGAGGCGGAAGCAGTAGCGGCAGTAGCGGTGGCGACAGTGGCGGCGACGGTGACGACAGTGGCGGCGACGATGGTGGTAGCGACAGCGGCGGCGACGACAGTGATGATTGAGCGCTGTCTGCCCCCGAAAATGACATTGACAGCATGAGGCGGCGGATCGTCATCGGCCTGATCCTGCTGGTTCAGGCGTTTTGCGCCGTTTTTTTCGTGTGGGACATTCTTTCCGCGCTGCTTGGCCTTCAGGCGACGCCTATGAGTTGGGAAACGCGCGAGCTGCTTGAAATCGGTGCAGCGCTTGGCCTTGTGATCGGGCTTGCGATGGGCGCCTTGGCGTTGAACCGGGCCATGCACGACCGCAATCTTGCCGAGGAAAGCCTGCGCCGCGCGTCAGGCGTGTTTATGGAATTGTTGATGGAACGCTTCACCGATTGGGGCCTTACCCCGGCAGAACGGGATGTGGCCCTGTTTGCGATCAAGGGCATGTCCACGGCTGAGATCGCCACACTTCGGTCTACCTCGGAAGGTACGGTCAAGGCGCAGACCAATGCCATCTATCGCAAGGCCGGGGTTTCGGGCCGGTCGCAATTGCTCAGCCTGTTCATCGAAGACCTGATGCGCGACGACCTGAGTCTGCGCGACGTGGCCACCGAGTCCGTGCAGACTGCTCTGGCTGGGCGCGGCTAGGGTCGGTCTGAGCGTCTTTGGCGCGTCCGTCCCGGGATCTGGACTGGCATGACACGAACAGAGGTTTGGCCCGATCGTCGATTGGCACCCCGGCGATCGCTGAGACCGAGCGGATATCCAGGTGATTGCTGCTGGCATCGGGAACTTGTCCATCTCGCAAGGCACCGGCTTTGCCTTGGTTGGTGGAAAGGGTTGGGCCAACCGCCCAACAGACGGCCTTGGCCTAGGGGCTCAGCGGCGGCACGTTCGCCTTGCATACTGTTGCGACCAATCGCGACCCCTCGATCCTGAACGTCGACTTCCCTTCGGCCCCGACTCTGGTGCTTTTGCCGTCGCCGCCTACCGTTTGGCGCTGCCGTCCAGTGCCACACCCATCGCTTGAGTTTCGCTTGTACAATGAGCAGAGTTCCAAGGCTCAGTGCAGATCGCGACAGAGACCCTATGCGCCATACCGCAAGGAATTTGGCAGCTTGGGCATCTGCGCGCGCGGGGGGCGCGGTCAGATCCTGCCGCCGCCATTGTCACGCCAGTAATCAACCATCCAGCTGACGGCCCCATGCCCCATATGCGGAAAGCGGTCCCAGAAGTGGCGACCATGGCCGATCAGGTCGATCGGGCGCGGGGTGCCGTGAAACGCGAGAACCTTGGCCGAAGACGGTGGCAGGCAAGGTTCCTTGACCAGATCGACCAGAAGGGGCTGACGCAAGGCGCGCTTGAAGCTGATGACCCAGCCTTCAGGCCAGTAATCGATCTTGCCCAGTTCTGCCTCGGTATAGGCCTGTTCGTTGCGAAAGTGTTGCATGATGGCCTGCTTCTCGGCCCGGAACCGTTCGGCGAGGTGGCCTAGGGAACCGGCGTCGAATGCAATCAGTGCGCTGCAAAGTTGTGGCGCGGCCTGCACATCGGGGCGTCCCCAGCGTGGCCCACCATCTATCCCGATGTAGGTGCCGGGCATGTCGAAGAACGCATCCAAGTCGCGCAGCACGACCATGTCGAGATCGACGAAGACAACCCGCCCCTGCAGCCCGTGAAAGTGCCGGTCATAAATGCCAAGCTTCGGCCAGATGCCGCCCACATACCACTCGTCCGGTGTCAGGCCGACATCGGGGATCGCAAGCACTTCGATGCCCGGCAGAAGGCCCTCGGCCCGATCGGTCAGGCAGATGAAGCGAAATGATCCGTGCATCGCCTTGCGACAGGCATTGTATAGGACGTTGACGTAGTCGGCAGGATAGCGGGTGCCATATTTCAAGCTGCAGATGATGCGCTCAGCGGCCATAACCAGTCCTCGGGAAAGTCAGGCAACGTTTGCCCGGCAAGATTTTGCAGGTCTTTATGACCTTTTTGGCGGGTTTGATGTTCCGGCATGCGGCACCCCGTCAGGGCAACCGTTGTAAGGGACGACAGATCGTGTCTGCAAGTCTTTGCGGGCAAACACAGGATCCTTTGCAGTCGAGAAGCGCACAGACAAAAGCGGGTCCACGTCCAGAACCAGGCTGGCGCATGTTTCTTTCACGTTGATGTACCGACCTTCTGGCCAGATACCTGCTTTTCGGATGGCAGGTCAGCTTGCGCAATTGGCCCCCGCCTTAAACGATTAAACAGATGTTCATTGTTGCGTTCCCGGCGGTGCCATCGACAGGTCGCGTCCGGCACGAGGAAACAGGTAGCCATGGCTCAACAACCACAGGCCGCGGCGGAAGTAGTTTGCAGCCTTCAAACCATAGTACGGCAGCCGCTGATACCACTTGAACTTTGTCACGTCGCCAAACCCGGTGCCCGTGATCAGGCTTTGACCCCCGTCATCGACATGGCTGGGAAAGGGTTCCAGCCCGAACAGGCGGAAATCGTGCAGAAAGAACCGGTTTATCTCGTGATCCGTTGCCCGTGTCACCGGGCTCATCCTGGGCAGCAATCGCATCGCGAGGTCGCGCTTGATCAGATAGGCCCCTGTTCCTGTGGCCGGTCCGAGGTAGGCATTCAGGCGGTAGCGCCCCACGCGACCCTGTGGGATAGGCAGCTTCGCCCGGATGCGGTTCAATTTCAGGAAATCCCAATGCTCTGCCGCAGCCAGTGCCGTGCGAACTGCAGGGATAAAGTCGTCGTGAAACACCACATCATCCTCAAGGATCAGCGCAATAGGGGCGCCACTATCGAGGAAGGCTTGCCAAACTCCCAGATGCGAATGATAGCATCCGATGCCCCCCCAGAGGATCTTGCGCCCCATGTTTCTCTCGAACGCGGGAATGTCCACATTCTGCGCAAGACGGTCGGACTCGCCCTTGCCATCGACACCGGGAAACAGGGTGTAGTCGAGTCCAAGCCGTGCCAACTGTTCTTCCATCCGCTTCCGCCTTTCGGTCGCGCGGGGAAGGTTGATCAGCCAAATCGGCACACCCAGACTGCTCACGTTTTCTGACCTATTCTGAACCGACGGTCCCCAAGTGGCCCGACGGTGGGCGCGACCATCGCCTGAATCTTCGGGGCGTTCAAGCGCTCTGGGTCGGGGCAGATATCTGGACAAAGCGACTCGCGATGGTGCTGCGGGAAGACCCCCTGGGAGAACCTCAGGTGAAGCCCAGCGGCCTGCTTTCAGCAACGACGAGGGAGCGTGTCACGGAGCCCGACCCTGGCCTGGAAAACCGCGATAAACGTCTGCTTGCCGCAATTCATGTCAGACCCCGGCGCCTGGACCGGCAGCACCGTTGCACACCCCTGATGGTCCTGTCGCATGCATACCCTCTACACCACCGGCGTCGGCAGCGGTTGTCCGGCGAAGTGGGCGGCGAGATTGGCAAGCAGATGCTGGCCCATGGCGGTGCGCGTCTCGATCGAGCCGGAGGCGTGGTGGGGTTGCAACAGCAGGTTGGGTGCGGTGAGGAAGCGGGGGTTGAGGTGCGGCTCGCCCTCGAACACGTCAAGCGCGGCGGCGCCGAGCGTGCTGGTTTCGAGAGAGTTCAATAGGGCCGTCTCATCGACGTTGGCGGCGCGCGAGATGTTCACCAGGATCCCCTCGGGGCCTAGTGCGGACAGGACGCGAGCGTTGACGATGTGATGCGTCTCGGGTGTGGCGGCGAGGGTGAGGAACGGCACATCCGAGCGCGCGGCCAGCGTTTAGGCGTCGAGCAGGAAGGCCCAGTCGGCGGACACGTCGCGGGGGCCGCGGGCAGAATAGGCGATGGCCATGCCGAAGCCTTGCAGGCGGCGCGCCACGGCGA
>JBGSQL010000252.1:0-2787 GCA_041738105.1 Rhodobacter sp. | reverse complement strand
AGCAGGCCGAAGGCCTGGAACACCATCGCGATGTGGCGCAGCCGCAGCCGCCGCAGCGTGTCGGGATCGGCCTGCGTCACGCTGACCATGCGCTCGCCGTCATGCACCCGCACCTCGCCGCGCACGACGGGATTCAGCGCGTTGACGCCACGCAAGAGCGTGGATTTGCCCGATCCGGACAGGCCCATCAGCACCAGGATCTCGCCCTTGCCGACGGTCAGCGAGCAATCATGCACGCCCAGCACCTGGTCGCAGGCCGCTTGCACCTCGGCCCGGGTCTTGCCCTGATCCATCAGCGGCAGGGCGCGGTCGGGGTGATCGCCGAAGACGATCGAAACCCGGTCGAATTCGACCATCGGGGTCATCTCGGTCATTTGCGTGTCACCCTCAGCATCCGGTCAAGCACGATGGCGACCACCACGATCACGAAGCCCGATTCGAACCCGAGCGCGGTATCGACCCGGCTCAGCGCCTGAACCACCGGCTTGCCCAGGCCGTTCGCGCCCACATAGGCCGCGATCACCACCATCGACAGCGACAGCATGATCGTCTGGTTCAGCCCCGCCATGATCTGCGGAAAGGCATAGGGCAGTTCGACCTTCCACAGCCGTTGCGAGGGGGTTGCGCCAAACGCGGTCGCCGCCTCGAGCAGGGTCAGCGGGGTGGTCGAGACGCCGAGGTAGGTCAGGCGGATCGGCGCGGGCAGCACGAAGATCACCGTCGCGATCAGGCCCGGCACCATGCCAAGGCCGAAGAAGATGATGGCGGGGATCAGATAGACAAAGGTGGGCAGGGTCTGCATCAGGTCGAGCACCGGGCTGATCGCCTGATAGGTCTTCGGGCGATGCGCCAGCCAGATGCCGATCGGCACGCCCAGCCCCATGCAGACGACGCAGGACGACAGCACCAAGGCCAGGCTTTCGGTGGTATCCTTCCAGTAGTGCTGGTTCAGGATGAACAGCAGGCCCACCAGCACCAGCGCGCAGGTTTTCCAGGACCGCTGCAAGAACCAGGTCAGCACGACGAAAACCGCGATGATCAGCAGCGGCGGGGGCGCCTGCAACAGCCACAGCACGCCCGCGATCAGCCAGTCCATCACCGCCGACAGGCCGTCGAAGAACCAGCGCGCGTTGGATTTCAGCCAGTCAAAGACCAGTTCGGCCGTATCGCCGATGGGGATCTTCGGGATGTTCAGCCAATCCATTGCAACCCCGCACGGCAAGACGAAAGGGAAGCGGCCCCGAGACAAGACACCGGGGCCGCCGAACGGGTTATTGCAGCGCCGCCTTGACGGCCGCCACGGCATCGCCGCCGTCGCGGGTCGTCACGCCGTCAAGCCAGGGCGTGATGACATCGGGATTGGCGGCCAGCCAGGCCTTGGCCGCATCGGCGGGATCGGCCCCGTCGTTCAGGATCGCGCCCATGATCTCGTTTTCCATGGCCAGGCTGAACGACAGGTTCTGCAACAGCTTGCCGGTGTTCGGGCATTCCGCCACATAGCCCGCGCGGGTGTTGGTGGCCACCGTTGCGCCGCCCAGGTTTGGCCCGAAGAAGTCGTCGCCCCCCGTCAGGTAGGTCATCTTGAAGTTCGAGTTCATCGGGTGCGGTTCCCAGCCGAGAAAGATCACCGGCTCGCCCCGTTCGTCGGCGCGGGCGACCTGCGCCAGCATCCCCTGTTCCGAGCTCTCGATCACTTCGAAGCCCTCCAGCCCAAAGGCATTCGCCGCGATCATGTCCATGATCAGGCGGTTGCCGTCATTGCCGGCCTCGATCCCGTAGATCTTGCCGTCGAGCGCATCTTTCTGCGTTGCGATGTCGGCGAAATCCTTGATGCCCAGTTCGGCGCCCTTGGCATTGGTGGCCAGGGTGTATTTCGCGCCTTCCAGGTTGGTGCGCACGGTATCGACGGTGCCGGCCTCGCGGTAAGGCGCGATGTCGGCCTCCATCGTGGGCATCCAGTTGCCCAGGAACACGTCGATATCGCCTTCGGCCATCGAGGTGTAGGTGACGGGCACGGCCAGCACCTTGGTCTCCGTCTCATAGCCGAGCGCTTCGAGGATCAGGCTGGTGACGGCGGTGGTGGCGGTGATGTCGGTCCAGCCGACATCGGAAAAGGTCACCTTGTCGCATCCGGCGGCAAGCGCGGGTGCGGCGGCAAGCGCAAAGGCACTTGCAAGCAGTGCGGAACGAAAGTTGGTCATGATAGCTCCCCGTTTTTTGTTGATTGACGAGTCAATAAACTTCAAGCTAGCAGCGCATTGCAATCCTTTTCTCCGGGGCGCCGCTGATGCCGAAGCTTGGAATGGAGCCTATCCGAAAGGCGGCACTCGTCAACGCCACGATTGCCGAGATCGGTCGAACCGGCACGCTTGACGTGACCGTCAGCCAGATTGCCAAGCGCGCGGGCATGTCTTCGGCGCTGGCGCACCACTATTTCGGCGGCAAGGAAGCGATGTTCCTGGCGGCGATGCGGCATGTCCTGACGCTGTACGGCGCCGAGGTGCGCGGCGCGCTGGCGATGGCGGATGGCCCGGCAGCACGGGTGCAGGCGCTGGTGCGCGCATCCTTCACCCCGGCCAATTTCCGGCGCGAGGTGGTGGGCGCCTGGCTGAACTTTTACGTCATGGCACAAACGGTGCCCGAGGCGCGGCACCTGCTGGTGGTCTATCACAGCCGGATCCGGTCGAACCTGCGCCACGACCTGCGCCCGCTTGTGGGCGCGCGGGCGGCCGAGGTGGCCGAGGCGATGGCCGCGCTGATCGATGGGGTGTACCTGCGCCAGGCGCT
>JBGSQL010000250.1:0-2537 GCA_041738105.1 Rhodobacter sp. | reverse complement strand
CGGTTGCCACGCAGCCGGCCAGCGTCACCGCCGCCGCCACGGCAACCAGACGCCCAAGGGACATGCGGGCCAGGGACTTGCGGGCCAGGGTCAGAACGGACAACATGCGGTATTCCTTCTCGCCAGCGCAATCCTGCAGTGGCGCGAAGCCTATGCGCTTCGATCGGGGAAGGCAACTTTCGAAGGGGGTATCCGCGTGGGCGAAGCCGAGCCAAGGCCGGGCGGGCGGCCGGTGCCGCCGGGGCTGCACCTTGTGGCGACCCCGATCGGGGCCGCGCGCGACATTACCTTGCGCGCGCTCGATATTCTCGCCGGGGCAGATGTGCTGGCCGCCGAGGATACCCGCACCCTGCGTCACTTGATGGAGATCCACGGCGTCGCCCTGGGCGACCGACCCCTGCTGCCTTATCATGACCATAACGGCGAGGCGATGCGGCCGCGCCTGCTGCGCGCGCTGAACGAAGGCCAGTCGGTTGCCTATGCCTCCGAGGCCGGCACGCCTCTGGTTGCCGATCCCGGCTATCAACTGGCACGCGCCGCAATCGCAGCCGGGCATCCGGTGCTGGCCGCGCCGGGGCCGTCGGCGGTGCTGGCGGCACTCAGCGTCTCTGGCCTGCCCAGCGACCGGTTCCTGTTCGCGGGATTTCCGCCTACAGGCGCGGGCGACCGGGCTCGGTTCCTCGCGGAACTGGCCCCGGTGCCGGCAACGCTGGTGCTGTACGAATCGCCCAAGCGCGTTAGCCGGTTGTTAGGGGAATTGCGCGATGCTTTTGGAGGCGAGCGAGAGGCGGCGGTGTGCCGGGAACTGACAAAGCGATTCGAAGAGGTATCGCGCGGATCCCTTGCAGATCTGGCGGCGGCGTTTGCGGACCGGGCGGTAAAGGGCGAGATCGTGGTTCTGGTCGATCGTGCGACGGCGCGCCGGGCCGATCCCGCAAGCATCGAGGCGGCCTTGACGCAGGCGCTTGCGACGGGCTCGGTCAAGGATGCGGCAACCGAAGTGGCGGCGGCGCTGAACCTGCCGCGAAAAGAGGTCTACAGCATGGCACTGAAGCTGGCAGAGCGGGAATGAGCGGGGCAAGATCCTATCACGCGGGCCTATCCGCCGAAGCCGCCGTCGCGCGGCATTACGAACGCGGTGGCCGGCAGATCGCGGCAACCCGCTGGCGCAGCGCGGCGGGCGAGATCGACCTTGTGGCACGCGACGGGGCCGAGGTGATCTTCATCGAAGTGAAGCAGAGCCGCAGCCACGCCGAGGCCGCCCTGCATCTGTCGCCGCGCCAGATGGCGCGGATTTCCGCCTCGGCCTCGGTCTTTCTTGCCGGTGAGCCGGCAGGACAGGATACCGCCGCGCGCTTCGACGTGGCGCTGGTCGATGGACAAGGGCGGATCGAGATCATCGAGAATGCCTTCGCGGCCTAGGGCTCGCCCGCAATTGCAACCCGCCGCGCGCTGCGCCATGAAGGGGCGATCACGGCGGAGGACGACATGGGGCTGAAGGTTGCGCTGCAGATGGACCCGATCGGGTCGGTCAATATCGACGCGGACAGCACGTTCCGCATCGCCCTCGAAGCCCAGGCGCGCGGGCACCAGCTGTTCTTCTACACGCCCGACCGGTTGGCCTTTGACGAGGGCCGGGTCACGGCGCGCGGCTGGCCGATCGAGCTGCGTCGCGAAGCCGGCAATCACGTGACCTATGGCCCGGAAGCCGAAGTGGACCTGGGCGAGTACGATGTGGTCTGGTTGCGCCAGGATCCGCCGTTCGACATGGGCTACATCACCACCACGCATCTGCTCGAGATGATCCATCCTGCAACACTGGTCGTGAACGATCCGTTCTGGGTGCGCAATTCGCCCGAGAAGTTGCTGGTGTTGCGCTTCCCTGACCTGACACCGCCGACGATGATCGCCCGTGATCTTGACACCATCCGGTCGTTCAAGGCGCGCCACGGCGACATCATCCTGAAGCCGCTTTACGGCAACGGCGGGGCAGGCGTGTTCCGCCTCGATCCGAACGATCGCAACCTGTCGTCGCTTCACGAGCTGTTCATGGGGATCAACCGCGAACCGCTGATCGTGCAGAAGTTCCTGCCTGATGTCGAAAAGGGCGACAAGCGCGTGATCCTTGTCGATGGCGTGGCGGTGGGGGCGATCAACCGCGTGCCGCGCGCCGGCGAGACGCGATCGAACATGCATGTTGGCGGGCGACCGGAAAAGATCGGGCTTTCGCCCCGCGATCTGGAAATCTGCGCCGCAATCGGCCCGGTCCTGCGCGAAAAAGGCCAGGTCTTTGTCGGTATCGATGTCATCGGCGATTGGCTGACCGAGATCAACGTGACCTCGCCCACCGGTATCCAAGAGCTCGAGCGGTTCGACGGCACCAACGCCGCCGCCCTGATCTGGGAGGCGATCGAGGCCCGCCGGGCGGGCTGAGCGTCAGTTCCGCGCCCCTGCCGCCATCCGATAGCTGATCGCCTCGGCAACGTGCGGCGGGCGCACATCCGGCGCGCCCGCCAGATCGGCGATGGTGCGCGCAA
>JBGSQL010000231.1:0-9311 GCA_041738105.1 Rhodobacter sp. | reverse complement strand
TGCGCCTGACGCTGTTGGCGCTGGCCTCACATCTGGATGGCGGCACGCGGGCCGAGGCGGCCTTTCGCGCGGCCGACAACATGACCGAACAGGTTGGCGCCCTCGCCTGTCTGCTCGACATCGGGCGCGGCCAGGCCGAGTTGCAGGCGTTCGAGGCACAGTGGGCCGGCGATCGCCTGGTGATGGACAAATGGTTCAGCCTGCAGATCAGCCATGCCACCCCGGCACAGACTGCATCTGTGGCCGACCGGCTGACCCGGCATCCCGCCTTTGACTGGAAGAACCCCAACCGCTTTCGCGCGGTCATCGGCGCGATCTCGGCCCATCATGCCGGGTTTCATCATGCCGATGGGCACGCCTACCGCCTTGTCGCCGATTGGCTGATCCGCCTCGATCCACTCAACCCGCAAACCGCCGCCCGCATGTCCACGGCGTTTGAAACCTGGGGGCGCTACGACACCGATCGTCAGGCGATGATCCGCGCCGAGCTGGCGCGGATGCGCGACCGCGTCGATGTCAGCCGGGATCTGGCGGAAATGACCGGCCGGATGCTGGGCGAAGAGGACTGACGATCAGCCCGCCGAAGGCACGGTCTTTGGTGCGGCGGGAACGTCAAGCCTGACCGAGCGGCCCTTGGGCTGGCAATAGCTCTGTGCGCGCGTCCAGGCCGCCATGTCGGCACGCTTGGACGAATTGCGGAACGGCGCCCAATCACGCCCCATGCCGCTTGCCCCATTCCCCGCCACCATGTTGTCGCGCCGCACCTGCACCGCGGCAATCTGCACGGCACAGTCCAGGTTCGCCGCGCCATCCTTCAACGCCGCAGTGGTGCGCGCATCGCAGCCATACTGGCGCGCGGTTCCCGGCGCGATCTGCAACAGCCCGATCCACTTGCCACCGCCGCCCGAAGCGCGCGGGTTCCAGGTGCTTTCATGCTTGGCCAGCGCCGACATCAGGCCAACCCAGAACGCCTCGCGCTCCTGCTCGCTGGCCTCGGCATAGCCGGGGCACCAGGTTGCAATATCCGCGGGGATGACATTGGGCAGGTTGGCCGGATGGCTGTCGATCGCGGCCAGTGCCTGCGTCGTCCAGATCGTGGCTTCGGGGCGATGATCCCAGCGCATCGGAGGCAGTTCGGCCGTGTTGTTCGCATCCGCGCACCCCATCGGAAGCGCCAGAACCAGCCCCATACACGCTGCCTTGATTGCCGAAACCGCCATCCGATCCTACCTGCCTTGCATCGCGATCCTGCCGCGACCTGCGGGTGATGCGTTGCTTTCGTTCCCCGGCGCAAGGCCTTGACACGGCACGGCTCTGCGGCTCGGCGGGGATCCGCCCGTTACCCCCGGCACCAATCGGCTGCTTTCCGCCAACCGACGCGCGTCCCCATGCCCTTGCCCTGCACCCGCCCGCCGCCTAAAAAGGCCGCAACCGGCAAGGAGTGCCCGATGCTCGACCTCACCCATGAAGCCCCGAAACCCCGGATCATCGCGGGCGCGAAACACGACTGGGAACTGGTGATCGGAATGGAAATCCATGCCCAGGTTTCCTCGAACGCCAAGCTGTTCTCGGGCGCCTCGACCACATTTGGCGCGGAACCCAATTCGAACGTGGCCTTCGTCGATGCCGCAATGCCCGGCATGTTGCCCGTCATCAACGAATTCTGTGTCGAGCAGGCGGTGCGCACGGGCCTTGGCCTGAAGGCGCAGATCAACCTGACCTCGGCCTTTGATCGCAAGAACTACTTCTATCCCGATCTGCCGCAGGGTTATCAGATCAGCCAGCTTTATCACCCGATCGTGGGCGAAGGCGAAGTGTTGGTGGAAATGGGCCCCGGCATTGGCCGCCGCGTTCGGATCGAGCGCATCCACCTGGAACAGGACGCAGGCAAGTCGATCCACGACATGGATCCGAACCTGTCCTTCGTCGATTTCAACCGCACCGGCGTCGCCCTGATGGAGATCGTCAGCCGCCCCGACATCCGCGGCCCGGAAGAGGCGGCGGCCTATGTGGCCAAGCTGCGCCAGATCCTGCGCTATCTCGGCACCTGCGACGGCAACATGCAAAACGGCAATCTGCGCGCCGATGTGAACGTCTCGGTCTGCCGCCCCGGCGCCTATGAGCGGTATCAGGCGACGCAGGATTTCAGCCACCTTGGCACCCGGTGCGAGATCAAGAACATGAACTCCATGCGGTTCATCCAGTTGGCGATCGACCATGAGGCGCGCCGCCAGATCGCGATCCTGGAAGACGGCGGATCCATCGTGCAGGAAACCCGCCTTTACGATCCCGACCGCAACGAAACCCGTGCGCTGCGTTCCAAGGAAGAGGCGCATGATTACCGCTACTTCCCGGACCCCGACCTTCTGCCGCTGGAGATTGACCAGGCCTGGGTCGACCATATCGCGGCCACGATGCCGGAATTGCCCGATGCCAAGAAGGCCCGCTTCATGGCCGATTTCGGCCTGACGGACTATGACGCCAGCGTGCTGACGGCCGATCTGGATTCGTCGTCGTTCTTCGAGGCCGTCGCCACTGGGCGCGATGGCAAGGCCGCCGCCAACTGGGTCATCAACGAGCTGTTCGGCCGCCTGAACAAGGAAGGTCTGACGATTGCCGACTCGCCGCTGGGTGCGGGGCAACTGGGCGGCATCCTCGATCTGATCGCGAGCAGCGAGATCAACGGCAAGATGGCCAAGGATCTGTTCGAGATCCTCTGGACCGAAGGCGGCGACCCGATCGAGGTCGCCGCCGCGCGCGGCATGAAACAGGTCACCGACACCGGCGCGATCGAGGCGGCGGTAGAGGCGATCATCGCCGCCAACCCGGCGCAGGTCGAAAAGGCCAAGGCCAACCCGAAACTTGCCGGCTGGTTCACCGGCCAGGTGCTGAAAGCCACGGGCGGCAAGGCGAACCCCGCCGTGGTCAATGATCTGGTGGCCAGGAAACTCGGCCTCTGAAACGCAAAAGGGCGGCCCGCCGGCCGCCCCTTACACGTCATGCGTCTCAAACGGACGTGACGGGAATGTCAGGCCGCCATGCGCCGCCGACGCAGGCCGGCAAGCCCACCCAGCGCACCCAGCAACAGGAAGCCTGCCGCCGGCACCGGAACCGCCGAGACCGAGATGTCGGCCACGTCAAACCCACCGGTTGAGCCTGCCTTGGCAGATGCAGACCCGTAGGCCAGCGTCACATCCGTCAGGCGCACCGTGTCGAAGATCCCCGAGAACGTGAAGGCGACCTTGTTATTCGCGTCGGTGTTGTAATACGGGTTCGGCGCGGCGGTCGTGAACACGCCGTTGCGACCAACCTCGATCTTCACCGCCTCGACCCAGCCGGGGTCGAACTTGTTGAGCCCCGTGATCTCGATCACATGCCCCGGTCCCTTGAACAGGGCTCCGAAGGTGAAATCGACGACGGCATCGTAGCCAAGCTCGAAGAACGACGACACGTCGTTGTCGAAGGCGTTGGTGATATCATCGCGATCATTGGCCGTCCCGCGCGGGCCGTTGGTAACAATCGTCGCCCCGGTCGGTTTGATCGTTGCTGCCGCAGCCACATCGGCGGCGGCGAAGGATAGTGTGCAGGCGAACGCCGCCAAAACTGATCCGAACTTCACTGTACTCTCCTGTCAAAAAACCAAGACACTGTAACCATTTGTCGTTCCGGACGGCTAACACACCGATGCCACCAGCGGAACAGATTTTTGCCACCTTTCTATCTGGGGTTGTTTATTTTATCCCGCACCATCGGAAGCTGTCTTTCCACGGCGCAGCCGATCCCCGCCGCATGTCGCAATCGGTCGAATTCCACTGGAATGTCTCCGCTCGACGCACAAAGTGGAACCGGACCCGGCCCATAAAGCCCGTGCGCGCAGCCGTCCAGTCCAACCGCCCAACCGAGTCGGGCCGGGGACGCGCGCCCTGCCGTGGTCCGTTGGCACGACCGTTCCACGCATAAAAAGTACTCGCCCCCACCGGATCGGCGGAGGCGAGCCAAACAGCAACAACACTCACAACAACGCACTCGTCACAACAGGATCACTCGTCACAACTCAATCACAACCACATGAGGCCAACACCCGCCTCACCCCTGCTTTGTGACGCCCAAACGGGATGTTTTTTCAGTAAAGTCGGGGCCATTTTGCGCAGATTGCGGCATTCTACGGGGCGTCCGGCCAGCATCACCGACAATGCCCCGTCGACCTGAACATTGGCGATGCTGACGAAACAGCATCCCTCCGCCGCCGGCCCTCGCTCCGAATCGTTCGGCCTTGGACAGCCCCCCACAGGACCGCTATGGTCGCCCGAACGAAGCAGCGCGAGTCGCCTGATGCCGATCTATGAATACAAGGTGATCCCGGCGCCGCGCCGTGGCGAGAAGGCCCGGGGCGCCAAATCCACCGCCGAGCGCTTTGCCTATGCCCTGACCCAGGTGATGAACGATCTTGGCCGCGACGGCTGGGAATACCTGCGGGCCGATACCCTGCCCTGCGAGGAACGCGTAGGCCTGACCGGCAAGGCAACCGCCTTCCAGAACATGCTGGTCTTCCGCCGCTCTCTCGCTGAAGCGGCGGGCGGGCAGGCTGCGGGCGTTCAAGCGGCGGCGGACCACCCGATGCCGGCCATCACGGCACTGTCTCCCCAAGGCGCCGCCCCCCGCATCGACACGATCGCAGAGGCAACCGGCCCGATCCCGTCGCTCGGGGCCGCGCGCAAGGATGACCTCGCGGCCGAGTGACGTCAGCCCGAAATATCAAGCGCCAGCGCGTGAACGCGCGCCACCAATGCCGGGCCAAGCGCCGTGTGAACCGCGCGATGCCGGGCAATCCGGCTCATCGGTCCGAAAACTGGCGCCGCGATCACCACCTTGAAGTGCGTCTCGCCGCCTTCGCGCCATCCCCCATGCCCCCGGTGCTGTTCGCTTTCATCCAGAACTTGCAGCGACACGGGCGCAAACTCGGCCGTCAGTCGCTCATGTATTTCGTCGGCCAGCCGCATTTTCGGTGTTCAACCCCTTCAATCCTCCGTCGGAACCTCTAAACTCTTGCGTCCGAGTCAGAAAGGCAAGTCCGATGGCAGACCGTCCGCTGTTCGAATTCGACATCCGCGTTTCAGCGGACAAGAAACGGCGAAAGACCGGGCGTCGGGGCATGTCCGGGGCCTTCGATACCTCGACCCGTGGCTGCGATCATCCGGGGTGCAACGAGCCGGGCCAGTACCGGGCGCCGAAATCGCCCGATCTGCTGGACGAGTTTTTCTGGTTCTGCCGCGACCACGTGCGCGAGTACAATCTGAAGTGGAATTTCTTTCAGGGGCAGACGGACGAGGAGTTTCAGAAGTTCCTCGACAAGGACCGCCTCTGGGGCCGCGAGACACAACCTTTCGGCAAACGTCCCGACGAAGGCCGGGCCTGGTCTCGGCTGGGGGTGAACGACCCGATGTCGATCCTGGGCGAGAGGGCCACGCAGAACCCGGGCAAGCCCACCGGCAATGCCACCCGCAAGCTGCCGCCGTCCGAGCGCAAGGCGCTTGAAATCCTCGATGCGCGCGACACCTGGACCCGCACCGAAATTCGCAAACAATACAAAAGCTTGGTGAAAGATCTTCACCCTGACATGAACGCCGGCAACCGCGATGACGAAGAACGCCTGCAAGAGGTCGTCTGGGCCTGGGACCAGATCAAGGAAAGCCGCTACTTCCGCGAGTGACCCGCCTGCGGCTTCTGCAGCGGCAACGGCGGCCACCAGGCCGCGATCCTGTCCTCGGCCGCGCGTGTTTCCAGCGGCAGCACCCAGGGGTCGGGCCCGAACCAGTTGAACGCAACCGCTGTCAGATCGACCTCTGGATCGACGAAAAGCTGCCGCGGACGCCCGTTCAGCGATTTTTCGATATGTGCATGGACCGCGACATCGCCATGGCCATTGGCGCGCATCCGCGCCTCCAGCTTGGCCGCGAAGGCATGGATCAGATCCGGGCGCGTCAGCACCGCGTTGGCCTGGCGAGGGGTCAGCAGATCCAGCGGATCCACCCGCCAGACCTCTGTCCCATCGGCCGACCGGATTTCGAACCATCCCTCCGCCTGACGGTCATAAATCCGCATCCGCCAGGAAAACCGGTGCCCGTCCCCGGTCCAGCCGACCATGTTGGGGAACAGGATCTGGCGCTGCGGCACCACCAGCTGCACCGCAAACCACAGCGCGAGAAACGCCATCAGCCCCGCCGAAAGCGGTGCCACGGCGCCACGCCGCCCCACCGGCACCACGGGCAGCGGGCGCCGCGTGATCCGGGCGATCAGTTGCCCCGGCCAGTCGGGGGCGAAAAAGATCGTCGTGACGGCAATGGTCAGCCACGGAAAGATGCCGATGTTGAAGAAGATCGAGTTCGCGACATGAAAGCAGCAATAGATCACGAACACCGGCAACCGGGTGCGCGACCACAGCAGCAGGGGCGCGCCCAGGATATGCAGGGCGATCACCCCCCAGCAGGCCAACAGGATCACCCAGTCATGGTGGAAAAGCGGCCCGATCCACACCTCATCCGCCTGCGCGCGCAACCACATCGCAAGCGGCTCGCCGCGTAACCAGTCGTCGGTGATCTTCACGATGCCGGCATAGATCAGAACGATCTCGGTCTGCGCCTTGATCGCCGTCACCGGCCAGCGCGGGATCGTCAGGCTGCGGATCTCGGGCAAGAGCCAGGCATCGACCGACCAGGCGCGGTTGGCCGGCGCCACCGCCAGCAGCGCGGCATAGAGCAGCACAAGGTAGTTGTGATTCAGATACTGGGTGCGATCGAGAAGAAAGATGTACCCAAAGCTCAGCAGAAAGACCACGATCGCGGCGCGGTAGAACAGGCCGATCATCACCAGAAAGGCTGAAACGCCGGTCGCCAGCCAGACCCAGTGAATATAGGGCTCGGGCAGCGGCTGGATTAACTCCCAGCCGAAATAGGGAAAGGTGACCTCGACATCGACGTAATAGCGGGCGATGCGGTCATGCCGGATATAGCGCCAGCAGTCCCAGGTCAGGATCGCCCCGAACAGCACCCGGATCGCCACAAGGGACTGGATGCTGATCGGTTCGGCCAGATAACGCCTCAGCCGTTCAGCCTGTATCGTCGTGGTCATCGCCCCTGTCCCTGTCGATCGCTCGGGGCCAGACTGCCATCACTGCGCGGCCCTGCCTATAAACCGGCGGTATAGGGGCCCCGGCCTAAACCCGGCGCATATACCTTAGCCGGTGAAATGCCCTAGAGTCGCGATCATGACCGCAACACCGCCGCCCCGGCCCAACACAGACGGCATCACCATCCTTTACGATGGCGAGTGTCCGTTCTGCAGCGCCTATATCCGCCTGACGCGCCTGCGTGCCAGCGTCGGGCCGGTGCGGCTTGTCAACGCGCGCAGCGACGATCCCCTCGTGGCCGAGGCGCGCATCGCCGGGCTCGATCTCAATCGCGGCATGGTGGTAAAGCTTGACGGGCAGCTGCACCACGGCGATGCGGCGATGGTGCTGCTGGCCACGCTGTCAACCGGCTCGGGCGTGGTGAACAGCTTGATGCGATGGGCATTTCGCACCCCGAACCGCGCGCGCCTTTTGTATCCGCTGCTGGTGACGGGGCGGAACCTGACCTTGCGCCTTCTCGGGCGCCGCCCGATCCCGGCGCCACCAAACCCCTAGCCCTGCCCCGGTCGGAACACCATCGCCACCCCGTTCATGCAGTAGCGCAGGCCGGTCGGTTTCGGACCATCGTCGAAGACGTGCCCAAGATGGCCGCCGCAGGTCCGGCAATGCACCTCTGTCCGGGTGCCGAACAGCCCGCGATCCGGGCGAGTCGCCACTGCGTCCGGCAGCGGCTCCCAAAAGCTGGGCCAGCCGGTGCCGCTGTCATACTTGGCCCGAGACGAGAACAGCGGCTGATCACAGCCCGCACAGTGATAGCGGCCCGCCCGCGTCTCGGTGTCAAGCGGGCTTGAATAGGCCCGCTCGGTCGCCTCCTGTCGCAACACGGCATAGGCTGCGGGGGACAGCCGCTTGCGCCACTCCGCCTCGCTCAGGCGCACCGCAAAGGTTTCGTCCGCCTCCAGCGGCAGGCCGGCCAAGCCCAGACCAGCCCCAGCAAGACCAAGCAACAGCACGGATCGTCTGCGCATCATCATCCCCTCCATTGGCCAGGTCTTTCCCCCCGGCGGGGTATCCTAAAGCCCAGTATACGCCAACGGCGCGGCAAAGTTTCGCACGCTCACGCAATCGGGAACGGGCAAACACGCGCCCGGCCGGGGCGCCTTCCCCTTGCACCCCCGCGCGTTATGATCCATCAAACCACGGATCACGAGCACGAGCAGGACAGGCGATGGCGGACGGAAGGCTGGAGCAGACGATGAAACCCACCGAGGAAGTCTCGGTCCGCGATGTGTTCGGCATCGACACCGACATGAAGGTCAAGGCCTTCGCCGAACGTTCGGACCGCGTCCCTGACATCGACCCGACCTACAAGTTCGATCCGGACACGACCTTGGCGATTCTGGCGGGCTTTCAGTACAACCGCCGCGTCATGATCCAGGGCTACCACGGCACCGGCAAGTCGACGCATATCGAACAGACGGCCGCGCGGCTGAACTGGCCCTGCGTCCGGGTGAACCTTGACAGCCACATCAGCCGGATCGACCTGATCGGCAAGGACGCGATCAAGCTGCGCGACGGCAAGCAGGTGACAGAGTTCCACGAAGGCATCCTGCCCTGGGCGCTGCGCAATCCTGTCGCCATCGTGTTCGACGAATATGACGCAGGCCGGCCCGACGTGATGTTCGTGATCCAGCGCGTGCTGGAACATGACGGCAAGCTGACGCTGCTCGATCAGAACGAGATAATCACGCCAAACCCGTATTTCCGGTTGTTCGCAACCTCGAACACCGTGGGTCTGGGCGATACCACCGGTCTTTATCATGGCGTGCAGCAGATCAACCAGGCGCAGATGGACCGCTGGAGCCTCGTCGCCACGTTGAACTATCTCAGCCACGATGCCGAGATGGCGATCGTGCTGGCGAAGAACCCGCATTACAACACCGAGAAGGGCCGCAAGACCGTCAGCCAGATGGTCACCGTGGCAGATCTGACCCGCACCGCCTTCATGAACGGCGATCTCTCGACGGTGATGAGCCCCCGTACCGTCATCACCTGGGCGCAGAACGCCGAGATTTTCGGTTCGGTCGGGTTTTCCTTCCGCCTCTCCTTCCTCAACAAATGCGACGAGGCAGAGCGGACGCTGGTGGCCGAATATTATCAACGCGTGTTCGGCGAAGACCTGCCC
>JBGSQL010000158.1:0-5434 GCA_041738105.1 Rhodobacter sp. | reverse complement strand
CGGCGGCCCGCGCCTCGGCCGGGGTTTCCGCGACCGGCGTTTCGCCAACGGGTGCCGCAGCTGTTTCGGCGGGGGCGGGATCGACGGGGGCGGGATCAACGGGGATCACGTCTTGCGGCGTCGGCGCGGGTTCGGCGCCGGTGGGATAGAACCGCTGGCGGAAGTTGCGGCCATCGGCCACGAAGCTGTCGGACGGGATCAGCCGTTCGCGCTTGAGCTCGGTCAGGCGCTGTGACGCAAGGTCGCGGCCATAGGGCCCCAGCACGATCGCGTGCCAGCCCGAGCGCAAGGAAAACCCCGCCACGTCGGGGAACGCCGAGGCATAGGCGCGGGCGCGTTCGGTCGCCTCGGCCAGGGTCGGTTGCGCCTCGATCTGGACCCAGGCCTGGTCCTGGGCCCGCGCCCCCGGCCCGATCAGCGTTGCCGCCACCCCTGCAATCGCCACCGAAAGCATCATCACCAGCCAATGCAGGCCGCCAGCATGTCGTATCGCCACGTAAACCCCGTTTTCGTCCCGGTCTGAAAATGTGCCGAGACCCTAGCAGAGCGGCCAGCGGATGCACGTCAAATCGGATTGATCGTGGCGCCCCGCATTGACCCTGTGCGCCGCCTTGCCTATGCAGAGGGCGCTTTTGCAGGAGACGTCCGACCATGTCCGCACCCGCCGCCCCTCCGCGCAGTTTTCAGGAGATCCTGATGCGGCTTCAGGCCTATTGGGCCGCGCAGGGCTGCGCCATCCTGCAACCCTATGACATGGAGGTGGGGGCCGGCACCTTTCACCCCGCCACCACGCTGCGCGCGCTGGGCAGCCGGCCCTGGGCCGCGGCCTACGTCCAGCCCTCGCGCCGCCCAACCGACGGGCGCTATGGCGAAAATCCGAACCGCTTGCAGCATTACTACCAGTATCAGGTGCTGATCAAACCCTCGCCGCCCGATATGCAGGATCTGTACCTGGGGTCGCTTGCCGCGATCGGCATCGACATGGCGCTGCATGACATCCGTTTTGTCGAGGATGACTGGGAAAGCCCGACGCTGGGCGCCTGGGGTCTGGGCTGGGAGGTGTGGTGCGACGGGATGGAGGTCAGCCAGTTCACCTATTTCCAGCAGGTCGGCGGGCATGACTGCCATCCGGTCTCGGGCGAGCTGACCTATGGGCTGGAGCGGCTGGCGATGTATGTGCTGGGGGTGAACCATGTGATGGACATGCCCTTCAACGATCCGCAATCGCCGATCGCGCTGAGCTATGGCGACGTGTTCCGCCAGACCGAGCAGGAATACAGCCGCTGGAACTTTGATCAGGCGGAAACAGACATGCTGCTGCGCCATTTCGAGGATGCCGAGGCCGAATGCGCGCGGATCCTGGCAGCCCCGGCCCGGGACAAGGCGGGGCGGGTGATCGTGATGGCGCATCCGGCCTATGACCAGTGCATCAAGGCCAGCCACCTGTTCAACCTGCTGGATGCGCGGGGCGTGATCAGCGTGACGGAACGCCAGGCCTATATCGGGCGGGTGCGGGCGCTGGCCAAGGCTTGTGCGGATGCCTTTGTCACGACCGAGGCCGGCGGCGGGGTGGCTGCGTGAATGGCAAGATCATTGCGGGGGCCATCGTGCTGACAGGTCTGATCGCGGGTATCGCGATGTACTGGTTGCAGGTCTATGCCTTTTACGAGCCCGTGGTCTTTGTGCCAGGCAACGAGATCCGGCTGGTGCCGATCGAGGGCGACGCGCCCGAGGCGATCGTGGTCGAGAACGTCCGCGGCATCGACGCCAACTCGTCGCCGCTGCGCTTTCGCGCCTGTTTCACCACGCCGCTGACCCAGGCCACGCTGACCGAGACGTATCGCCTCTATGAAGGCGCGACACCGCTGGTGGCGCCTGGCTGGTTCGACTGTTTCGACGCGGCGGCGATCGGCGCGGCGCTGGAGCGGGGCGAGGCGCTGGCCTTTCTGTCGGAACCGGGGATTGCGTCCGGGGTCGATCGGGTGGTCGCGGTGTTTTCCGATGGCCGGGCCTATGCCTGGCATCAGTTGAACGACGAAAGCAAAGAATAAGCCATGCCGGACCTGCTGATCGAACTGTTCTCGGAAGAGATCCCCGCGCGGATGCAGGCGAAGGCGCGCGACGATCTGCGCCGGCTGGTGACGGATGGGCTGGTCGAGGCGGGATTGACCTATGCCTCGGCCGGGGCGTTTTCGACGCCGCGCCGGCTGGTTCTGACGCTCGAGGGGCTGACGGCGGAAAGCCGTGCGGTGCGCGAGGAGCGCAAGGGGCCGCGCACCGATGCGCCCGAGGCGGCGCTGGAGGGGTTTCTGCGTGCAACCGGCCTGACGCGCGATCAATTGGAGCGGCGCGACGACAAGAAGGGCCAGGTCTGGTTCGCGGTGATCGAGCGGCCGGGGCGCCCCGCAGCCGAGATCGTGGCCGAGGTGCTGGACCGGGTGATCCGCAGTTTCCCCTGGCCAAAGTCGATGCGCTGGGGCGCGGGCAGCTTGCGCTGGGTGCGGCCGTTGCACGCGATCCTGTGCCTGCTGAGCGTCGAACACGGGCCTTCGGTGGTGCCGTTGGCGGTGGACGGGATCGTGGCGGGCAACCGGACACGGGGCCACCGTTTCATGGCGCCCGCGGCGTTTTCGGTAACGTCTTTCGAGGATTATCGCGCAAAGCTGATGCGCGCCCACGTGCGGCTGGACAGTGCCGAACGCGAGGCCGCGATCTGGCATGAGGCCACGACGGCGGCCTTTGCGCGCGGGCTGGACGTGGTGCCCGATGCCGGCCTGCTGACCGAGGTGGCGGGGCTGGTGGAATGGCCGGTGGTGCTGCTGGGGGCGATCGACGACGCCTTCCTGGGCCTGCCGCCCGAGGTCTTGCAGACCTCGATGCGTGAACACCAGAAGTTCTTTTCGCTGCGCAATCCGGCGACCGGGCGGATCGAGGCCTTTGCGACGGTGGCGAACCGCGACACGGCGGACCACGGCGCCACGATCCTGGCGGGGAACCAGAAGGTGCTGGCGGCGCGGCTGTCGGATGCGCGGTTCTTCTGGGAGAATGACCTGCGGGTGGTGCAATCGGTCGGCATGGAAGGGATGGCCGAAGGGCTGGCCAACGTGACCTTCCACAACAAGCTGGGTTCGCAGGCCGAGCGCATTGCACGGATCGAGGCGCTGGCGCGCGAGTTGGCGCCGCTGGTGGGCGCCTCGCCTGATCTGGCAGCCGAGGCCGCGCGGGTGGCCAAGGCCGATCTGCAATCGGCGATGGTAGGCGAGTTTCCGGAACTGCAGGGCGTGATGGGTGGCTATTACGCGCGGGCCGCGGGGCTGCCCGAGGCGGTGGCCGACGCGTGCAAGGCACACTATTCGCCGCTGGGACCCTCGGACGAGGTGCCGAGTGCGCCCGTTTCGGTGGCCGTCGCGCTGGCCGACAAGATCGACACGCTGACCGGGTTCTGGGCAATCGATGAGAAACCCACGGGGTCGAAGGATCCCTTCGCACTGCGGCGGGCGGCGCTGGGGGTGGTGAGGTTGGTGGTGGGGAATGGGTACTCCCTAAAACTATTTGCTGTCCTTCTTCGCGGATTTGGACATCAGAATGCGGAGTTTCTGATCGACGCAGCAAAATCAGCGTCAGGCGACGCGAAGGCTCTGGCTGTGATTTCTGTGGAAGGTGAGCAAGTAGTCTACAATGAGAAAGAGGCGGTCGTTTTCGACTTGCTTCTGTTTCTCCACGACCGCCTCAAGGTTTACCTCCGCGATCAGGGCATCCGCCACGACGTGATCGACGCCTGCCTTGCGCTGCCCGGCAATGACGATCTGACGCTGCTCGTCAAGCGGGCCGAGGCGCTGGCGACGGTGCTGAAGACCGAGGACGGGGCAAACCTGATCCAGGGGTTCCGCCGCGCCAACAACATCCTGACCCAGGCCGAGGAAAAGGATGGCGTCGAGTATTCTTATGGCGCCGACGTGAAATTCGCCGAAACCGGCGAAGAACGCGCGCTTTTCGTGGCGCTGGACCGGGCCGAGGCAGCAATCGCGCCCGCGTTGGCCACCGAGGATTTTGCCACGGCGATGGCTGCGATGGCGGCCCTGCGCGCGCCGGTCGATGCGTTCTTCGAGGCAGTGCAGGTCAACAGCGACAATGCGGTGATCCGGCGCAACCGGCTGAATCTTTTGCACCGCATCCGCGCGATCTGCACCCAGGCGGCCGATCTGACCCGGATCGAAGGCTGATCCCTTCTTCTGTTCACAAATATCCCACGGGGGGTGCGGGGGGTGTGAAACCCCCCGCTTCTTCGGCTTGGGGTGCGCGCGACAGGCCGGGATAGGTCGTGACGCTTGCGTGAACGGGCATTCGGCGTATGCTGCGCGCGAAAAGGAATGCCGCAGTGCAGAAACACGATCCGATCCTCGATTTTACCGAGATCACGCCATCGGCGCGGATCGCCACGGTGACGCATGGCTGGCGCGCCAAGTGCTTGCAGCGGCTGGTGCGGCTGGGTCTGCCGGTGCCCGAGACGGTGGCGCTGCCATCCGGCACGGTGCGGACCATCGCGCAGGGCGCACAGGTCGATTGTCAGGGGATCTTGTCTTTCTTCGGGCCGGCGGCGCTGGTT
Organism: Rhodobacter sp.; assembly: GCA_041738105.1. Classification (GTDB taxonomy): domain Bacteria; phylum Pseudomonadota; class Alphaproteobacteria; order Rhodobacterales; family Rhodobacteraceae; genus Aliitabrizicola. The sequence goes on along the minus strand of JBGSQL010000158.1, from coordinate 828 downwards.
TCCGTGCGGCCGAGCCCGGAAAACCCCGATTGGGGCGGGCCTGCGACGGTTCTGAACATCGGGTTGAACGCCGCGCGCCACGCCGAGCTTGTGCGATCGCATGGGGCGGAGGCGGCCGATACGTTGTGGCTGCGCTTCATCCAGAGTTACGCGACCCATGTGGCGCGGCTGGACCCGGACATGTTCGACGCGCCGGTGCCGTCGGCGGCGGCGATCCGCGATGCGCTGCGGGCCTATGAGGCCGAGATGGAAGAGCCGTTTCCCGAAGATCCGGCGCAACAGCTGTCCGAGGTTCTGCGCTCGATGGCGCGGGCCTGGGAAGGCACCTCGGCGCGGTTGCTGCGCCAGGCCAAGGGCGCGCCGGGGGATGGCGGGCTGGGTCTTGTGGTGCAGGCGATGGCGCAGGGGCTTGGGCAGGGGATCTCGGGCTCGGGGGTGATCCAGTTCGTCGATCCGGTGACCGGCCAGCCGCAGGTTACGGGGCGCTACCTGGGCCAGAGCCAGGGGCGCGACGCGCTGGCGCGGCCCGGGGCGATCTATCTGACGCGGGATCCGCGCGGGCCGTCGCTGGAAGAGGCGGCACCCGAGGCTTTCGCGGAATTGCTACGCTATGGAGGGGTTTGCCGGGCGAAGCTGCGCGAAGAGATGCAGATCGAGTTCACGCTGGAGGATGGCCGGCTGGCGGTTCTGGATGCGGTCAAGGTCGTGCGATCGTCGCGCGCGACGCTGCGCATTGCGGTCGCGCTGGCCGATGACGGCATCATCACCCAGGACGAGGCGGTGCTGCGGGTCGAGCCGCGCTCGCTGCCGGAACTCCTGCATCCGCAG
>JBGSQL010000128.1:0-1571 GCA_041738105.1 Rhodobacter sp. | reverse complement strand
TCTGCAAGTGCCTGCGTTGCGGGCCCAAGCGGTGCCGTCGCAGCCGCGGCGGACGAAGGCGCCGGTGACACGACCGGCGCTGCCGGCTTCACATCGGGCTTCAGCGGATCCCACTTCTCGAACTTCGCCGCCGCGTCCTTGACCGCGTCCAACCCGAGGCCACGGGCCGAGGTCATGGACTTCAGGTCCTTGGCCACATCCTTGACGCCCGCCTCGTCGGCCGCAGCTTCCATTGCACGCTGGAAATCACGCGCCATCGAGCGCGCCTTGGTCGTGAACCGGCCAAGCGTGCGGAACAGTTCCGGCAGGTCTTTGGGGCCGATCACGATCAGCGCCACCACCCCGATGACAAGCAACTCGGTCCAGCCGATGTCGAACATGGTTCTTGCGCCCCGTCAGCGCCTGATCCGTCAGACCTTGTCTTTCTCTGGCGTGGGCGGGGTCACGTCGCGCGCTGCGGCGTCGATCTCGGTCTGGCTTTCGTTCACGCCTTTCTTGAAGGCGGTGATCCCCTTGCCAACCTCGCCCATCAGCGAGCTGACCTTGCCCCGCCCGAACAGCACCAGAAGGACGACGGCGATAAGTAGAAGGCCTGGAAGGCCGATGTTGTTCAGCATGATTTCTCTCCCTTTCGGCATGTGTGCCACATGCCCGGTCGGTTTACCTCCAAACATTTACGGCCTTGGGGCCTCGGATCAAAGCCCCAATCCGGCAAAGTGCGGGCTTTTCCGGGCTGGAGGCTGGTTTCGGCGCGTGGTTGCTGACAGCTAAGTGTCAGTTGCCCTGTGCCACAGATGGGTCACCAAAACCCAATCAAAGGAACCAGACATGACCATTCCCCACGCTCTGAACTCCCGTGCCTTCTGCCGCGCACCAGCCGACCCCGGCGCAGGCGGGGGCGCATCCCCTGCGTTCACTGCGGAAATCGTGACCTTCCGGCTGCAATCCGGCACCGACGAGGTCGATTTCCTGCGCGCAGCCCAAGCTACCGAGGCGCCCTTGGCCGCCCAACCCGGCTTCCTGCGTCGCAGCCTCTGCCGGGATGATACGGGCCAGTGGACCGATTACGTCGAATGGCGCGACCTTGCCTCGGCACGGGCTGCCGCCGAGCTGATGATCGCCCTGCCCGAGTTCGGCACCTTTGTAGCCGCGATGGATCCCGACACCCTGTCGATGCGGCACGCGACCGGGCTTCGGTCGATCGGCGATTGACCGCGCGACGCCGGCCCCTCAGGTTGGATCCATGCGCCGCACCGACCGCCTGTTCGACCTGATCCAGATCCTGCGCGATGGCAAATTGCATCGCGCCTCGGACATGGCGACACAACTCGAGGTGTCCACCCGGACGATCTGGCGCGACATGGCGACATTGATCGCCTCGGGCCTGCCGGTCGAGGGCGAACGGGGCGTGGGCTATATCCTCTCTGCCCCGATCACCCTGCCCCCCGTCGCACTGACACGGGACGAGCTTGAGGCGCTGCGGCTCGGCGTCCAGATCGTCTCGTCGGCCGCCGATCCGTCGCTGGCGCGGGCGGCCACCAGCCTGCGGGCCAAGATCGCCGCCGTGACGC
>JBGSQL010000122.1:0-2172 GCA_041738105.1 Rhodobacter sp. | reverse complement strand
CGCGCGCAGGTCCTGCATCTGAGCAACCGTCATGCCTTCGTAGTGGGCAACCACCACGACGCCAGAGCTTTCGAAGATCTGGCCGAGTTCATCGACCACTTTCTCTTTCTGGGCTCTATCCACAGTTTCTCTCCAAGTGTGGGGGTTTCCCCCCGGCTCATGTAAGCCCCGATCGTCTGGGGCAGTCGGGTCCGATTGAGGTCCCGAGGCCAAAATCACCCGAGGAAACCCCGGAAAATCCGTCTCGTTCACCCATCTCAGGCAGGAAATTAAGAGGTTTGCGCCTCACCCGCCGTCTCGGACAGAACAGGGCTTTCGCCCCTGCTTCCCGGCCCTTGGCGGGCCGAGACATTCCGTAAGGCGGGGTTCACCCCGCCGAAATCGCCTCAGTTCCCGGTCGCGGACGTAAGGTCCAAGGAAACACCCGGTCCCATCGTGGACGATAGCGACACCTTCTTGAGGTAGGCGCCCTTCGCCCCGGCGGGACGGGCCCGACTGACGGCATCAACAAAGGCCCGCACGTTCTCGGCCAGCTTCTCGTCGTTGAAGCTCACCTTGCCGATCCCGGCATGGATCACACCGGCCTTTTCGACCTTGAACTGCACTTCGCCACCCTTTGCCGCCTCGACCGCAGACTTCACGTCCATCGTCACGGTGCCGACCTTCGGGTTCGGCATCAGGTTGCGCGGACCCAGGATCTTGCCCAGACGGCCAACCAGCGGCATCATGTCAGGCGTCGCAATGCAGCGATCAAACTCGATCTTGCCGGACTGGATCGTCTCCATCAGGTCTTCTGCACCCACGATGTCGGCGCCAGCGGCCTTTGCTTCGTCTGCCTTCGCCCCACGCGCGAACACCGCGACGCGCACCGTCTTGCCGGTGCCATTCGGCAGCGTCACGACGCCGCGCACCATCTGGTCGGCGTGCCGCGGATCTACACCCAGATTCATCGCGATCTCGAGCGTCTCGTCGAACTTCGCCGAGGCGTTGCCCTTGATCAGTTTTACCGCGTCCTCGACCGTCAGATTGGTCTTGTCAGCAAAGGCTTCCCGCGCAGCGCGCGTCCGTTTTCCAAGGTTTGCCATGACTTACCCCTTGACCTCGATACCGCAGGACTTGGCCGAGCCAAGGATGATCTGCATCGCGGCCTCGATCGAGTTCGCGTTCAGGTCGGCCATCTTGGCTTCGGCGATCTGGCGGATCTGCGCGACAGTTACGCTACCGGCAACGTCGCGACCAGGCTTCGCAGACCCCTGCGGCCGGTTGCGCTTGCCAACCGGCTTCAAGCCTGCGGCCTTCTTGAGGTAGAAGGACGCGGGCGCTGTCTTGAGCTCCAGGCTGAATGACTTGTCCTGGTAGTAGGTAATGACGACCGGCGTCGGGGAACCCGGCTCCAGATCCGCGGACTTCGCGTTGAATTCCTTTACGAAGGCCATAATGTTCAGGCCACGCTGGCCCAGTGCAGGGCCAACGGGCGGCGACGGGTTTGCTTGCCCGGCTTTGACTTGCAGCTTCAACTGCCCGATAATTTTCTTGGCCATATGGCCTCTCCTTCTCTCACCGCCCCGCCAGGGGGCCGTTTAGTGGTTCGGTCCGTCACGTCGGGGTTTCACCCGGCGCGCTCGCCTCCCACGCGGATCACGTCAGGTATCTTTGGACACCTGTGTGAATTCCAGTTCGACCGGGGTTGCCCGGCCGAAAATCGACACGGAAACCTTCAGCCGTCTGTGTGCTTCGTCGACTTCCTCGACCATGCCGTCGAAACCTTCGAAAGGCCCGTCCGTGACCTTTACCTTCTCGCCGATCTCGAAGCGGATCAGGTTGCGTGGCGCAACTTCACCTTCCTCGACACGGTTCAGGATGGCGTTCACTTCGGCATCGCGCATCGGCATCGGCTTGCCTTGCGGTCCGAGAAAACCGGTGACCCGGTTGATCGACGAGATCAGATGATACCCGCGGTTCGTCATTTCCATCTTCACCAGGACATAGCCCGGCATGAAGCGACGTTCCGACGTGACCTTCTTACCCCGGCGCACCTCGATGACCTCTTCGGTCGGCACCAGAACTTCGCCAAACTCTTCTTCAAGCCCGGCATCCGTGACGGCTTGCTTGATCTGCTCGGCGATCTTCTTCTCGAAATTCGAGAGAACGCTCACCGAATACCACCGCTTC
>JBGSQL010000090.1:0-7998 GCA_041738105.1 Rhodobacter sp. | reverse complement strand
GGCGGAACGCGCGCAGCGCGCGGCGGAACTGTTGCGCACCCGCGTCGATGTCGAGCGCAGCGCGCAGAACCAGAAGCTACTGGAAAGCATGGACAAGCGCGCTGACCTGCAATTGCGCCTGCAACGCACGGTCGAAGGCCTGTCGGTCGTGGCGATCAGCTACTATGCGGTGAACCTCGCGACCTACTTGCTTTACCCGCTGACCGAGCATCTGCACTGGTCGAAGGGCATGGCGACGGCGGTCGCCACGCCGGTCGTCGTGCTGCTGGTCTGGCTATCTGTCCGCCGGATTCGCCGACATATCGACTGAGGGCCTTGGCCCGGCGGCGCGACCACGTTCACGTCGATTGGTGCCCGATCCCTCGGAGGCCCGCCCCCGCCACTCGCCTTCAGCGCCCCCGAATGCGCGGATCGAGGGCGTCGCGCAGACCGTCGCCGATGTAGTTCACGCTGAGGACCGTCAACGATATGGCAAGGCCGGGCCAGATCACCCGCTCGGGATATTGCTGAAGATAGTCCACACCGTCGAACAAGAGCCGCCCCCAGGTCGGAAAGTCGGGCGGGAACCCCAGCCCCAGAAAGCTGAGCGCGCTTTCCGTGATGATGGCGCTGGCGATGCCGAGCGTGGCCGCGACCATGATCGGCGACAGCACGTTGGGCAGGATGTGACGCAGGATCATGCGGCGCGACGGCGTGCCGATGGACCGTGCCGCCAGCACGAATTCACGTTCCTTCAGCGCCAGCACCTCGCCCCGCACGATGCGGGCCGACTGCATCCAGCTTGTCAGGCCGATGGCAAAGACGATCAGCAGGAAGGTTCCCATCTCGGGGCCGAAGATACCCGCCAGCGTGTCACGGAACAGCATGACCATAACCAAGAGCAGCGGCAGCAGCGGCAGCGCCAAGAACAGGTCGGTCAGCCGCATCAGCGGACCGTCAAGTCGGCGGAAGTAGCCTGCCAGCACCCCCACCAGCGTGCCCAGCAGGATCGAGATCGACATCGCCACTAGTCCGACGGCCAACGAGACCTTCCCGCCCGCCATCATCCGCGCCAGCATGTCCCGACCCAACTGGTCGGTTCCCAGCGGATATTGCAGGCTGGGCGGCTTGTTGCGGGACATGATCATCTTCGCCGCGTCGGGCTCGATGAAAGTCGGACTGACGCGCCAGATGAACGGGCCGATCAGCACGAAGAGAAGCAGCGCCACAAGGATGACAAGGCCCATCATCGCGCCCTTGTGGGTGCGGAACTGGTCCCAGATGTCACGCCACTGGCTGCGGGGCTTGGCGGTTGCGGCGGCTGTGTCAGTCATAGCGGATCCTCGGGTCCAGGACGCCGTAGAGCACGTCGGCAATCAGGTTGAACAGCACGATCAGGATCGCGAAGATGAACGTCAGCGTCTGCACCATCGGCAGGTCATTGCCGTGGATTGCCCCGATCAGGGCCGCGCCGATGCCGTTCACCTTGAACACCTGCTCGGTGATGATCGCCCCACCGAAGATCGTGGGCAGGCCAAGCGCGATGACCGTGACGACGGGGATCAGCGAGTTGCGCAGGACGTGCTTCAGCACCACCGTCCGCTCATCCATCCCCTTGGCCCGGGCGGTGCGCACATAGTCCTGGCCGAGGTTTTCCAGCATCGACGACCGGGTATAGCGGCTGATCTCGGCCGCGTTGAACAGCGCCAGCACCATGACGGGCATCGCCATCTGGCGCACCTGCTTCAGAAAGCTGTCCCAGTCGGTGACGCTCAGGGTGGTGTCGTAGATCGACGGAAACCAGCCCAGCCCGACCGAAAAGATCACGATCAGCAGCACGCCGGTGAAGAAGGTCGGCACCGAATAGCCGACCATGGCGATGAAGGTGCCCAACTGGTCGAACCACGAATACTGCCGATAGGCCGAATAGATCCCGATCGGCAGCGCGATCAGCACACCGATCAGATAGGCCGTTCCGATCACCGTCAGCGTCTGCGGCACACGCTCGGCGATGATGTCGAACACCGGGCTGCGCGACTGCCAGCTGATGATGCGTTGCTGGCCCTCGGCATAGGTGGTGCCGAACTGCAGGTCGATCGCGTGCAGCGGCTCGACGATGAAGAACTGCCGCAGCCACAGCAGATAGCGATACCAGACCGGCTCGTTCACGCCCAGGCTTTCCATGATCTTGGCGCGCACATCGGGCGGCACCGTCAGCGGAATGTCGGACATCGGACTGCCGGGCGCGAAATCCACCAGCAGGAAGATCACCAGACTGATCAGCAGAAGCGTCGGGATGGCCAGAAGCAGCCTCCGGACGATGAAGGTGAACATGCGCGACGCCTCGGATCAGCAGCCTCGGGAAAAAGGCTGCGGCGCGGGGATGTGCCCCGCGCCGCAACGATGGCTCAGGTCACTTCACGCGGGTCCAGTCGGCCGCGTTCCACAGCTCGCTGTCCCAGGTGTTCAGAACCACGCCGCCCAGCGCATTCGACGCCGCCGACAGACGGCCGCGATCGACCAGCGCCACGACAACGAAGCTGTCCTTGGTCAGCATGTCGTTCAGCTTTTTCGCGATCTCGGCGCGCTTGTCCATGTCCGCGGTGGTGCCCAGTTCGGCCACCAGCGCGTCATAGGCCGGGTCGCAGAAGCGGTTGATGTTTTCGCCCTGCCACTGGTTGTCCGGCCCCGGGATCTTGTTGCACAGGTATTGCGCAAGGTAGGGTTCGGGATCGGTGCCGTCGAAGTTGTTGGCGTACATCTCCACGTCCGCATAGAACTTCTGGAACGTGTCGGGCGAGCCGGGATCGCCGCCGAAGAACACCGAAGCGTCGATCTGCTTCAGTTCCACCTCGACGCCCAGTTCGTTCCACCAGCCCTTGACCAGCGCCTGGAAGTCCTGGCGCACCGGGTTGACCGAGGTCTGATACAGCACGGCCAGCTTGGCGCCGTCCTTGTCGCGCACCCCGTCGCCGTCGCTGTCGGTCCAGCCCGCCTCGTCAAGCAGCGCCTTGGCGCCCTCCATGTCCTGCGGGATGCAGCCGGTGTTGTCCGAGGCAAAGAACTCGGGCGCGGGCACCAGGTTGCAGGTCGGCCGTCCGGCCGCGCCATAGCCCACATCCACCAGAAGCTGGCGGTCGATCGCCTTGGATAGCGCCTCGCGCACCCGGATGTCCGACAGGAACGGATGCGGATGCTTCACGGTGGACCGATCGCCCTCGGGCAGCGCGGGCGACGGATCGGTCATGTTCATCTCGATCCGCTCGACCAGCGTGCCGAATGCGCTGACGAACTGGCCTTTTCCGCCGGCCGTCATCTGCGCCTGCAGCTCGGGGTTGATCTGGGTGTTCCAGGCATAGTCGAATTCGCCTGTTTCCATCACCGCCCGTGCCGCCGCCGCCGCATCGCCGCCGCCCTTCAGCGTCATCGTGGCGAAGGCCGGCTTGGCCGGATCGCGGTAGTTCGGGTTGGCGGCCAGCGTCACCACGTCGTTCACCTTGAAGTCGGTGACAACGAACGGCCCGGTGCCGATCGGCTTGGTGTTCTGCTCGGTGCAGGTCGAGGCCGCGGCGCCCAGGCAGTTCTGGAACTGTGCCTTTTGCAGGATCGGCGAGGTCGATCCGACAAAGGCCTGGAACGGGTTCGGCTTGGGCGCGGCAAAGGTCACGATCACGGTCAGATCGTCGGGCGTCTCGATCTTGGCGATGCCCTCATAGCGCGCGCCTTGCGCACAGCCGCCTTCGGGGTGGGTGCAGTATTCATGCGTGAACGCCACGTCGGCCGAGGTCACGGGCGTGCCATCCGACCACAGCAGCCCCGGCTGCAACTTCCAGGTGATCTGCGTCAGGTCAGCCGAAATGCCGCCGTTCTCGATCGACGGGATCTCGGCGGCCAGGCGGGCAAAGACCTCGCCTTTTTCGTTGAAGCCGGCCAGCGGCTCCAGCACCAGCGATGCGGCTTCCACATCTTTCGTGCCCGACGACAGGTAGGGGTTCACGATCGACACGGCCTGCCAGTAGAGCACGTTGACGTTGCCGTCGGCTCCCCGTTCGGCCAGCGCGGCCGAGGCCAGGCCCAGGCCCGCGACGGCGCCCATTAGCGCGGTTCTCAGTTTCATCGTCTTACTCCTTGTTGCGGATGCTCTTTGGCCTCGGGTCCGCCGGTTGGCCCGGCTGTCAGGGTTTCGGGTGTCACGAAATGGCAGGCCACGCGGCGGCCCGGCATCACCTCGATCAGCGGCGGCTCCACCTGGTGGCAGATTGCCTGCGCCTGCGGGCAGCGGGTGCAGAAATTGCAGCCGTTCGGCGGGTTTGCGGGCGAGGGGACATCGCCCGTCAGGATGATGCGCTGCCGCGTCGCCTCGGTCACCGGGTCCGGTTCGGGCACCGCCGACAGCAGCGCCTTGGCATAGGGGTGCAGCGGATTGGCATAAAGACCGTCGCGCGGGCTTAATTCCACGATCTTGCCCAGATACATCACCGCCACCCGGTCGGCGATGTGGCGCACCATCGACAGATCATGGCTTATGAACAGATAGGTCAGCCCAAGCCGGTCCTGCAGATCCTCCAGCAGGTTCACCACCTGCGCCTGGATCGACACGTCCAGCGCCGCGATCGGCTCGTCGCAAACGATGAACTGCGGGTTCAGCGCCAGCGCCCGCGCAATCCCGATCCGCTGGCGCTGGCCGCCCGAGAACTCGTGCGGAAAGCGGTTGGCAAAGCGGCGGTTCAACCCGACCTGATCCATCAACTCGTAGACCCGGCTCAGCTTTTCCGGCCCCGTCAGCGCGGTGTGTTCGTCCAGCGGTTCCGAAATGATCTGTGCCAGCGTCATGCGCGGGTTCAGGCTGGCCTGCGGATCCTGGAACACCATCTGCATCTTGGGCCGGACCTTGCGCAGCCCCTCGGGCGACAGGCTGGCTACGTCGGTGCCGTCGATCACCACCGAACCATCGGTCACTTCGTAAAGCCGCAGCAGCGTGCGCCCCACCGTGGACTTGCCGCAACCGGATTCGCCAACCAGCCCCAGCGTCTCGCCTTCCAGAATATCAAAGCTCACATCGTCGATCGCCTTAACGTCGCCGGTGTGGCGGCGCAGGATGCCGGTGTAGATCGGGAAATACTTCTTCAGGTTGCGCACTTCGACCAGTTTGCGCGGCGTTGCATCAAGCATCTGCGCCCTCCGGATCCCAGTGGCACGCCACATCATGCCCCGCGCCCACGTTGCGGCGCAAAGGGTTTTCGCGGTGGCAGCGATCGAAGGCATGGGCACAGCGATCGCGGAAACTGCACGCGGTGGGCGCGCCTGTCAGGATCGGCGGCTGGCCCTCGATCGTCTGCAAGCGTGCGCTGCGGCCCCCCGCCAGATGCGGGATCGTGCGCAGCAGGGCACGGGTGTAGGGATGGCGCGGATGGGCGAACAATTCTTTGACCGGGGCCTGTTCCACCACCTGCCCGCCATACATCACCATCACCCGGTCTGCGATGCCGGCAATCACGCCCAGATCATGCGTGATCCAGATGATCCCCATGCCCAGTTTCTGGCGCAGATCGCGCACCAGTTCCAGGATCTGCGCCTGGATGGTCACGTCCAGCGCGGTCGTGGGTTCGTCCGCGATCAGCACGCGCGGGTCGCAGGCCAGTGCGATGGCGATCATCACGCGCTGGCGCATTCCGCCCGAAAACTGGTGCGGATAGCTTTTCAGCCGCTTGCTCGCATCGGGGATCCCGACCAGATCCAGCAATTCCGCCGCCCGCGTCTCGGCCTGCGCCTTGCTCAGCCCCAGATGCCGGCGCAATGGCTCCATGATCTGGTTGCCCACCGTGAACACCGGGTTGAGGCTGGTCATCGGATCCTGAAAGATGAACCCGATCTTGCCCCCGCGCACGCCGCGCAGCTCCTCGGCTCCGACCCGCAGGATGTCACGCCCGTCCAGCAGCACCTGACCTTCGCGCACATCGGCGGGCGGCGAGGGCAGCAGGCCGATCAGCGACATCATCGTCACCGACTTGCCTGATCCGCTTTCGCCCACGACGCCCAGCAACTCGCCCGGCCGCAGATCGAAGCTGACGGAATTGACCGCGTGAACCTCGCCCCCCCGAGTCCGGAAAACGGTCTTGAGGCCCCTGACATCAAGGACGGGCTCGGCCCCATCGGGCATATGTCACTCCCCAGATCGCTTTTCTTGTGCGGTATCAGGCAAACGCCCGTCCGGCTGTTGGCACCGAGTGTTAGACGTTTTTCCCCGCCCCGCAATATGCTTTCGTCAGACCCTGCCGCCGCGTCAGCGCACGGTGCGCGCCCGGGCTTGACCTTGCCGCCGGTCCGCCACAGTCTGCGGGCGGAAGGAACCCCCGATGCCCACGCCCCTGACCCCGCGCCAGATCCTCGACCGGCTGGTGGCCTTTCCAACCGTCAGCCGCGACAGCAACCTGCCGTTGATCGACTGGGTTCAGGACTATCTTGAAGGTTTTGCAGTCCCGACCCAGCGCGTCTGGAACGCCGAGCACACCAAGGCCGCCCTGCACGCCCATGTCGGACCCGCGGTCGCCGGGGGCGTGCTGTTGTCCGGGCACAGCGATGTGGTGCCGGTCGATGGCCAGACCTGGACGTCGGATCCCTGGACGGTCACCGAACGCGACGGCCGCCTTTACGGTCGCGGCACCTGCGACATGAAGGGATTTGTCGCGCTGGCGATCGCGGCATTGGTGCAGGGGCAGCGCACCGGGCTGTCCCGCCCGCTGCAACTGGCGCTCAGCTATGATGAAGAGGTGGGCTGCACCGGCGCCCCGGCAATGATCGCGGATATCGCCGCGCGTCTGCCAAGGGCCGAGGCGGTGCTCGTGGGGGAACCGTCGCGCTTGCGCGTCGTGACCGGACACAAGGGCGGCACCGGCTTCAAGGTGCATGTGCGGGGCTATGAGGTTCATTCCTCGCTGATCCATCAGGGTGTCAGCGCGATCATGGCCGCCGCCCCGATCCTCGACTGGGCGAACCGGATGAACGCGGCCAATGCCGCCGTCACGCCGGGCGCGCTGGCACAGCTGTTCGATCCGCCCTGGACCACGCTGCACGTCGGCATGATCGAGGGCGGCACCGCCCACAACATCACCGCCGCCGATTGCCGCTTCAGCTTCGAGTTTCGCGTCGTTCCCGGCGACGACATCGAGGCCTGGGTCGACAGGTTCAAGGCCGAGATCGCAACCGCTGTCGCCGCCATGCAGGCGATCCGTCCCGAAACCGGCATCACGCTTGATCGCTACTTCTCGATCCCGCCCCTGCGCCCCGAACCGGGTGGCGCGGCCGAGGCACTGGCGCGCCGTCTGACTGGCGACAACGGCCAGCACGTCGTCAGCTATGGCACCGAGGCCGGCCAGTTCCAGGCCGCGGGCTTTTCCGCCGTCGTCTGCGGCCCCGGCGATATTGCCCAGGCGCATCAGGCCGACGAATACCTTGAGCTGTCCGAGTTCGAGGCCGGCCACCGCTTCATGCAACGCCTGCTCGCCAGCCTCGCATGACATTCCCGATCTCCGACGCCTCGCCGGTCCGCTTTCCCGGCCCGCCGCCGACCGCCTGTGATGTCGTGGTGATCGGCGGCGGCATCGTCGGCGTAATGACCGCCTGGCACCTGGCCGAACGTGGCCTGCGCGTGACCTTGTGCGAAAAGGGCCGCATCGCGGGCGAACAGAGCAGCCGCAACTGGGGCTGGATCCGCCAGCAGGGCCGCGATCCGGCCGAACTGCCGATCATGGTGGAAAGCCTCCGCCTGTGGCAAAGCCTGGCACAGGAGTTCGGCGATGCGCTGGGCTTTCGCCAGACCGGCGTGATGTATCTGGCCAATGGTGCCAAGGACATGGCCGATTTCGAGGGCTGGTTGCCCCATGCCCAAGCGCACGGGGTTGAGACCCACCTGCTGACCCGCGCGCAAATGCTCGCCCGCCTTGATGGCGCCGCCGCCGACTGGCCTGGCGCGCTCTTCACCGCCTCCGATGCGCGGGCCGAGCCCTGGGTCGCCGTGCC